>NZ_JBHXEN010000008.1:151223-172917 GCF_042724695.1 Streptomyces sp. NPDC127068 | reverse complement strand
GGCGCCCCCGGAGGCGGTCGCCCAGCGGCATGAGGGCGTGGACGCGTACCCGGGGGGGTGGGCCGGGGCCCCCCTCCGGGCCCACCCCGAAGCGCCGGAGCGGCCCGCTCGGCTCACGGCCAGAGCAACTCCCGATGCCAACCGTCGCCCTCGCGCACGTACCGCAGTCGGGTGTGCCGCCGGGACCGGTCGCCCTGCCAGAACTCGACCGTGTCGGGCCGCACGGTGTGCAGGGTCCAGCCCGGGGCGACGAGCCCCGGCTCCCGTTCCACCCGGGCGAGGGACTCCGCCAGGGCCCGCTCCCGCGCGACGGGATCCGTGAGGGGACGTGACTGCCGGCCGAGCAGCGCCTCGGCCCGCGCCCCGGCGCCCCGGGCGAGGAAGTCGGCCGCCGCGCGCTCGGCGCTCTCCCGGACCACCGGGCCCCGCACCCGCACCTGCCGGGCCAGCTCCGACCAGTAGAAGGTGAGCGCGGCGTGCGGGCGGGCCGCGAGCTGGCGCCCCTTGGGGCTGCTCGCTTCCGAGGCGAACCGCCAACCCTCCGGTCCCACGTCCTTGAGGATCAGCACCCGGGCCGCCGGCCGGCCGGCGGAGTCGGCCGTGGACACGGTCATCGCGTGCGGCTCACGGACACCCGCCCGGATCGCGTGGCGCAGCCACCGGGTGAACAGCTCCACCGGGGTGCCCGGCGCCTGCGACGGGTCGAAGTCGGGCAGCTCGCCGGCGAACACCTCCAGCCCGCGCAGTAGTTGACGCAGTTCCTCGCTCCCCGTCGTGCCGTCGGCCTGCTCCGTCGAACCGTCGTGCACGGCCCCTGACTCCTGCATCCGATACCCCTTGCGTGTGTGCCCGGTCCCCCCTGTGCGTGCACGGTGCGGCGGGCAGGCGGACTCCGGGCCCGTTTCCCTCAGATTAATGGAAGGGGGCGATCTGAGCATTAGTTTCCGTACCATGGCCGACATGGACCCCCTGATCCCCGCCCCCGATCCGGCCCTCGCACTGGAACTGGCGCTCACCCTCCGCCACGACGGCAGCGGCGGGGTCGCCGACGACCTCACCGACCCCGTGGGGCTCACCGACTGGGTCCGGCGACGTCCCACTTCCTTCGGGTACGGTTTCGATGCTGCCGGCTACACCGCGAATCCGGCCAACCTCGGCCGGGTGCGCCAACTGCGCAACGCGGTCCGGGCCCTGTTCGCCCGGGCCGTGCGACCGGCTCCCCCGAGCAGCGCCGACGCCTCCCGGCTGCTCCCCGTACCGGACGCCCTGGAGGTGCTGAACACCGCCGCCGGCCGGGTACCCGCCGTGCCCGTCCTCCGCTGGCCCGAGGGGAAGTCGCCCGTGCTCAGCCCGGCCCCCGCCGGCCCCGTCGCCCCCGGTGACCTGCTGCTGACCGCCCTGGCCAGCGCCGCCGGAGCCTTCCTGACGGGCCCCGACGCCGCACGGCTGCGGGCCTGCCACGCACCGCGCTGCGTCCGCTACTTCCTCAAGGAGCACCCCCGTCAGGAGTGGTGCAAGCCGGCCTGCGGGAACCGGGCGCGGGTCGCCCGGCACCACGAACGGCACCGCCCGGCGGGCTGAGAACCGCCCGCGAACCTGACCAACCCCACGACGGAATCCGGCCCGCGACACGTACCATGTCCGCATGTCCTTCCTCCGCCGACGCAGCGCCGCGACACCCGCCGGCCCCGACTTCGACGTTCTGGCCATGGAGCCGGGCGACTGGCCCGGGAACCTCGGTGCCGGACTGCTCCCGGCCCCCGACGGAAGCTGCCAGGGCGTGTTCCTCCGGTACGACCTGTTCGGTGGCCGCGGACCCGCGATGATCATCGGGAACCTCCCCGAGGGTTCCCCCGCCCGCGAGGTCGCTCCCGGGCAGATCCCCTTCGAGGTGGCGCAGCTGCTGCTCGCGCTGGAGAACGAGGAGGAGGTCACCGTCACCGGCTCCGAAGACGTACCGGTGATGCAGGGCGACAACCTCCTGATCGTGCGCCGCATCAAACTCTCCGAGGGCCGGATCTCCTGCGTCCAGTTCGACCGCAGCGACGGGGTGCTCGTCACCATCGCGGCCTGGGACCGACCGATCACCGACGACCTCTACGCCCTGCTGAAGCCCCTGCCCGCCGAGCTGTTCCAGCAGGGCTGACCGAACCTCCCCCGACCCCGCGCGGCCCGTGGCCCCGCGGGGTTCCTTCACTCTCCCGGCGCACCGTCCCCGGCGCGACCGCTCCGGCGGCACAGCCGGGCGCAGCCCAGCGCCCCCAGCGTCAGGGCCCCCAGCGCCGCAGCCGTCCCCGGGTACCCGCCGAGGGAGAGCCCCACGCCGCCGAGGGCGGCGCCCACGAAGACGCCGAAGCTCATGCCCGCCGCATTGACGCTCAGCGCCATCCCGCGCAGCGGGCCGCAGCGCCGCACCAGCAGGGTGGTGACACAGGCGGCCACCGCCGCGTGTCCCGCGCCCACGAGCGCGGTCAACGGCAGCGCGAGCACGAGCGACCGGCTGAAGAAGACCGCCACCAGCGCCGTCAGCGCCACCACCAGCCCGATCGTCATCAGCCGCTCGCCCGACACCCTCGGGTGCTCGGCGCCCAGCACCCGCCCGGTGAGGAGGTTGCCGACGAAGAAGGCCGCGCCGCTCAACGTCCAGACCAGGGCGAACGGGCCGGGCTCCAGGTCGAACCGCTCGTCGTAGAAGGCGGCCAGATAGGCGAGGTACCCCATGAAGGCGGCCGTGCGCAGCATCGCCACCCCCAGCAGCGGAACGACACCGGGCAGTGCGGCCAGGGCCCGGAAGGACGCGAGGTAGCCCGGCCGGGCCACCCCGTCCTGGTCCCGGCGCGCGACCGGTGCCGCGGCCTCCTCCCCGGCCGGTTCCGCGGAGCGCCGGCCCCGCCCCGGGCGCAGCAGGGCCAGGGCGAGCACCACCGAGACGGCGGCCACGGCCCACAGGTCCCCCTGCCAGCCCCAGAACGCGGCGGGCAGTGCGAGCAGCGGGGCGGCCAACAGCGCGGTCAGCGACTGGGTGGCGGTGACGAGCGTCGCCGCCCGGCCCGCCGCGGCACCGCTCCCGAAGCGGTCGGCCGCCGCCGCGGTGAGCGCCGGGTTCAGCACCGCGGTCCCGGCACCCACGAGCAGACAGAACCCCGCCAGCAGCAGGAAGTCACCGGAGGCGCCGAGGGCCGCGGCGAGTGCCAGTACCCCGAGCCCCGCCGCGGCGGCCCGCTCCTTGCGGACCCGGTCGATCAACGGGGCCAGCGCGGTGCCGACGGCCAGCGCGGCCAGCCCGCCGAGCCCCCGCAGCTGGCCCAGGGCGGCCACGCTGCCGTCCGCCGCCGAGGCGATCGGCACCAGGAAGGTGCTGTAGACGGTGAAGGGCACCAGCCCCACCGCCGACGCCAGCAGCAACGGCCACAGGGCGCGGACCATCCGCAGATCGCCCGGCACGGCCTCGCCGGTCCCGTCCTGCGTCGAACCGCTGGGCGCGCCCGGACCGGGCGCGGCGCCCGACGCCCGCCCGGGGGCCTTGACGGGGTGCGAGGTGTCGCCGCTCACGCCGCCGCCCGGTACCGGTACAAGGCCGTCTGGTCGGCGCTGAACTGCGAGAACGGGAAGGGTTCGGCGGAGAGGGCGTGGACCCCGGAACCCAGGAAGGCGCGGGCGACCGCGCTACCGGTCTGTGCGTACACCACCAGTGGCGTCCGCCGGGTGCGGCAGTGGTCGAGGATGACGTCGAAGCTGCCGTTGCCGAGGGTCATTCCGGTGGCGACCACGGCGTCCGCTTCGGCGAGGACCTGGTGCATGTCGTCGGTGACGGGGTCGCCCCACTGGGTGGTGCGCAGGTTGAAGTCGCAGGGCAAGCACACGCCGCCCTGCTCGCGTATCGCCGCCACCAGCGGGTTCACCACCCCGATCAGGGCGACCCGGGCGCCGGGCGCGATGTCGAGCAGTCCGGCGACGGCCGCGTCCCGGGCCCGGGCCCGTTGTTCGGGGGTACCGGTCGGCAGGGTGACGGACTCGGCGGTGCCGGTGTCGCGGTGCGGTCGGACGCGGGCCAGGTAGGCGTCCAGGGCGGCGATCCCCACGCACGGCACCTCGTGCCGGATCAACTCGTCGAGGGTCCGGCCCGAGGCGTCGGCGCAGAGGTCGGGGTGCGGGCCGTCGGCTTCGAAGGAGCAGGCGCCGAAGGCGTCTCCGGAGCGCAGCAGCAGGTAGTGGTTGCGATAGGTGACGTCGCCCCCGGCCAACCGGGTGGTGTGGTGCAGCCAGAACGCGCTGGTGACGGTCAGTTCACGGGGTGACGGACCGTAGGCGCCGTCGAGCACCGCGCGTCGGAGTTCGGGAACGGAGCGTGGCGGGGGTAGGGACATGTCGATTCTTCTCTCGTTCTGGTGGTCACGGGCAGGGGGGTGGGCAGGGTCAGGCGCCGGCGCACGGGGCTGCCGGCCGGGGTAGTGCGGGATCGACTCAGGGCAGGTCGGCCAGGCGCTCGTGCCGGTAGGGCAGCTCGGCGAGCGGCGGTCGCCCCGCGGGTTGGAAGCACAGCAGCAGCGAACGGCGGTCCGTGCCGCTGGTGTTGGGAGCGGAGCGGTGGACGATGAGACCGGGGAACACCAGCACGGAACCGGCCGGCGCCTCGACGGTCACGGCGCCGCTCACCCCGGTGCGCGCGGTGTCCACCAACAGCCCCGTGGGCTCGGCCCGGTCGCGGGGTGCGGGTCCGGCGCGGTGGCTACCGGGCACCAGGGACAGGGCGCCGTTGGCGACGGTCACCTCGTCCAGGTAGATCATCGCCGTGACCACGTCCCGTGCCGCGGGGCCCGCGCAGCAGTACCAGTACGGGAAGTCCTGGTGCCAGGGGAACGCCGAACCGACCCCCGCACGCTTGAAGTTGAGCTTCGAGGTGAACGGTCCGAGCCGGTCGTGCCCGAGCAGCCGCCGCACCGGTGCGGTGAGGCGCGGCTCGGTCCACAGGGCGTCCAGTGCGGCACTGAGCTGGGTGACGGGGGAGAGGCTGCGCACCACCGGGGCGTCGGTGTTCGGCTCCCAGTGGAGCGTGGCGCCGTCCACCCGCTCCAGCCGGTGTCCGTCCGGCCAGACGGTCACCTCCGCCTGCCCGTGCAGCGCCCGCTCCGTCACCCGGGCGAGCACCGCTTCGGCGGCCTCGCCCAGCGCGGCGGTCTCCGCGGCGTCGAAGAGCCGGGGGAGCAAGGCGAATCCGCGGGTCTGCGGGTCATGGAGGGGGGTGACGGACATGGGGGTGCCCTTTCGATCGGGGTGCGAGGCGGGGTCGGCAGTCGGTGGGGGAGGAGCGGCAGGGCCCGGTGGGGGCTGGGCTCCCCGGCCCGCCGGTACGCTAGACCGCTCTCGGTGCCAGGAGTTCCCCGCCACGCCGCCGCGCCCCGTCGAGGGGCGGCCAGTCCATCGTCGACCAGGGGTGCCGCAGTTCCTCCTGCCCGGTCACCTCGTGGGGGCGCAGGTCGTCGAGCCCGTGGGCCCGGGCGTGTCGTGCGTAGGCGCTGTCGACGTAGCGGTGTCCGGTGTCGGCGGCGAGGAAGACGTAGGTCCGGCCGGTGTCCCGGCTCCGTTCCCAGCGCGTGGCCAGGTACGCGGCGCCGGCCGACAGCCCGGCGAAGACCCCGCTGGCCCGCAACAGTCCGACGGCCCCCGACATGGCGTAGTCGAAGTTCACCCAGTGCACGCGGTCGTACAAGTCGTGCCGGACGTTGTGGAACGGGATCGAGCTGCCGATGCCCGCGATGATCATGTCCGGATCGCTGACGTGCCCGGCGCCGAAGGTCACGCTGCCGAACGGCTGCACCCCGACGAGCCGGACGTCGCGCCCCGCCTCGCGCAGATAGGTGGCGATGGCCCCGGTCGACGCCCCGGTGCCCACCCCGCCCACCACCGTCAGGGGACCCTCGGGGACCTCCTTGCCGACCAGGTCGGCGACATCGCGGTAGCCGAGGTAGTGGATGGAGTCGTGGTACTGCCGCATCCAGTGGTGGCCCGGGTGCTGGCGCAACAGTTCTTGGACGCGGGCCACCCGCAGGTTCTGGTCCAGGCGCAGGTCCTGGGAGGGGCGGACCTGCTCCAGGGTGGCCCCGAGTACCTCCAACTGGACGCGGAGCGTGCGGTCCACCGTGGTCGAACCGACGATGTGGCACCGCAGTCCGTAGCGGTGGCAGGCGAGGGCCAACGCATGGGCGTAGATCCCGCTGGAGCTGTCGACCAGGGTGTCGCCCCGTTCGATCTGCCCGGTCTCCAGCAGGTGGCGCACGGCGCCGAGCGCCGAGTACAGCTTCATCGTCTCGAAGCGCAGACAGACCGTGCCGGGCGGCACGGCGACGACCTGGGGTTCCTTGACCGCTTCCGCTACGTGCTCGTACATGTCCTGGTCCTTCGGTGTCGAGTGGGGGCGGGGGCCGGGGCTCGGTGCGAGGAGGTCAGCCGGTCCGCGTCAGCTTGAACAGGTACGCCTGGCAGTCGTCGGTGGGCCAGGTCTGACGGTGCGTCACCTCGGGGTGGAAGCCCGCGTCGACGGCGTGCGCGACGATGCGCCGCAGCTCCGCGGTGTTCGAGACGATCAGGTGGATCTCGCCTCCGGGAGCGAGGAGTTCGCGTTCGACCACCTGGTCGAAGAAACGGATCACGATGTCCGTCCCCACACAGACGTTGCGGACCACCGTGGGGTCGTCGCTCGTCGGGGTGCTCACCGCGGGCGGGTTGAAGGTGATGACCTCCAGTCGGGCGCCGGACGGGAACCCTTCGAAGAGGTTGGAGACCAGCGGGCGGAAGACGGTGTCGGGACGTTCGCCCACCAGGCGCGCGTAGTGCTCGGCGGCGGTGGCGACGCTGTCCGGGTGGATGTCGGACGCCCAGACCTCCCGGGCGCCCCGGGTGCCCGCGATCACCGCCTCGACCCCGAGCCCGGCCCCGATCGCCGCGTACGCCCGTCCCCGTACCGGGATCGTGCCGTCGAGCAGCCGGTCGTGGACGATCCGGCTGGTGTCCCCGGGACCGAACACGCCGGGCGGCAGGGCGAACGTCCAGCCGTGGTAGACGTAGGTCCGCCGGGAGTGGAGGTTCGACTTCGCGCTGTTGATGGCGAGGATCTCCGTACGCGGCAGTGTCTCGGGCAGCGCGTCGAGCAGGGCCCGCGTCCCGGAGTCGTGGCCCGGCGCGGTGCGGCGGGGCGTGGTCGGGTCATCGGTCATGGGGTGCTGTCCTTCGTGGTCGGGATCGGATGTCGGACGGGGTGGTGACGGGAACCGGCGGCCACGGGGGCGGCCCCGGCCGCCCCCAGGTCCATGGCCCGGACCAACTGCCGGGTGAGCGGGGCCCGGGGCGAGCGCAGCACCTGTTCGGGCCCGCCGCTCTCGACGACGTGCCCGCCGTCGATGACGACGAGGTGGTGGGCGACGACGGCGAGCAGTTCCAGGTCGTGGCTGACCCAGAGCAGTGCGGTGCCGCGGCGCTCGCGCAGTGCGGCGAGTTCGTCGAGCACCAGTCGGGTCGCGGCCGGGTCCAGTGCGGTGGTGACCTCGTCGCACACCAGGACGTCGGGTGCGGCGATCACGGCACGGGCGAGCGCCGCGCGTTGCAGCTCGCCCCCGGACAGGGCACCCGGCCGCCGTTGGACGGTCACCGGCGCGAGCCCCAGCCGTTCCAGCAGCTCCAGGGCCTCGTGCCGGGCCGTGTCGGGGTCGCGCCCGCGCAGCCGTACGGCGGTGCGGGCGACCTGCTCGGCGACCGGGCGGCGCTCGTCGAAGGAGGAGCGCACCTCCTGCCACACGTACTGCACCCGCTGTTTCTGTGCGGTGCTGCGGCGTCGCAGTACCGGCAGTGCGGTCCCGTCGAGCAGGACGTGACCCTCGTGCCGTTCGTGGAGCCCCGCGACGCACCGGGCGAGCGTCGTCTTGCCGCTGCCCGACAGCCCGGCCACCCCCACACAGCCCCCCGCGGGCAGGGACAGGTCCACTCCGTGCAGGACGGGGTCCCGCCCCCGGCCCGGCAGCCGCGCGGTGAGCCCGCGCACCTCCAGGACCGGCGGGACGTCCGCCGCCCCACCCGGGGTGTGGCGCACGGCCGCCACCGGGCGTCGGGCGGGCAGGGCCTGTGCGGGGGCGCTCCGCGCCGTGACCCGGCCCCGGTCGAGGACGACCACCTCGTCAGCGAGGGCGCGCACCAGATCGTGGTCGTGGCTCAGCAACAGGATCGCCGGGCCGCTGCGGGCCAGTTCGGCGAGTTCGTCGGCGAGCCGCATCCGGGTGACGGTGTCGAGTCCGGTGCTGGGCTCGTCCAGGACGAGCAACCGGGGCCCGCACACGAGGGTCTGCGCGAGCGCGACCCGCTGGCGTTGACCGCCCGAGAACTGGTGCGGGAACCGCCGTTCGGTGTCCCGCCCGGACGGCAGTTGGGCCGCAGCCAGGGCGTCGGCGACCGGCGCGCGGTGCGCGCCCCGGTGCAACCCGGCCAACTCGCGCAGCACGGCTCCGGTGCGTCGGGCCGGGTTGAGCGCGCTGCCCGGGTGCTGCGGCATGTACGCCACCACCCGGCCGCGCAGCGCGGCGGCGGCCCGGGTGACACCGCCCACGTCCACCACGGGGACGTCCCCCGCGCTCACCCGACCGCTCAGTCGGACGCCCGGTCCGGCCTCGCCGAGCAGCGCGAGGGCGGCCGTGGTCTTGCCGCTGCCGGACGGTCCGACGAGGGCGGTGATCCGGCCCGGGTGCAGATCCAGGTCGAGTGCGTCGAGCAGCACGGTGTCCCCGGCCCGCGCGGTGAGTGCGCGGACCGTGACGACGGGAGGAACGGGCGGCGGAGCGGTCATCGGGCACCCTCCCGGGTCCGGCGGGTTCGGGCGAGCAGCCGATCGGCGAGGAGGTTGAGCCCCACGGTGAACATGACGAGCATCGCGGCGGGCGCCAACACCGCCCAGGGCTGGATCAGCAGGCCCTCGCTGCTCCGGGACACGCTCACGGCCCAGTCCGGCGAGGTCGGGTCCAGGCCCAGGCCCAGGAAGTTGGCGGAGGCCACCAGGAAGACGGCGAGGGTGATCCGGGTGCCGGCGTCCGCGGCCACCGGGGACAGCGCCGAACGCGCCACGTGGCCCAGGTGGATCCGGGCCCGGGACTCGCCCTGCATCCACAGCGCCTCGGTCACCGGACCGCTCGCCGCGTCGAGGGCCGCCGCCCGCACCAGTCGCGCCACGGCGGGCACGTTCACGGTCGCGACGGCGAGGGCGATCGCCACGGGCGAGCCGCGCCACCCCACCGCCACCACACTGATGACCAGCAAGCTCGGCAGCGGCAGCAGGACGTCCAGCGGACGCATCAGCAACTCGTCGAGCCAGCGCCGCCGGGACGTGGCCGCCAGCAGCCCGAGCGCCCCGCCGACCAGGTAGGCGACCGCCACCGCGCCGAGTGACATGCCCAGCGCGCTGCGCCCTCCGTGCAACAGCAGGGCCAGTACGTCCCGCCCCAACCCGTCCGTTCCCAGGGGGTGTTCACCGCCCCGGCCGGTGTACGGGGCGAAGGCGCCGGCCGTCGCCGGCGCGGTCAGCGCCGGACCGAGCAGGGCCGCGCCGAGCGGCACCATCAGCAGCAGCGCTCCGAGCGGCGCGATCCGCCCGCTCCGTCGGCTTCGCTGAGGGGGTGGCGTCGTGTGTCCGCGGTTCACCGCATCTCCTCCATCCGGGGAACGAGCCGGTGGCAGACCAGGTCGGCGGCCACGCTGAACAGCAGGGCCGCCGCCGCCACGACCAGGGCGAGGCCCTGCACGGTGGGCACGTCACGCGCCTCCACGGCCCGGACCAGGGCGGTCGCGACACCGGGGACGGCGAAGACCGCCTCCACGATGAGCACCCCGCCGACCAGGTTGTCCCCGGTGCGGGCCAGTTCCTGGACCCCGGGGACGGCCGCGTTCGGCAGGACGTGCCGCAGCAGCAGCGTCCGGCGCGGCACGCCCAACCGCCGGGCCTGGACGACGTATCCCGTGCCGAGGACGTCGACCACGCCCGCCCGGACCTGCCGGGAGAGCAGGCACACCGCCCGCGAGGCCACCACGGCCACGGGCAGCACCAACAGGGCGGGCTGGGCGACCAGGCCGGCCGCGTCCACCCCCACCCAGGTCGCGGGCAGCCAGCCCAGTTTCAGCGAGAGACCGGTCACGAGCAGCAGGGCGAGCAGGAAGTCCGGCACCGCGTTGAGCGCGAGCGTCACCGCGGTGACCGCGCGGTCGAGCGGGCCGTCCTCGCGGAGTCCGGCGGCGACGCCGAGCAGGACCGACAGCGGGACGACCACGGCGAGGGTGACCGCGCCGAGGAGCAGGGTGGTGCCCGCCGATGAGGTCAGCACGTCCCGCACCGGGCCGCCGCTGACCAGGGAGGTCCCCAGATCGCCGGTGAGCACGTCGCCCACCCAGCCGAGGAAGCGTTCGACGGCCGGTCGGTCCAGATCCAGTTGCTCGCGCAGCGCGGTCACCTGCTCGGGCGTGGCGTCCTCGTTGTTGCGGACGTCGGCGGCGTCACCGGGCAGCAGGGACGTCAACGCGAACACCAGGGCGGCCAGCAGCAGGAGTTGGACTGCGCCGAGGGCGAGTCGCCCCAGGGCGTAGCGACGCATCCTCAGGCCAGCCACACGGTGTCGAAGCGGGCGGAGTCCAGGGTGTTGGGCGGAGCGGCCTGCACTCCGCGCACCCGGGCCGCGACCGCGTTCAGCCAGTCCGCGTGGCCCCACATCAGCAGTCCGCCCTCCTCGTGCACGGTGCGTTGGAGGCCCTCGAACCGTCGGGTGCGGGCGTCCTCGGCAGCGGTGGCCTGGGCCTTCGCGTAGTCGGCGTCGAAGTCGCGGCGGCGCCACGCCGAGGCGTTGAACGCGGACCGGGTGAGCAGCCGGTCGTGCAGGTACACGGGGATCGTCATCGCTCCGGAGCGGTGGCTGCCCAGGGCGCCCCGGGTGAGCTGGTCCTTGAAGTAGGTCTCGGACGCCCCGGTGGTGACCTTCACCCGCAGACCCGCGTCGGCGGCCTGCTCGGCGAAGAGGGTGGCCGCCTCCACGAACCCGGCGGCCACGGAGGAGGTGTACAACGACAGGGTCTTGTTGAGGGCGCCGGCCCGGCGCAGCAGGGCACGGGCCTCGGCGACGTCGCGTTCCCGCTGCGGGACGTCCCGCGGGTAGTACTGGTAGCCCTTGCCGAACATGTCGTTGCCGATGACGCCCTGTCCCCCCAGCACCACCTTCACCAACGCCTCCCGGTCGGCCAGCAGCTTGAACGCCGTCCTGACGTCGGGGTCGTCGAAGGGCTCCCGATCGCACTTCATGACGAGGGCGTGGGCGGTGCTGCCCGCGGCGGAGACCACGCGCACCGACCGGTCGGCGCGGGCGGTGCGGGCGAAGGTCGGCGTCACCTCGTAGGCGTACTCGGCCTCCCCGCCGCGCAGTGCGTTGCCCCGGGCCTCCGCGTCGGCGGACAGGACGCGCAACTCGTCGACGTGGGCGCCGCCGCCCCAGTGGTCGTCGAACCGCCGGGCGACGAAGGACCGGCCCGGGGTGAACGAGGTCAACCGGAACGCACCGGTGCCGACCGGCCGGGCCGGATCGCGGTAGCGGGCACTGACGATCGCGGTGCCCAAGGTGCCCAGCAGCGCCGGGAACTCGGCGTTGGGGGAGCGCAGGGCGACCTCCACGGTCCTTTGGCCGACGGCGCGGCTGGCACGCAGGTCGACGACGGACAGCAGGCTCCGGGCGAAGTGGTTGGTCGCCGCGGGGTCGAGGATGCGGCCGAAGGTGAACAGCACGTCATCGGGGTGCAGTTGCTTGCCGTCGTGGAAGAGGGCCTTGCGCAGGGTGAAGCGCCAGCGCGTCGCATCGGCGTTGGACTCCCACCGCTCGGCCAGCTGCGGGACGGGTGCCATGTGCGTGTCGAGGGCGACCAGTCGGTCGAAGAGGGCTTTGGTGCGGGCCATGTCGATGGCCAGCGACTCGGCGTGCGGGTCGATCGTCTCCTGCTCGCCGCCGCCGGTGAACAGGGCGCGGAACGTTCCGCCGCGCCGGGGCGCCGAGCCGGCGCCGGTGGCGCCACCGGGCGGGTCCCCGGCCCCGCACCCGGTGAGGGCGAGGGCCCCGGCCGCGCTGGTGGCGCCGGCCAGGGCGAGGAATTCCCGTCGGTCACGAAACGTCTGCATGCCGCTCCCCTGAGTCACTGTGCCTGGGCCGCGCACAGCAGGGGTCGGGGGTCGGCGCGGTCGGCGCACGGCCCGACTGCCGGGGCGGCGCGGCGAGCATCCCATCAGATGAAAATGATTGTCAATACGATCTGATGGGTAGGGGGTGCTCATGGACGGGTCCGGAACGGCCGAAGGCCCGCGGAGCACCCCCGTGCTGAGGGTGCTCCGCGGGCCTTCGGCCCGATCCGCCCGGGCGCGCGCCCGGTGGAGGCCGTCCGGGCCCGAGGACGTGGCCGCCCGGTGGTGGCCGCCGCGGTTCCGGCCGGCTCAGCGGGTGCCCACCGCCGCCCGTACCGCCCGGCGGGCCATCTGGCAGTCGTCGTGCAACCGCCGCAGCAGCAGCCGCTGTTCCTCGCCGGAGGGCAACCCGCCCGGCCGGCCCGGTCCCTGGGCGACCGGCGGCGGACCGTCCTGCATCGACCGCTGGACCGCCGTCTCGTACATCCGGATCTCCCGGGTCAGTACGAGCATCAGATTCACCAGGAACGCGTCCCGGGCGGCCGTGCCCTCCGCGTGGGCCAGGGTGATGATCTGACGACGGGCCATCGGCGCGTCACCCAGGACCGCCCAGAGCGTCGCGAGGTCGTAGCCGGGCAGGTACCAGCCCGCGTGCTCCCAGTCGACCAGCACCGGCCCGGGTGGCGACAACAGCATGTTCGACAACAGGGCGTCCCCGTGGCAGAACTGGAGCATGCCCTGACGCCCCGTCGACTGCGCGGCCTGGGCGATGCCGTGCAACAACTTCTGGAGGTCGCCCAGATCCCGGTCCGTCAACAGCCCCAACTCGTAGTACCGGTTGATGCGGGTGACGTAGTCCAGGGGCCGACCGAACGCCCCCTCCGGGGGCTGCCAACGGTTCAACTTGCACACCGCACCCAGAGCGGCCCGCAGGTCCGTCCGGGGCGGCGCCTCCACCGGATGCCGTTGCAGGGCGGCGGCGCGCCCCGGCATCCGCTCGATGACGAGGGTGCAGTTCTCCGGATCCGCTGCGATCAGCCGCGGCGCCCGTACGGGCGGCCGATGCCGGACGAACGAGCGGTATGCCGCTATTTCGTGCCTGCTCCGCTCCGCCCACACCGGCGACCGGTCCAACAGGCACTTGGCGACCGCGGTGCTGCGGCCGGTGGTCCCGACGAGCAGGACCGAGCGTCCGCTGCGCCTGAGGACCTGCACCGGCGCGAACTCGGGGCAGACCCGGTGCACCGAGGCGATGGCCGCCCGCAGTTGGGTGCCCTGGGGGCCGGACAGGTCGAGCCGTCCGCTGAGGGGGCCCGTGCCGAGTCCCGGTACGCGCCGTGTCCGGCCCCCCGACGCGGAGCGCGTGGGGTCCAGATAGGGCCCGCCGCCCGGCTGCGGGGGTGCCTCGCGCGTTCGTCCCGCCGGCGCGGCGGAACGGGGCGCGGAGGAGCGTGGGAGCCGGGGCGGAGCGGACACGGAGGACGACGCTGCGTACATGGGCGAAACAGATCCCTTCGTGTGCCGACGGTTTGCCTGCGCCCCCCGACCCGGCGGCCGACGGACACCCTGGGGAGTGCCCTTCGGCCGCCGGGCCAAGGTGGCGCCTTCCTACCTGACACCCGTGGTGTGGTGGCACACCATGTGGCGGACCCTGGCGAACCCTGGCGAATAGTCGCTCAGCAACTGCCCCGGGGGTTACCGGGGATACTGTCGACCCAGCCGAGATCCTGGGGGCTTGACGTGAGCGGACAACCCAACACCCGCCTTGCGGACCTGTTCGGCCTGGCCGGCTGGTCCAAGGGCGAACTCGCGCGGATGGTGAACCGGCAGGCGGCGGCCATGGGCCATCCGCAGCTGGCCACCGACACCTCGCGGGTGCGGCGTTGGATCGACACGGGGGAGATTCCGCGCGATCCGGTGCCCAGGGTGTTGGCGGCGCTGTTCACCGAGCGGCTCGGCCGTGTCGTGACCACTGAGGATCTCGGTCTGGTCCGGCACGGGCGCCCTGGCAAGCGGCGCGACGCCGGGAGTGCGGAGCACCCCGACGGCGTGCCCTGGGCCCCCGACCGGACGGCCGCGGTCCTCACCGAATTCACGGGAATGGACCTCATGCTCAACCGACGCGGCTTGGTGGGCGCGGGTGCCGTGCTCGCCGCTGGCTCAGCACTCAGCAGCGCCATGCACGACTGGCTGCACACCGATCCGGCCCTGGCGGCCGATGCCCCCCTCATGTTCGATCCGTTGCGCGCCGACCCCGCCGGGGCCGACCGCTACGAGGCGGCACCCATCGGCTTCCAGGAGATCGAGGGGCTGGAGACCTCGGTGGAGGTGTTCCGCAAATGGGACGCGTCCCGGGGCGGCGGACTCCAACGCAAGGCCGTGGTGGGCCAGCTCAACGAGGTGGGCGGCATGTTGTCGTACCGTCACCCCGAGCCCATCCAGAAGAGGCTGTGGGGCGTCGCGGCCAATCTCGCCGTCCTCGCCGGCTGGATGTCCCATGACGTCGGCTTGGAGCCGACCGCCCAGAAGTACTTCGTCATCGCCGCCCACGCCGCCCGTGAGGGCGGCGACCGGCCCCGGGCCAGTGAGGCCCTGTCCCGGGCCGCCCGGCAGATGGTGCACCTGGGCCGCCCCGACGACGCGCTCGACCTGATGAAGCTCGCCCAGTCCGGGTCCGGGGACGAGACCCTGCCCCGCACCCGGGCGATGCTCTACACCATCGAGGCGTGGGCCCAGGCGTCGATGGGGCGGGGCCAGGCCATGCGCCGCACCCTGGGGCACGCGGAGGACCTGTTCGGGTCCGACCGCAGCGACGTGCCCCCGCCGAGCTGGATGCAGATGTTCGACGAGGCGGACCTGCACGGGATGCAGGCCCTGGCGTACCGCACCCTCGCCGAACACGAACCGGCGGCGGCCCACACGGCGCAGCGGCACGCACTGCGCGCGCTGGCCCTGCGCAAGGAGGGGTACGACCGGTCGCAGATCTTCGACCACATCTCGATGGCTTCGGCGTGCTTCATCGCCGACGACCCGGAGCAGGCCGATGTGTACGCCCGCCTCGCCCTGTCCTCGATCGGGGCGAACTCCTCGCACCGCACCTGGGACCGGCTGCGCGAGATGTACCGGTTGACCAGCCAGTTCTCGGGCTATCCGAAGATCGAGGAACTGCGGACCAGCATCGAGCTGGTCATGCCCAAGGAGAAGCGCCGGGGAGGAGGGGCCGCCACGGCGTGACGACCGGGAGCACGGATCGCCCGTTCAGTCGGTGACCCGGGCGACGAGCACGCAGGCGTCGTCCTCGCGTTCCCGCTCACCCAGTTCCTCGACCACCAGTCGTACGCACTCCTGTGCGCACCGGGCCCGGGCGAACCGCGGTGCCAGGGCGAGCAGTCGCCGGGTGGCTGCGGTGCCGGAGTGCCGGGGGACGAGTCCGTCGGTGTGGAGCAACAGCAGGTCGCCGGGGTGCAGTTGTTCCTCGGCCTGTGCGTAGACGGCTCCCGTGGTGGCGCCGAGCAGGACACCGTCCGGTGGGGGCAGTGCACGCCCCGTCCCGTCGCGGAACAGCAACGGGGCGGGGTGCCCGGCCTGCGCCCACTGAAGGGTGCGGGAGGCCGGTCGGTAGCGGCAGACCACGGCGCTGCCCAGGGACGGTTGGACCGAGGCGTCGAGGAGGTGGTTGAGCAGTCCCAGGAGCGGGGCGGGTGCGGAACCCGCCACGGCCGTGGCGCGCAGACCGCCGAGCAGCAGGGCCATTCCGGAGGTGACGGAGACGCCGTGGCCGGTGAGG
Source organism: Streptomyces sp. NPDC127068 (assembly GCF_042724695.1). NCBI lineage: Bacteria > Bacillati > Actinomycetota > Actinomycetes > Kitasatosporales > Streptomycetaceae > Streptomyces > Streptomyces sp. NPDC127068. Next base: position 156,946 of record NZ_JBHXEN010000008.1, on the reverse strand, counting down.
TCACCGACGCTGATCAGTACGTCGGAGTCCGGCAGTTCCAGAGCGTCGTACCAGTCGCCGCCGATCAGCGCGCTGGTCGAGGACGGCAGGTAGCGGGCGGCCAGGTCCAGCCCCGGGCCCCGGCGCGGGTAGCGCAAGGGGCCGCCCCACGGCGGGAGCACGGCTTCCTGGAGGGCGACGGCCACCTGGTGGGCGGCCCGTTCGACGTGGTCCTCGTGGCGCAGGGACTCGCGAGTGCGGCGCACGTCCCCTTCGCTGCGCCGTAGTTCGGTGACGTCACGCAGCACGGCCCACATGGCGGCGGTGCTGCCGTCGACGTCGAGGACGGGCTCCCCGGTCATGTGGACGGTGCGCTCGGTGCCGTCGGGGCGGGCGATCCGGAACTCGCCGTCCAGGGGTTTGCCGTCGATCAGGCAGCCGGTGACCATCGCGGTGAGCAGCGGTTGGTCCTCGGGGTGGACCAGGGAGGGGAGTTCGTCGAGCGTGAGCGGTGCGCTGGACGGGTCGAGACCCAGGATCGCGTACAACTCGGCGGTCCAGACGGCTTCGTCGGTGAGGAGGTTCCACTCCGCGCCCCCCGCTCGGGCGAGCGGGGAACCGGGGCGGCGCTCGGTGCCCGGGTGTCGGCCCACCGGGGTCAGGACGCTGGGCGTACCGCGGTCCGGGACGCTACGGACGTCCGGCGGTCCCTCGCGCAGTTGGGCGAGGTGCCCGTCCAGGTCGCCCAGGTGGCGCAGGGCCAGGTCGCACAGGGCCCGCCGCCACCGCGCCAGGGACTCGTCTCCGGGAGGGGTGCCGCGGCGCACCGCGTCGATGTCCCCCCGCAGTCGGCGGGTCTGCGTGATCAGCGAGTCGACCGGGTCATGCGGCGGGGGTGACGGGTCTGCGACGCGGTCCGCGAAGACATGGGGTGGCATGACGTACTCCGGAGAGGGAACGGTACGGCCAGGACGAGCGGGAGGACCGGGTACGACTGTCGCACAGCGCGGCATGTGCCGTAAGGGATTTGGCAACACCCGAGAGGGGGTTGCGCATGGCATATGCCTAAGGCGATACAGGTGGCCCCGTTCCCTGTGTCGGCCGTGAGGGTGCTCAAGTCTCCCACTCCGTGCGGTTGGCTGGTGACACGGGGTCATCGATCGCATGCGCGAATGCGATATGCATCAAATGGCTCTGTTGGGCGATTGCGGGGCAATGTCGGGTTACCGTGGGTTGCGTGGCGTGAATCACATATGCCATGGGTGTGCGGTCCGTCCGAAGTGCCGCTCCCTCCGCACCCGTTCCGGTCCCGTCTCACTCCCGTGGCGCGTACAGCCCCGGTCGCCCCGGCGGCGTCAGGGTGACCCGGCTCCCCGTCCGCCCGGCCCGGACCCCGGCCTCGGCGACCAGCGCCGCCGCGTACCCGTCCCATGCGCTCGCTCCCGTGGTGCGGCCCGCCCGGACGTCCGCCACCCAGGACCGCACCTCCCGGTCGTACGCATCCGCGAAGCGCGGCAGGAAGTCCTGCGGAACCTCGCGCACCGCGCCCGCCGCCGACTCCACCACGGGCCCCGGCTCCGCACCGATCCGTACCGCCCCCCGTTCGCAGACCGCCTCGCACCGCACCTGGTAGCCGAAACCGCTGTTCACGAAGACCTCCACGTCCACCAGGACCCCGCCCTCGGTCTCGAACAGCACGAACTGGGGATCGGCCATCCCGTCCGGTGCGAACCCCGACGGACGTGGTCGCAGCGCCGTCACGGCCACGATCTCCTCCCCGAGCAGCCAGCGCGCCGCGTCGATCTCGTGCGCCACCGAACTGCTGACCATCATCTGCGAGGTGAATCCGGGCGGCGACGACACATTGCGGTGCACGCAGTGCACCATCAGAGGACGCCCCAGCCGCCCCGAGCGCAGCACCTCCCGCAGCCGCCGGTACTCGCTGTCGCTGCGCCGCATGAAGCCGAGCCGCAGCAGCCGGCGGCCGAGCCGTTCCTCGGCCTCCACCACCCGCAGCGCGGCCTCGGCGCCGGTGGCCAGCGGCTTCTCGCACAGCACCGGCAGCCCCCGCGCGAACGCCGCCAGCACCGCCTCCTCGTGCGCCTCGTCCGGGGAGGCCACCAGCACGGCGTCCACCCCGGGCACGTCCAACGCGGCGAGCGGATCGGTGCGCACGACCACGCCGTCGATGCCCGCCGTGGCGCTCCGCGCCCGCTCCGCATCCGGATCGGCCACCGCCACCACCCGCGCGCCGGGGGTCACCCGGTCGATCCGCCGCACGTGATCGGTGCCCATGCGGCCGGCGCCCAGCACCGCCACCCCCACGCTCCGGCTCACCCGACGTCCTCCCTCACCACTCGACGGTGCTGCGGTACGGGGGTCGGCCCGCGCCCCCGGCATCGTGCCACGGTCGCCGTGCGGGCGGCTCCGCGGTCGGTCCCGTGGGCGCCGGGGCTTCTGCTCCGTTCGGGCGGCGAGCGGACCCGGAGGCGTCGGACGGGTGCCCGAGCGGGAAGCCATCGACGTGACCAGGGGTCCGGGCGTCGGGTCGCCGCGCCTCCCCGGGCCCGCACCCGCGCGCCGCACGGGACGGTGCGCACGAGCGTGCCGGACGGCGGCGGCACCCGACCCGGGGAGAACGACGACGATGACCTACCGGCCCAGCGACACCGCCCCGACCGCTTCCCCCGCCGGGTCGGCCCACCCGAGCCCGCCGCCCGGTCGCACGGCCGCGCACCCGGTGCGCGACTGGGCCGTCGACGACCTCCCGGCGCTCACCTTCGACCCGCTCCTGTCCGACGTGCTGCACGGGGAGCGGGTCGCCCGGATCACCCTGCCCTTCGCGGGGGACCGCCATGAAGCCTGGCTGGTCACCCGCTACGAGGACGTCAAGTTCGTCACCTCCGACCCCCGGTTCAGCCGGACCGCCCTCACCGAGACGACCGTCACCGGCATGTCGGGCCACCGGGTCGCCTCCACCGCCGGCCTCAACTACGCCGACCCGCCGTACCACAGCCGCTTGCGCAAGAGCGTGCAGAAGGCGTTCACGGGACAGGCCATGAAGCGGCTGCGCCCGCTCGCCCAGGAGACCTGCGACACCTTCCTCGACCGCATGGAGGAACACGGCTCCCCGGCCGACCTGATGGAGCACCTGCACGCGCCGGTCCCGCTCGCCGTCGTCTGCGACCTGCTCGGCGTGCCACGGGACGACCGGGACGGGCTCGTCGGCTGGGGCGACGTCATCCTGTCGATGACCACCCCGAAGGCCGGCAACGAGGCCAAGGCGCGCGTCACCGCGTTCATCGTGGACCTGCTCCACGCGCGGCGGGACCAGCCGTCCGACGATCTGGCCGGTGCGCTCGCCGAGGCGATGGGAGCCGGGGACATCACCGAGGCCGAGGCCGTCTCGCTGGCCACGGCGATCCTGGTCAGCGGTGCCCACGCGGTCCGCTACAACAGCGCCAACATGGTGTTCATGCTGCTGACCCGTCCGGAGCTGATGGCCCGGCTGCGCGCCCACCCGCAGGACCTGCCGCAGGCGGTGGACGAGTTGATCCGGCACATCCCGCACCGCAACGGCGTCGGCCTGCCCCGGATCGCCACCGAGGACGTCGAGGTGGGCGGAGCGTCGATCCGTGCGGGCGAGGCGGTCTACGCGTCCTACCTCGCGGCCAACCGCGACCCCGAGGTCTTCGAGGACCCCGACACCGTCGACTTCGACCGGCAGGGCACCGCACACCTGTCCTTCGGTCACGGCCCGCACCACTGCATGGGGGCGATGCTGGCGCGGATGGAGTCCGAGGTGATGGTCTCCACCCTGCTGGCCCGCTTCCCGGACCTACGACTGGCCACGGCCCCCGAGGACGTCCCCTTCCAGAGCAAGGGGTTCATCCGCGGTCCGCGGGTCCTTCCCGTCGCCTGGTAGCAGGCAGCTCCCGCGGCTCCTCGTCGCCCTCCCCCGACCCGGCCCCGGCCCCGTGTCCGTCTCCCTGTCCGTCTCCGTCTCCAGGGGGAGAGTGGGACGGCGCGGGGTCGGGGGCGCGTTGGGCCCGTTCCAGGAACCTGAGCAACTCCACCGGGAACGGCAGCACCAGCGTGGAGTTCTTCTCGGCGGCCACCGCGACCACGGTCTGGAGCAGCCGCAACTGGAGCGCCGCGGGCTCCTTGGACATCACCCCGGCCGCCTCGGAGAGCTTCTTGGACGCCTGGAGCTCGGCGTCGGCGTTGATGACCCGGGCCCGCCGCTCACGGTCGGCCTCCGCCTGGCGGGCCATCGAACGCTTCATCGTCTCGGGCAGCGACACGTCCTTGATCTCCACCCGGTCGATCTGCACGCCCCAGCCGACGGCCGGGCTGTCGATCATCAGTTCCAGGCCCTCGTTGAGCTTCTCGCGGTTCGACAACAAGTCGTCCAGATCGCTCTTGCCGATGATCGAACGCAACGAGGTCTGTGCCATCTGGGACACCGCGAAGCGGTAGTCCTCCACCCGGATGATCGCATTGGCGGCGTCCACCACCCGGAAGTAGACCACCGCGTCCACCCGCACCGTCACGTTGTCCCGGGTGATGCCCTCCTGGGCGGGCACCGGCATCGTGATGATCTGCATGTTCACCTTGTGCAGTCGGTCCACCACCGGGACCACCATGGTGAAACCGGGCTCGCGCACCCCGCCGTACAGCCGCCCCAGCCGCAGCACCACGCCCCGCTCGTACTGCTTGACGACCCGGGCGGCGGCGGCCGTGTACACGCCCGCGACACCCGCGAGCCCCACGGCCGCCCCTATCAGCTCCTGGATCATGGCGACCCCCAGACCTCCGAGGCGTCCCCCGTACCAGGGTATGCCCGCCCGGCGCGGTCCGGCCCGCTACCTGCGCAGCAGCAGGGACGTCACGCGCAGCCGACCGCTGTGGATCCAGACGTCCGAGTACTCCACCGGACGGTCGTCCGCCAGATAGGTGACTTGCTGGAGGTACTGGACCGGGCTGCCCGGAGCCAGCGACAGGGCCTCGGCGACCTCCGTCGAGGCGGCCTCGGCGGAGAACGTGCGACGGGCCGTCGCGATCTTCAGGCCGTAGGTGTTCTCCAGGACGCCGAAGAGGCTGGAGTCCGTGAAGTCCGCCCCTTCGATGCCCGGCGCGAGATCGGTGCGCACGAAGTTGAACAGCAGGGCGACCGGCCCGTCCGCGGTGCTGCGCACCCGCACCAGCCTGAGCACGCGGGTGGCGGGCGGGACGTCGAGCAGCGCGGCGACGGGACGGGGCGGGGTGATCAGCGCACACTCCCGCACCGCGGTGGAGGTCACCACGCCCTGGCTGGCGAAGTCCTCGGACAGGGTGCTCAGCTTCTGGGCGATGGCGGGTTCGATGACGGTGGAGGTGACGAACGTCCCGCGCCCGCGCACCTGCCGCAGCAGCCCCTCCTCGATGAGGGTCACCAGGGCGCGCCGCAGGGTGCCCCGGCTGACCCCGAACTCCTGGGCGAGTTCCGGTTCGCTCTTGAGCCGGTAGTGGGCGGGCCACTGGCCGCTCGCGATCCGCAGGCGGATGTGTTCCGAGATCTGGGTGTGGATCGCGGTGGGGACATCACGCCGGATGTCGGGCAGACCGGCTTCGTCGGCCGTCACGGTGCGGCGTCTCCTTTCCGGGGGGAGCGCCGTGCCCCCGCCTCCCGGGGCAGCCCCCGCCCCGCCGCCGGGGCCGGAAAGGGTTTGATTCAAGGCGGCGCGGGCGGGGGAGAAAAACAC
>NZ_JBHXEN010000008.1:115731-151213 GCF_042724695.1 Streptomyces sp. NPDC127068 | reverse complement strand
CCGCCGTCCCGGGCGCGCCTAATCCGTCCCGGGGGGCGCCCGGGGCCCGGGGGGCGCGGGCCGGCGGGGCCACGACGGCGGGGTCAGTAGCTGGTGGTCGACTCGTCGGCGGTGTCGGTGACGATCTCCACCCCGGCACTGGTGCCGAGGAGCACCGCACCGGCGTGCAACAGTTCCCGAGCCTGCTGCGCGTGCTTGATGGAACCGGACGCCTTCACCTGGACGCCGTCGCGGGCCCGATCGACAAGGTAGCGAACACTCGTCGGGTTCGCGGTTTCGAGCTGACCGCTGCTGGCGTTCTTCAGGTATGATACGCCGGCTTCCATGGCCAGTTCGACGGCTGTCTCCCGCTCCTCTTCGGTCAGCAGCGGCAGTTCTAGCATGACCTTGACGGGCAGTCCCGAGGCGCGGACGACGCCCGCGATGTCCTCCCGGAACTCGTCGTACATCCCGCTCTTGAGCCAGCCGATCTGTACGCCCATGTCGAGCTGGGTCGCGCCGAGCCGGGCGATCTCGGCGGCCTCGGCCGCCTTGCCCGCGCTGGTCATGACGCCGACCGTCGGGAAGTCGAGGGCCGACGCGATGCCGATGCCGGTGCCGCGCAGCTCGGCGGCGACGACGGACACCCAGGAGGCGGGGACCATCGCCGCATTGAAGCCGTACCGGGCCGCTTCCCGGGCGTGGGCGACCATGTCGTCCCGGGTGGCGTTCGACTCGATCTTGGTGTGTTGGATGTAGGGCGCCAACTCCGCAGGGGTGAGGGCCAGTTCGGCGGGGCTGGTGAGGGTCTCGGACACGGGGTGTCTCCTTGTCGCGGTGGACGGACAACGGTGATGGGGTCGGTGGCGGGGGTCCGCCGGGGGCCCGGGCGGGCGGATCGCGCCCGCCCGGGGGTGGGAGGGTCAGATCCGGGACGCGTACTCCTCGGGCACCACGACGCCCTCCCCGCCGAACCACCGGGGCGCGTCGACACCGCAGTACAGGCCGATGTTGCCCCAGGGCTCGAAGGCCCCGGTCCGGACGACGACCTTCGCCTCGTGGGCCAACCGGCCCAGTACGTCGGCGTGCGGGCGGGTCGTGAACTCGGCGCCGGCGAAGCGCTCGTGCAGCCAGGAGTCGAGCCGCGGATGGTGGCTGGGGACGTGTTCGGCCCGCACCACGCCCTCCACCACCAGTTCGTCGGCGATCAGACCGAGGACGGTACGCAGGTCGGGCACGTTCTCGGTGAGCGCCAGATCGATCCGGTGGGCGTCGCGCGGGACGGGGAAGCCGGCGTCGACGACCAACAACAGGTCGGTGTGGCCGAGCGTGGCGAGCGCCCCGCTCAGTTCGGCGTGGAGGATGCCGGTGCGCTTCATCGGACGGTTCCTTTCGAAGGGGTGGGCACGACGGGGGCGCGTCAGCGGGTCGGCGCGACCGCGGCGCCCGTCGCCAGCGCCATCAGGGACTCCTCCGTGGCCGACGCGGCGTCGACCACCTCGACGAGGCGGCCCTCGCTCATCACCGCGATCCGGTCGGTGAGGGTGAGCAGTTCGGGCAGGTCGGAGGAGGAACAGAGGAGGGCGAGCCCCCGGTCGGCGAGGGCGAACAACTGCTCGTAGATCTCGGCCTTGGCGCCGACGTCCACGCCCCGGGTCGGCTCGTCGAGGATCAGTACGCCCGGGTCGATCGCCAGCCAACGGCCGAGGACGGCCTTCTGCTGGTTGCCGCCCGACAGGCTGGTGATGGGCTGGTCCAGGGTCGCGGTCTTCACCCGGAGCCGCTCGGCCTGCTCGGCGGCCCGCCGGTCGAAGGCCCCCCGGCGGATCAACCCGAAGCGGCTGAACGCCTTCGCGGTCAGTACGCCGACGTTCTCGCCCACGCTCATCGTGCTCAGCAGACCCTGGGCCCGTCGTTCGCCGGGCACGAAGGCCAGTCGGCGCCCGACGCTGGCGATCGGGTCGCGCCGCTCGTAGGGTCGGCCGAGCAGTTCGACGGTGCCGCCGGTGCCCCGCTCGCCGCCGAAGACGTTGTGCAGCAGTTCCACCCGGCCCGAGTCGGGCAGGCCCGCGACCCCCAGGATCTCCCCGGGCCGCAGCTCGAAAGAGACGTCCCGGTGCCGTCTGCCGCTCAGCCCCCGCACCCGCAGGGCGGGCGCCGTCGCGGGGTCGGTGCGGTGGGCGGCGCGCCGGTCGAAGCCGCCGAGTTCACGGCCGACCATCGCGGCCACCGCCCGGTCCGGCGTGGTCTCCGTGCCGCGCCAGGAGGCGACGTGGCTGCCGTCGCGCAGGACCTCGATCCGGTCGGCCAGTCGGAAGACCTCCGGCATCCGGTGGGAGACGTACAGCATCGTCGTCCCCGCCGCCTTGAGCCGGTCCATCAGGGCGAACAGCCGCTCGGCTTCGGCGGGGGTGAGCATCGCCGTCGGCTCGTCCAGGATCAGCACGCGGCAGCCCCGGGCGATGGACCGGGCGACCACGACCAGTTGTTGGGTGGCGAGGTCCAGCGTCCGCACGGGTGCGCAGGGGTCGAGAGCGAGGTCGAGTTCGGCCAGCAGCTCCCGGGTGCGCTCGACCATGCGCCGCCGGGAGGGGAACCAGCGGTTGCCGGGTTCCACTCCGCTCAGCACGTTCTCGGCCACGCTGCGGTCGGGCAGCAGGGAGAGCTCCTGCGGGACGATCGCCACGCCGTACCGGTCGAGCAGGGCACTGGGGGAGTACGTGCTGACCCGCTCGCCGAAGACGGTGACGGTGCCGTCGCTGGGCGGTTGCAGTCCGGCGAGGATCTTGAGGAGCGTCGACTTGCCGGCGCCATTCTCGCCGAGCAGCGCGGTGATCTCACCGGGGCGCACGTCGAACGACACGTCGGACAGCGCCCGCACCGGGCCGAAGCTGCGGGAGAGCCCGCGCACGCTGACGGCGAAGGGGGCCGCGGGGGCGTCCTGTGCGGCGGCCATCACTTCTCCACCGTGGCGGAGGCGAGGTTGTCCCGCGTGATGAACTGCGCGCCGGTGTTCACGCCCTTCACCTCGGTGCCCTCGGTGAGGAAGTCGTCGAGCACCTTCACGGCCTGGTAGCCCTGTTCGGTCGGGTTCTGGCTGATGGTGAAGTCGACGACGCCCTTGGTGAGGTACTCCGCGGTCTGCGGCAGCAGGTCGAACCCGCCCACCACGATGTCGTTCCGGTCGGCGGAGCCCGCCACCCACTTGGCGGCGGCCGTGGTGGAGCAGCAGTCGAGCCCGGCGACGGCGACCACGTCCTGCTGGCCGGACATCGTCGATTCGACGGTGTTGTACGCGGCACTGGGCTCGTTGCCGACGTTGACCGGGCCGACGACCTTCAGGCCGCTGTCCGCGAGGCCCTCCTCGAAGCCGCCGAACCGGTCGTGCGACCAGCCGGCCCCGGTGTCCACGGAGAAGACGACGACGGTGCCGCCCTTCGCCGAGCCCTTCGCGCCCAGGTCCTTGACCAGCCGTTCGGCCTGCGCCTTCCCGGAGCCCTTGAGGTCCTGGCCGACGAAGCCCATCTGCTGGGAGTCGGGGTTGTCGGTGTTGAACGAGATCACGGGCACGCCCGCCCGGTACGCCTGGGAGATCACCGGCTTCAGGGCGTCGCTGGAGGCGGAGGAGACGGCGAGCCCGTCGAGGGCCTTCTGCTGGATCAGGGTCTGGATCTCGGAGACCTGTTGGGCCGCGTCCCCGCCGGTGGGGCCGATCAGGGCGGTCTCGGCGCCGAACTCGGCGGCGGCCTTCTTCATGCCCGCGGTGATCGGTGTCGCGAAGGCGAGGGAGGGGTCGTGGTAGCTCAGCTTGACGCGCATCGGCTTGCCGTCGTCGACGCGCTCCTGGATGTACGGGGCGAGCGTGAACGAGCCGTCGTCGGTGCCGCCGCCGTCGGCGGGCTGGACGGCGCCGCATGCCGAGACGGAGAGCGCGGCGGTGGCGGTGGCGAGCGCGAGGAGGCCTCTGAACGCAGGGGTGCGACGGGACATGGCAGGACTTCCTTGTCGTGCGGGGGGGGGAGTGGTCAGTGGTGCCGGGCGCGACGCGCGGGTGGGGCGGTGCGCGGCGGGCGCGGCGGTGTCCTCCGTGGGGGCGGTCAGGACGGTTCGGTGGGGAGCAGGGGGAACGGGGGCCTCAGGCGCGGGACTTGCGTCTGCGCTGCCAGGTGTCGGCGGCGACGGCCGCGACGATCACCAGACCGGTGACGACGGTCTGCCAGAAGGAGGAGATGCCCCGGATGTTCAGGATGTTCTGGAGCAGTCCGATGAAGGCGACGCCGATGACGGTGCCCCACATGGTGCCGGAGCCGCCGAACAGGGCCGCGCCGCCGATGATGACCGCGGAGATCACGGTGAGTTCGAGCCCCTGTCCGGTGACGCCCTGGACGTAGGAGAGGAACGACAGCCCGAGCACTCCGGCGAGCCCGGCGGTGAAGCCGGAGAGGACGAACGCGGTCAGCTTGACCCGGTCGACGTGGACGCCGACCAGCCGGGCGGCTTCGCGGTTCCCGCCGACCGCGTAGGAGTGGAAGCCGAAGCGGGAGCGGGCCAGCAGCACCACGCCGATCGCGGCGACGGCGGCGAAGAACACCAGTTGCATCGGTATGACGCCGAACAGCTCGCCCTGGCCGAGCAGGTTGAACTCGGCGACGCCCGACTGCGAGGAACTGAGCGAGATGGGGGCGCCGTCCGAGATCAACAGGGCGATCCCGCGGAAGACGCTGAGCGTTCCCAGCGTGACGATGAACGAGGGCACGCCGAGCACCACCACGGCGAGTCCGTTGAGGAGGCCGGCCAGTGCTCCCACGACGAGTCCGGCCCCCATGGCGAGCGGCCAGGCCCAGCCGTCCGAGATCAGCATGCCGGTCGAGATCGCCGACAGCGCGTACGTCGAGCCGACCGAGAGGTCGATCTCCCCGTTGATGATCACGAACGTCACGCCGACGGCCATGATGCCGATCTGGGCGATCTGCTGACCGACCGACAGCAGGTTGTCGGACTGCGCGAACCCGGGGGTGAGGACGGTGCCGAGCAGGAAGAGCAGGACCAGTGCGGCGAACACGCCCGCCTCACGGGCGTGCAGCAGTCTGCGCAGCGGGAGCGCGAACTCCCGCGCCGGGGCGGGGGTCGAGGTCGTTGAGGTCACGGGGCGGTTCCAATCCGGGCGGCTAGCTGGTCTCGGGTGGGCAGGGCGGGGACGACCCCGGCCACGGTGACGGCGTGGGCGCCCGCGGCGGCGGCGTACCGCACGGCCCGCTCGGGGGTGTCGCCCGCGGCGAGTCGGACGGCGAGCGCGGCGGTGAACGCGTCCCCGGCTCCGGTGGTGTCGACGACGGAGCCGACCGGGGAGGGCGGGGTCGCCGTCACGGTGTCCTCCCGGGCGATCAGGGCGCCCGCGCCGCCCCGGGTGAGCACGGCGACCGCGCCGGTGCGTTCCCGCAGGGCGCGCACCAGGTCCTCGTCGGTCAGGCCGTGCCCGGGGCCGAGGCCGAGCAGGACGGGGGCCTCGGTCTGGTTCGGGGTGATCACGTCGATGAGCGGCCACAGGTCGTCGCCCAGCGGTCGGGCGGGCGCGGGGTTCAGCAGGGTCCGGGTGCCCGTCGCGCGGGCGGTGCGCAGGGCGGCGGCCACGGCCTCCTCGGGGATCTCCATCGACACCACCAGGACGTCGGCGGCGGCGATCTCCTCGCGGAACGCCTCGACGGCGTCCGCGCCGAGTTCGTCGAGGGCGCCCGGGGCGATGACGATGCGGTTCTCGCCCGAGGGCTCGACCAGGATGAAACCGACCATGGTCGGCGCCGCGGTGGTCACCACGTGGTCGGCGCGCACTCCCTCCGCCCGCCACAGCGCCCGGGCGGCGCGGCCGAAGTCGTCGTCCCCGAGGGCGGTCAGCAGGGCGACGTCGGCGCCCAGCCGGGCGGCGCCGATGGCCTGGTTGCTGCCCTTGCCGCCGGGGCCCGAGTCGAAGGTTCCGCCGGACAGGGTCTCGCCCGCGACCGGTGACCTGGGGACCCTCATGGTGAGACCGGCGCCGTAGCTGCCGACAACAGCGATCTTCATCGATGCACCGCACCTTGTACGTGGACAACTATGGACATGAGGAATGTAGGTACAGGGATGTCCCTAGTCAATAGGGGAAGGCGAGAGGAGCTTTCGTGTCGTCGTCCCGGGCACGGCCCAGGCGCCCGGGCACGGCCCGGGGTGCGGAACGGGGACGCGGGGGGACGATGGAAGACATGGACCGCGACAACGCCCGCGGCGATGACGTCTATCAGCCCGACGGGTCCGAGGTGCAGGACGACGAGGGGCTGCTCGACGCGGCAGACACCCTCGTCGCCGACGGCGTCGACGATCCGCTGGACCGGGGCTACTCCCCGCCCGACCGCCCGCGCGCCGTCGACCGGGAGGACCTGACCTTCGCCGATCAACTGCGCGGCGAGACCCTGGACGAGCGGCTGGCCGAGGAACTGCCGGACGTGCGGGAACCCGAGGGGGACGGCATCGGCGACACCGTCGACACCGACGGCGAACCGCGGGACGGGGAGGTCGGCGCGACCCGCGCCGGCCGTCTGGTCGCCCCCGACGAGGGCGCCCACGAGAACACCGTCGGTGACCTGGTCGCCCAGGACGTCGGCATCGACGGTGCGGCGGCCTCCGCGGAGGAGGCCGCCGTCCACCTGGTCGAGCCGGAGGACGAACGCGCCGCCCGCGACGGCTGGTAGACGCGCCGCCCGGCCGGCACGGCGCGGCCGACGGGGCCGGGCACCGACCGCGCATCGACCGGTCACCGGAAAATGCGTTTCACCGGGCCCCGGTCTGTGCTTGGGTCAGCCGGTGACCGTGAACCGAATCGCTTTGCTGCGTTGGCAGTTCGACCTGACCTGGTCCCTCTTCGCGTACCACCTGGAGCGGCTGGAACCGGGCGACTTCCTCGCCGAGCCCGCCCCCCTGAGCTGGAACGTCCGGCCCGCCGCGGACGGCTCCTGGGTGCCCGACTGGGCGGACAGCGAGCCCGATCCCGTCCCCGTGCCCACCATCGGTTGGCTGACGTGGCACATCGGCTGGTGGTGGTCCACCGCCCTGGACCACGTGCACGGGCGCACCCCCCGGGACCGTACCGAGGTCACCTGGCCCGGCGACGGCGACGCCGCCGTCGTCTGGTTGCGGGGGTTGCACGGACAGTGGACGACCCTGCTCGACGGGCTCGGCGACGCCGACCTCGACGTCCCGGCGTCCTACCCGGTGCCCGACGACCCCACCTACACGGTGGCCCACCTGCTGGCGTGGGTGAACGCGGAACTCATGAAGAACGTCGCCGAGATCGGCCAGTTGAGGATGGTGCGCGCGGCCTCCTGAACGGTGGGCCGCGCGTCGCGGCGGTACCCGTTCACTCCGCTTCGGGGGCGCTCTCCATCACCGGGGGGCGCCAGTTGTCGACGTAGTCCCTCGCCGCCGCGTCGAGCCCCACGTCGTGCTGGGCGCGCTCCGACATGCTCCAGCGGTGCTCCAGCAGTTCGTGGAAGATCTGCGCCGGGTCCAACTGCCCTCGGATCTCCAGCGGAACGGACCGGACGGTGGGCCGGAACACCTCACGCACCCAGCGGTGGGCCAGTACCTCGGGACGCGCCCCCAGGGGGTCCCCGGGCGCGTAGTCGTCCTGGGTCGCCATCCAGCTCTCCAGGTCGCTGAGCAGCCGTCGGGCCTGGTTCTCCTCGGTGTCGAGGCCGGTCAGCCGCAGCAGTTGGCGCTGGTGGTGACCCGCGTCGACCACCTTCGGCACGAAGGTGACGGTGTCGCCCACGTCGCCCTGGCTGATCTGCATCTCGGCGACGTCGAACCCGAGGTCGTTGAGCCGGCGTATCCGCCGGTCGATGTAGTGCCGCTTGCCGACCGGGTACACCGACCGTCGGGTCAGCTCGGTCCACAGCTCCTCGTACCGTCCGCAGATCGTCGTGCCGAACTCCACCGGGTCCACCGAGGGGTGCAGCGCCCCCGCCGCCTCCAGGTCCATCAGCTCACCGGCGATGTTCACCCGGGCCAGGTCGACGTCGTAGCTGCGCTGACCGTTGCTGAGGCGCTCGTGCAGCTCCCCCGTCTCGGCGTCCACCAGGTACGCCGCGAACGCGCCCGCGTCCCGTCGGAACAGGGTGTTCGACAGGGAGCAGTCGCCCCACGCGAAGCCGGCCAGGTGCAGCCGCACCAGCAGCACGGCCAGCGCGTCCATCAGACGGCCCATGGTGGAGGGCCGCATCGTCGTCTCGAACATCGACCGGTACGGCAGCGAACCCTTCAGATGGCGGGTGATCAACACCGGCTCCAGGGGTTCGCCCGAGGTGTCCGTCCGGCCGGTGACCACCGCCAGCGGATCGACCCCGGGTATGCCCAGCCGGTCCAGGACGCGGAGCAGTTCGTACTCGCGCAGCGCCGGTCTGGCGGCCAGTTCCTTGACCGCGACTACCTCGTCGCCCGCGCGCGCGTAACGGACCACGTGCCGGGAGATGCCGCGTGGCAACGCCACTAGGTGTTCCTCGGGCCAGTGTTCGAGGGGGACGTCCCAGGGCAGGTCGAGGAGGAGGGCCGGGTGCTCGGGATTGGTGGCGCTGATCTGAAGAACCATGGACCGTAAGCTACTGGCCCGGCATCGCGGGACGGGAACGGCGGTGCCCGCCGGGCGCGCGGGCTGACCGGTCGGTCGGACGCCCGGATGCGTCGTACGTCAGGGGGGTAGGGCAGTGGGGACGGCGAGGAGGGCGGACACGTGCAGTGGCGTTTGCTGAGTGCCGGAGCGAGAGCGGTCCCCGAACCGTTGGCGACACCGCGCGTGTGGACGGGGGCCGTCCTCGGCTCGGGCCTGTTGGTCGGTGGAGTCAACCAGGTGGCCGGCCCCGGTGAGCCGCTGGTGCACCTCGCGGCCCTGTCCGTGCTCGCCGCGGTGCTCGGCACCCGGGCCCGGCTCGGGGCCGTCCCCGGCATCGCCTGCCTGTGCTGGCTGTTCTTCAACGCCTTCGGGATTCCGCCCGCCGGGGTGCTGACCTGGAGCCCTTCCGTGGACCTCCAGCGCATGTCCCTGCTGGCGGGCGCCGCGCTCACCGGCACCCTGGTCGGCCGGGTGGTCCACGCCCGCACGGCCTACCGCCGCATAACCCCGCCACGGTAGCCGCGGGAGCGGTCCCAGGGGCCGCACGGAGCCGTGGGGGGTGCCCGTCCGCACGGACGGACACCCCCCAGCCCTCATTCCAGGGCCGAGGACCGTTCCACCTCGGTCGCGGAGTCCGGCGTCTTGGCCAAGGGCACCGGCTGTTCGGGTGCGTCGCCCGGAGCGTCGCACGCGTCACCGGCGCCCCCCGCCACCAGCGGTTCCGCCCCGCGCCGCGCCCGCAGGTACGTGGTGACACGTGCCGCGACCGGCTCGGTGAAGCGGGCGGTCACCGGACCGATCACCACCAGGATCAGAACGTACGCGGTGGCCAGCGGTCCGAGTGAAGGTTCGACGCCGGCCGCCACCGCGAGACCCGCGATGACGATGGAGAACTCGCCGCGCGCCACGAGCGTGCCGCCCGCCCGCCAACGGCCCTTCACCCCGACGCCGGCGCGTTTCGCCGCCCAGTAGCCGGTCGCGATCTTCGTGCCGGCCGTGACCACGGCCAGGGCGAGCGCCGGCACCAGCACCGGCGGAATGCTCGCCGGGTCCGTGTGCAGCCCGAAGAAGACGAAGAACACCGCGGCGAACAGGTCCCGCAGCGGACTCAGCAGGGTGTGGGCGCCCTCGGCGACCTCGCCGGACAGGGCGATGCCCACCAGGAACGCGCCGACCGCCGCCGACACCTGGAGCTCCTGCGCGATGCCCGCGACCAGGATCGTCAGACCGAGCACCACCAACAGCAGCTTCTCCGGGTCGTCGCTGGAGACGAACCGCGAGATCACCCGTCCGTAGCGCACCGCGACGAACAGCACCAGACCGGCGACCCCCAGCGCGATCGCCAGCGTCACGCTGCCCGCAGCGAGGGAGACCCCGGCCACCAGCGCCGTCACGATCGGCAGGTAGACCGCCATCGCCAGGTCCTCCAGGACCAGCACGCTGAGGATTACCGGAGTCTCCCGGTTGCCGACCCGGCCCAGGTCGCCCAGTACCTTGGCGATCACTCCGGACGAGGAGATCCACGTCACGCCGCCCAGCACCACGGCGGCCACCGGACCCCAGCCCAGCAGCAGCGCGGCGGCTGCCCCGGGCAGGGCGTTCAGCGCGAAGTCCACGGCACCCGCCGGGTACTGCGTCTTCAGGTTCGACACCAGATCGCTCGCCGTGTACTCCAGGCCGAGCATCAGCAGGAGCAGGATCACCCCGATCTCGGCCCCGGTCGCGATGAACTCCTCGCTCGCCCCGAGCGGCAGCAGCCCGCCCTGCCCGAAGGCGAGCCCCGCCAGCAGGTAGAGGGGTATCGGCGAGAAGCGGAGTCTGCCCGCTATGCGTCCGAGCAGCCCCAGGGCGAGGATGATCGCACCGAACTCGATCAGCAGGACCGCAGAATGCACGCGCTCACTCCTGCCCGAGAATCGTCGCCGCGGCCTCGACACCCTCACGGGTGCCGATCACGATCAGGGTGTCGCCGCCCGCGAGCCGGAAGTCGGGCGTCGGCGAGGGTATCGCTCCGGACCGCCGCAGCACCGCGACGACCGAGGCGCCGGTGTCGGTGCGGATCCGGGTGTCGCCCAGCACCTTGCCGTTCCACGCCGACACCGCGGCGAGCTCGATCCGCTCCGCCACCAGGCCCAGGTCGGTGGTGTGCAGCAGACTGGAGCTGTGGTGCTCCGGGGTCAGCGCGTCGATCAGGGAGGCCGTCTCGGCACCCGACAGGTGCAGCGAGTGCGCGCAGGCGTCGGGGTCGTCCGACCGGTAGACGTTCACCGTGCGGGTGCCGTCCCGGTGGGCCACCACCGACAGGTGCTGATGCTCCCGTGTCGTCAGGTCGTACTGGACGCCGATCCCCGGTAGGGGCGTCGTCCGCATCCGTGGAGCAGGCACAGCCTGTCCCCCCTCGTTGTCGTTTCTCTGTTGATGCGTTGATGCGTTGATGCGTTGATGCGTTGATGCGTTGATGCGTTGATGCGTGTGGCTCAAATTCGATCATGCGGCCCGCCCGTCCCCGCCCACCGGCCCGTCGAACGCGATGCCGTCCGCGCCACCGGTCGGCTCGGGAGGGGGCCCGCGGAGCCGCCCCATGCTGCCATCAGCACGGCACCGCGGACATGGGTGTCACCACGGATGGACGGTATCCCGACCGGTGGGCGAGACTGGCGGGGGAGAGGTCCGCGCCGCGGGTCCGGGGGCCGTGGCGGGTGGACCGCCACGCGCACGTACGAGAAAGGTACGGGGAGCGTGTCGCTGTTCTGGCGGATCTTCCTGCTGAACGCCGCCATGCTGGTCGTGGCCGCCGTCCTGCTGCTGGGCCCGGTGACGGTCTCCACGCCGGTGCTGCCGGGCGAAGCGTTCGCCGTCGTGGCGGGCCTCGCGCTGATGCTGGTCGTCAGCGCCGTCATCCTGCGCATCGGCCTCGCCCCGCTCGGCCGCCTCAACCGGGCCATGGCCACCGCCGACCTGCTGCGTCCCGGTGGCCGTCCCCCGGTCACCGGCCCCGCCGAGATGGCCGAGCTGATCGGCACCTACCACACCATGCTGGACCGGCTCGAACACGACCGGGCCAGCAGCACGGCCCTGGTGCTCTCCGCGCAGGAGGACGAGCGGCAGCGCGTCGCCCAGGAACTGCACGACGAGGTGGGGCAGACCCTCACCGCCGTCCTCCTCCAGCTCAAGCGGGTCGCCGACCGGGCCCCCGGCGAGCTGCGGGAAGAGGTCTCCCTCGCCCAGGAGGCCACCCGGGGCAGCCTGGACGAGATCCGGCGGATCGCCCGCAGGCTCCGCCCCGGAGTGCTCGACGAACTCGGCCTCACCAGCGCACTGCGCGCCCTCGTCGCCGAGTTCCCGGACCACGACGTCAGCGTCCGTCCCCGCTTCACCGGGGCCGCCGACACCGCGCCCTGTCTCGACCACGACACGGAACTCGTGCTGTACCGCGTCGCCCAGGAAGCCCTGACCAACGCCGCCCGGCACGCCCGGGCCACACACGTCGTCCTGGAGCTGCGCCGGCTGCCGGGCCGCACCGAACTGCGGGTCGTCGACGACGGTCGCGGCATCGCCGACGCTCCCGAGGGGGCCGGCATCCGGGGGATGCGGGAACGCGCCCTGTTGATCGGCGCGGAACTGACCGTGGGCCCCCGGCCCGGGGCACCGGGTACCGAAGTGCTGCTCTGCGTCCGCGAACCGTTGGAGGAATCCGGCCGATGACCGCCCCCGAACCGCCCACCGCCGGCCGCGCCCCCAGACCGCCGGGCCGCCGGCCCGGGCAACCCGCGGGGGCCGCCCGTCCGGCAGCCCCGGCGGGGCGACCCGCCACGGGGGCCCGGAGCGCCCCCACCCGCATCCTCCTCGCCGACGACCACGCCCTGGTCCGCAGGGGAGTGCGGCTCATCCTCGACGGCGAGCCCGACCTGACCGTGGTCGCCGAGGCCGGAGACGGCGCCGAAGCGGTGGCCCGGGCCCGGGCGGTCCCGGTCGACCTGGCCATCCTCGACATCGGCATGCCCCGGATGACGGGCCTCCAGGCGGCCAGGGAACTCACCAGGCGCCTGCCCCACCTGCGCATCCTCTTCCTGACGATGTACGACAACGAGCAGTACTTCTTCGAGGCGTTGAAGGTCGGCGCGAGCGGCTACGTCCTCAAGTCGGTCGCCGACCGGGACCTGGTCGAGGCCTGCCGGGCCGCCATGCGCGACGAGCCCTTCGTGCACCCGGGGGCGGTCCCCGCGCTGGTGCGCGGCTACCTGGAGCGGGTCAGGGCGGGCGAACGGCTGCCCGCCCGCACGATCACCGAGCGCGAGGAGGAGATCCTCAAGCTGGTGGCCGAGGGGCACACCTCCAAGGAGATCGCCGACCTGCTGGTCATCAGCGTGAAGACGGTCGAGCGGCACCGGGCCAACCTGCTCCAGAAGCTCGGCCTCAAGGACCGCCTGGAGCTGACCCGGTACGCGATCCGGGCCGGCCTCATCGACCCCTGAGCATCAAGCGCTCCACTGCCGTACCGCGGCGAGCGCCCGATCGGCGTGCACGTTCATCCGCAGCTCGCTGCGCACCACCTCCAGGACCGTGCGGTCGGTGCCGATCACGAAGGTGACCCGCTTGGTCGGCGCGAGCGAGAACCCGCGCTTCACCCCGAACCGCTCCCGCACCGCCCCGTCCGGGTCGGCGAGCAGCGGGTAGCCGAACGCGTGCCGGTCCGCGAACTCCTTCTGCCGTTCGACGGCGTCCCCGCTGATCCCGACCGGCTGGGCGCCCGCCGCCCGGAACTCGGCCGCCAGGTCGCGGAAGTGACACGCCTCGGCGGTGCACCCCGACGTCATCGCGGCGGGGTAGAAGAACAGCACCACCGGGCCGTCCAGCAGCAGGTGCGAGAGCGTACGGGAGGTTCCCGTCTCGTCCGGGAGCGTGAAGTCCTCCACCGGGTCACCGACGTTCATGCGCGTGTACGTCCCTTCGTCGGGCCGGGGCCGGACCCGAGGGTCGCCGCCGGGCGCGGGCCCGGGGCCGACGGGCGGTGTCCCGGCGTCCTGCCGGACGGTAGCCCAGGGCGCCGCGCCCGCGCGAACCGGCCCCGGTACCGCCGCAGGTGCGGTCCGCGCGAGCGCCACCGGCCGGTCCGCACCTGCGGCGGGACCGGCCGGTGGCGGGTGGGTGGTGGTGCGGGGCGGACTGGACGGCCGTCACTTCTGCTGACGGCCGGTCCGCATCGCCGCGCCCACGCACACCAACCCGAGCAGGAACGTCAGGGCGCCCACGATGACGTTGTTCAGGATGACGCCGGTGTCGGGGCTGCTGCCGACCACCCAGGGCGCGATGACCAGCCAGGCGCCCATGGCGCACATGGCCCAACTGAGGCCGTACATCCTGGCCGGCATCGCGGTGAACCCGAGGGCCAGGGCCGCGATCGCGATGCCCACGATCAGGTTGTGGGTCGCCAGGGTGGGCTGGCCGGTCGCGAAGTGGACCGTCCACGGGGAGATGGCGCAGTAGAGACCGACGAGGAACACCGGTCCGTCCACGAGCGCCACGTCGCGGCCACCGAGTACGCGTGCGTACCGTGCCCGCATTTCGGATGCATCAGGGTGGGAGGTGATGTCCGTCCTCTGATGTGAGACGTCGGCCATGGGACTCGACTCCTTCGTTGTCGATATGTCCATAGTGCTCTCATTTTTTCTTTATGTGTAGGCCGCTGACGGGGAACTTCCTCCCGATGTGCATGACCTGCCCCGCGTCCGTCCCCCCCGCGGCCCGTCAGTCGGCTGCGCCGGGCAGCGTGATCCGGAGTTCCCCGCAGCCCACCCGGGCCGCCTCCGCACGTACGTAGTCGGGCAGCAGGGCGCGGACGTCGCCGGCGCGTTCCCCGTCCTCGGCGGCGACCAGGAAGACCACCGGACCCGTGGGGCACTCGGCCTGGAACACCCCCAGATCGGCGCGGACGACCCCCCGCCCCCGGTCGTGCCGGACGGGCGTCCCGGCGTCCGCGGCCAACCGGTCGAAGACCTGCGCCAACCGGGGATCGGAGACCGTCATCAACCGCAGGTCAGGACGGTCCGGGCCGTTCCCCCGGTCACAGGTGCGGACCGGGCCCGCGCCCTCGGTGATCAGGGGCCGGTACTCCTCGTACGTCCGCTTCCCCGGCAGCCGCAGGCCCTTGATCCCGCAGAACGCGTCGGCCGCCTCCTCCCGGTGCTCGGGGGGCGCGGGCAGGTCCTCGACGGGATCGGCGACGCTACCGAGGCAACCCTCCGCCGTCGTGAGGGCGTTGACCGCGCGGACCACCGAGCGGGCCAGTACGGCGCGGTCCCGGACGTCGACCTCGTCCCCCGGGTTCCCCGAACCGTTGACGACGTCCACGACCGTCGGCCCTTCGCCCCGGTCGGCCCGGCCCGTGCAGCCGTCCGGCAGGGCCAGCCACGCCCGGGTGTCCGAAGCCATGCCGAGCAGCCCGCCGCCGAGCGGGCTGAGCCGTGCGCCGAGGAACTCGTCCGCCCAACGGCCCGCCCCGGCGTACCGGGTGTCCAACCGGTGCACCCGCACGGTGACCTGCCAGGTGCCGGTGGTGAGCCGACAGGTACCGGCCGGACCGGACGTGCTGCGCCGACTCTCCCAGAGCGGGAGTTGCGCCCCCGTCACGTCCGGGGAACCCCGGAACAGCCGCTCCACGTCCGCGTCGTCGAACGTTCCCCCGCACCAACCGGCCGCCCGGGCGAACGGACCCGCATCGGCTCGCCACGCGGTCACCCCGGCACCGAGCAGCGCGCCCACGGCCGCGGCGATCAGCGCCGTGCGCGGTGCCCCGCGCAGCAGACGGCGCGGATGCCACCGGGGGGTCCGGGCGTCGGGAGCGTGCGGGGCGTCGGGCGTTGCGGTCATCATCGGTCCCAGGGTGCGCGGGGGCGGGTGGTCGGCGGCTACGGGGGGCGGGTCACGTGCGGGGCGCCACGGCGGGACACCCCAACCGTGCGGCGACGGAGTCGGCGAACGCGCCCGCCCGCTCCTCGCTCATCCCGCTCATCACGAACGCCACCGGGCGGCCCGCGCACTCGGTGCGCAGCACCCGGTGGGCGGGGGTGAACGAGCCGGTGGCGCGCCACCCCTTCGCCGGGGGTCGGTTCCCCACCGCCCCGTCCAGCAGGGCCACCAGCCGGGGCTCGGCCACCATCAGCGCCGAGAGGTGGGTCTCCGCGCCCCTGCGGTACCCGACCGAACAGGACTGGAGGTCGGGGCCGACCGTACCCACCTGGTAGCCGGCCAGGAGGGCGGCGGTCTCCTCGTCCACCTCCAGGCCGGGTATCCGGCACAGCGGCGAGCGGGCGACCGGCCCCGGGTCCTCGGGCAAGGTGAGTACGGGGGAGTCCGTCCGCAACGCGGGGCCCCCGCAGCCCGCGCGTTCCATGGCCGCGTTGGCCGCGGCCACCAGCAGCCGTGCGGTGCTCGTCGCGCCGCCGAACCCGGTGGACGCGGCCCGGCGGCCGTCGCCCGTGCTCCGGCTGGACTCCGCGGTCAGCGTCACCGCCGTCGGGCGACCGTCCGGGGCGTCACAGCGCCCCGGCAGCACCAACAGCCCCGAACCGCCGGTCACGGCGCCCGGCAGGCCGTCCGGGAGGGGCACCGCGGAACCCCCGAGGTGGGACAGCAGCCAGTCCCACCGCGGGGCGGCCTCCTCGGGCGCGGGCCCGTACGTCACGGTGACCTCGGACCGTAGGTCCTCCTCGCCGCCGGAGCCGATGCTGAGCGTGCAGACTCCGTTCGGGCGGCCCGGGGTCGGACCCCGCTCGGTGGCGGCGCGGGCGCCGCCCTCCGCCACCCGGGCGTCGGAGAGGAACGAGGGGCCGCTGTTCTCCTGCCAGGCTCCCCAGCAGTAACGATCCTCCTCGTCGAACGGCCACCGCTCGGTGGCCCAGCCGGTGGTGAGCAGCGCCGCCAGCAGGACGATCACCGCGCCCCCGGCGAACACCGCCCGCCGGCCCCGCCGCCCGGACCCGTTCGTCCGTCGCCCGTCGCCCCTCGAAGGGCCGCCGCTCGTCGTGCCCACCCCGTGCCCCTCGCCGTTCCCTGGTCCTGCGATCCGTCCCGCACCCGCCACCCGTGCGGCTTCCCGTCCGATGACGCGCGGCCGTCACCGGCGGTTCCCCGCCTCCGCAGCCGTCGGCGCACCGGTCGGTACGGGGCGGGTGCCCGGTCGCGACACGACGGGGGTGAGCGTAGCGGTCAGGGCGCGGACGCCCGCAGGGCGAACAGGTGCGGCACGCGCGGCGCCTGCTCGGGCAGCCGCCACCAACCGGAGGGCGTGCGGACCATGCCGGGCCACCGCGGCCACGGCAACTCGTCGTGCTCCCGCAGCACCTCGATGCGCAGCCCCGCGCCGACGACCGCGTTCACGACCTCACCGAGTCCGTGCATCCACTCGAAGCAGTCCGTCGCCCCTTCGACGGCCGGACCGTCCGTGTACGTGTACCGGGCGTCCCGGTGGAGCGCGCCCCGCCCCGCCAGGTAGTCGTGACGCAGCAGCAGTTCCGGCCCGTCATCGGCGCCCGGCTTGGGGCCGAGCGCATGGAGCAGGGGATGGAACTCCACGAGGTAGAGCTGCCCGCCCGGACGCAACAGAGCGGCCACCGTCCGGGCCCAGCGGTCCAGGTCGGGCAGGTAGCACAACGCCCCCTTGCCGGTGTACACCAGGTCGAACCGCCGGCCCTGGAGCGCCTGTTCGGCGTCGTACACATTGCCCTGCACATAGGTCACCTCGGCACCTGCCCGCGCGGCGATGGAACGCGCCGCGGACACGGAGGCGTCCGACAGGTCGAGGCCGACCGCCCGCGCACCGCGCTCGGCGAAGGCCAGGGTCTCGGTGCCGAGGTGGCACTGGAGGTGGACCAGGTCCCTTCCGTCCAGCGGCCCCAGGTCGTCCCACTCGAAGGGGGCGAACCACCGGGCGGGATCGAGCCCCTCCTCCAGCCCGTAGAAGCTGCTCGCCAGGTGAACCGGAGTGCGCGCGTCCCAGTTGGCCCGGTTGGCGTCCATCATGCGCAGCGCCTCGTCCGGCAGTGCGTCCGGCCCCGCCGTGGCCTTCGGCCGTACGTCCGGGCGCCCGTGAACCTCTTCGTCGGTGTTCTTGATCGCGTCGGTCATGCCCCCATGGAACCGTACGGACCGGCCTCCCCGCGCCCCGTCCCAGGAACACGGGGGCGGCCGGCCCGGGGCGAGCGCCGAAGGACCGGGGTCGGCGCCCGCGGGTGTCACCCCTGCAACGGTTCGCCTGCCCCGGTCGTCGCCGAACATGCCCCCGTCCTACGGGACAACACCCCGTTCCTGCGCAATCGTTCATATGACCGCCCCGGTGGCCCGCCCGGCCGTCGTCTTGACCGATTCCGGAACGGACGCCCAGGATGCCCGTACCCGCACCGCCGTGGGCGGGTACGGGCCGGCCGTTCGCCGGAGCACGTCGACCCCGTCCGACGCGAGAGGCAAGCGAGCCGTGACCCCGACCGGCATGAGCGCCACCACCCCGTCCGCCCGTCCCCGTGCAGCCGTCGCCATGTCCCAGCAGGCCGCGACCGCCCTCCTCGAACCGGAGACCCTGGCGGCCCTGGCGGCCGTCTGCGACCTCCAGGCCCTCCCGGTCCTCGACGACTTCGACACCGCTCACGCCCGCGCCGCCCTCGCCGACGTCGAACTCCTCGTCACCGGCTGGGGCTGTCCACCCCTCGACGCCGGGGTGTTGGCAGCCGCACCGGGGCTGAGGGCGGTCGTCCACACGGCCGGCTCGGTGCGCCACCACATCACCGACGCCTGTTGGGACCGCGGGATCGAGGTGTCGTCCGCCGCCGCGGCCAACGCCCTGCCCGTCGCCGAGTACACGGTGGCGATGATCCTGCTCTCCGGCAAGCGCGTGGTCGAACGCGCCCGCGCCTACCGCGGCGCCCGTACCCGCGACGAGGGGTTCGGCATCCCCCGCAGCGACGGCAACTACCGGCGCACGGTGGGTGTCCTGTCCGCCTCCACCATCGGACGGCGGGTGCTCGATCTCCTGCGTCCGTACGACCTCCAACTCCTGCTGCACGACCCCTACGTCACCGACGAGGAGGTGCGGACCCTCGGCGCCCGACCGGTCGGACTGGCCGAACTCTTCACCGCCAGCGACGTGGTGAGCGTCCACACGCCCCTGTTGCCCGAGACGGAAGGGCTGGTCAGCCGGGGTCTGCTGACCTCGATGCGGCAGAACGCGGTGCTCGTGAACACCGCGCGGGGCGCCATCGTCGACCAGAGCGCCCTCACCGACCTGCTGCTCACCGATCGGCTCCGTGCGGTCCTCGACGTCACCGACCCGGAGGTGCTGCCGTCCGACCATCCGCTCTGGGAGTGCGACAACGTCCTCATCACCCCGCACCTCGCGGGCTCCCAGGGCAACGAGTGGCGGCGGCTCACCGATCTGACGGTCGGCGAGGTCACCCGGTGGGCGCAGGGCCACGGCTTCGCCCACCCCGTCCTGCGGACCCGGCTGCCCTTCATGGCCTAGCCACTGGCCGTGCCCGGCCCCCGAGCGGTGCGCCGGGCCCGCCGGGCGGGTCACTCCCGGGGCGGGATCAGTTCGTGGACGTCGAACAGGACCGCCGCCGGCACCCCCGCGGCCCGTCCCGCCTCCTCGGCCATGCCGCTCA
The DNA here is from genome assembly GCF_042724695.1 of Streptomyces sp. NPDC127068. Taxonomy (NCBI): domain Bacteria; kingdom Bacillati; phylum Actinomycetota; class Actinomycetes; order Kitasatosporales; family Streptomycetaceae; genus Streptomyces; species Streptomyces sp. NPDC127068. The sequence continues at coordinate 131,941 of NZ_JBHXEN010000008.1, read as the reverse complement.
GGAACGCCCGCGGATCGAAGGCCCGCTCGCCCAGGCCCGCGATGTACGCGGCGTGCGCCGAGAGGGAGGCGATGCCCCGTTCCAGCGGTTCGCCCGTCACCTCGACGGAGTGCGTGGGGCGTTCGGCGCCCGCGAGGCACACCAGACGGACCCCGTCCCAGGGGGTGAGGCCCGCATCGGCGAGTTCCGGGAAGATCCACCGGTTGCCGGCGTCCCGGGCCGCGTCCAGCGCGGCGAGTCCGACCGCCCGATGATCCGACTGGTTGGTGAGGCCGCCGACCATCCGGATCGCGAACTCCCCGGTCACCACCACGTCCGGACGGTGCGTGCGGATCGCCCGCACGATGTCCCGGCGCAGGTCCAGGCCGTACTCGACGGTGCCGTCCCGGTGGTCGAGGAACTCCACGGTGCTGACGCCGACTTCCCGCGCACCGGCGCGCTCCTCCCGTTCGCGCAGCGGCCCCGCCTCCTCAGGGTGCAGGGTGGCGATCCCGGCCTCGCCCCGCGTGGCCAACAGGTACGTGACCTGTTTGCCCTGTGCCGTCCAACGGGCGACGGCCGCGGCCGTGCCGTACTCGATGTCGTCGGGGTGCGCGACCACGGTCAGGCACCTGTTCCAGTCCTCGGCCAGCGGGGTGAACGCCCCGCCCACGGCCTGCTTCGGCGTGTCCATCACCTCATCATGCCCTTCCGCCGATCTGCTCCGCCGCCCGGGCGGCGGCCCCGGCGACCGACCCCCGGTACAGCGGCCCGTGGCCGGGCAGCAGCACGTCCCCGGCCAGGTCGGCGATGGTGGGAAGGGAGGCGACGGCCCCGGCGCGTTCGTGGTCGAACATCGACGGCAGCAGCTGGGGACCCCGGATCCGGGAGGTGGAGTGTCCGCAGACCAGGGCGTCGCCGGAGATCACCACGCCCTGCGCAGGCAGGTGGTACACGCAGTGGCCCGCCGTGTGCCCGGGGGTGTGGACGGGCACCGGGCGCCCCGGCAGGTCCAGGGCGCCGGCCACCGGGAAGGCCCGTGGCTCGGTCACCGGGACGTGTTCCGTCCCGCCCGACCGCAGCACCCGTACGGCCCACGGCAGGACACCGGGTCGCCAGGCGTTCGCCAGTACGGTGCCCACGCCGATCTGGTGCAGGAACTCCCGCCGTGCGTGGGGCACTTCGCTCGGATGCAGCAGGACGGGGATGTCATGGGTCCGGCTCAGGTGCTCGGCCGAGCCGATGTGGTCGTTGTGCGCGTGGGTGACGAGGACCGCGACGACGTCCCCGGGCCGGTGGCCCAACTCGGCGAGCGAAGCCAGCAGCCGCGGCCGGTCCCCGGGGTAGCCGGTGTCGACCAGGGTCACCGCGTCCCCTTCGGCGATGACCACCCAGTTGGTGTCGCTGCCGTGCACCAGGTGCACTCCGGGTGCGGCCTCCACGATCGTGCCCGTGTGCATGGCGCCCCTTCCCTACCGCGTTCGCTGCCGAGGTGCCGCCGGGCAACGCCCGGCCGGGCGTCCGGGACACCGCGGTCGGACCGTGCGGAAGGCTACGGGAGCGGAGGTTCGGGAGCGAGGAACGGAGCATCCGACGCCGGTGCGTGTCCCGGTCGGGCGGCCCGGCGCGGGAGGAGCAGCGGGGTGGCCAGCAGGAGCACCCCGGCGGCGGCGATCGCGGCGCGGGGGCTGGTGAGGGCGGCCAGCAGGCCCCATCCGGCGGTCAGCACCGCGATGCTGGCACTGGTGCTGACCGACCAGGCGGTCAGGGTGCGGACGGTGCGGTCGGGGTCGATGTGGTCGAGCCGATGGGTGGCCAGTACGGGGTTGAAGAGGCCGCAGCACGTCACCAGGCCGAGTTGGAGGGTGACGACGAGGGCCATCCCGGGTGCGCCCGGTGGGACGAACGCCAACCCGAGGGGCCAGCAGGCACGCAGGGTTCCCGCACCGAGGAGCACCCGGTGCTGTCCGTGGCGCGCCACGAGCCGGTGCGCCAGCCGTGCGCCGACGAGGCCGCCGACGCAGGGCAGTGCGAACACCAGACCGTACTGCCAGGGAGCGAACCCGAGGTCGCGCAGCAGGAGCACCGCGAGCAGCGGCTCGGAAGCCATGATCAGGCCGTTGACCAGGATCGTGTGGAGGAACAGCGGGCGCAGCGCGGGGCGGGCGAGGATGTGACGCCATCCGTCGAGCAGATCGCGTGCGCGTGGTCGCGGTGCGCCGGTCCGCACGGGGCTGGGTTCCGTCCCGCCGATGGAGCGGATGGCCAGCGCCGAGAGCAGATGGCTGACCGCGTCGGCGAGCACGGTCGTCACCGGACCGAACATCCCGATCGCGGCCCCTCCGAGTGGTGGTCCGACCATGGTCGCGGTCCAGGTCGTGGACTCGAACCGGCTGTTCGCGTCGAGCAGGTCCGCCGCCGGCACCAGCGACCTGAGGTACGCGCCGCTGGCCGCTCTGAAGGCGATGCCGGCCGCGGCGACGACCACGGACACGACGAGGAGTTGGGCGAAGCTCAGCACCCCGCACACGAAGGCGGCGGGGACGCTGAGCAGGGCCGCCGACCGGGTGAGGTCCATCGCCACCATGACCGGTCGTTTGCGGCGGAACTCCACCCAGGGGCCGAGCGGCACCGCGAGCACGGCGCCCACGGCCCGTCCGGTGGCAGCCAGTGCCGCCACCTGGGCCGGCCCGGACTCCAGCACCAGGACCGCCAGCAGCGGAAACGCGCCGAACCCGAGGGAGCTGCCGTACGCGCTGACGGCGTACGCGGCCCACAACCGTCCGAACCGGCGCCCCGGCTTCCGTCTTCCGCTCACCCGGGCGCCTCCGGCTGTTCGCACCTCCTCACTGGCCGTCGGTATCCAAGCGGGGTGGGGGTCCCCTGATCAAACAACCGATCCGTGGCGTGTGCACAACCGGTCGTTGTGCTCGGGAGGTGGCCGCTCGTCCGGACCGCATCCGGTCGGCGCCGGCTGCACGGCCCCGGACGTGCCGTGTCGCCGCGTCCCCGAGGGAACGCGACGACACGGTGGTGTCCGGAGCCCGTCCCGGACGTCAGGGCCGGTGGTCAGCGGATGTTGACGTCGATGCAGGCGTAGAAGGCGTTGGGCGTGTCGGCGATGTTCCACACCGCGAGCACCTTCTGCTTGCCCGAGGCGCCGAGGTTCACCGCATGGCTCACCGTCGAACCGGGCTGGGCGCCACCGTCGTTGAACTCGGCGACCTTGCGGCCCCCGACGTAGTACTGCCAGGTGCTGGTGGCATGACGAGCCGTCAGTCGCCAGTTGAACTGGGTGGTCCGGCTGACGGGGGTGGCCGTCCAGCTCTTCCCGTCGTTGTCGAGTTCGGCGAAGCGGGCGTTGCCGCCGCTACAACTGCGCAGCCCCTTGGGGCCTTCGACGCTCTGCGGCTCGTACTTGATGTCGCCGCAGCTCACCGTTCCGGCGGCGCACTGCGCCTGCCTGCTGGGCGGGGACGAGACGTAACCGTGGGCGCTGGCCGTGGAGGCCGGGAGGCTCAGGGCGATGGCGGGGGCGAGTGCGACGCCGATGATCGCGGCGGTCTTCTTCCTGGAGTGCACGGTCTCTCCTTCGTTTCGGAGCCGTCCCGGTCGTTCCGCGGGGCGTGGGGAGCCCGGGCGGGGCGGGACGGCCACTCGTGGGTGGGGCCAAGAGCCATGGCCGTCCGCGTGGTCAGGGTGCGGAACGGGCCACGTTCATCCGGAAGGATTTGCTCTGCTTTGCTGACTGGTTCAGACCATACCGACGGCTTGGGAAGCGTCAAGGGGGTGTGAACGGAGCCGAGTTGAGCAACAGCCGGCGCCGGGAATGTCGCGGCGGGGGCGGGTCTGTCCCCGAGGGGGACGGCGGCTGAATCCGGGAGAGACCGACATGTCGCCCCACCGGGTCGTCGAGGCGGCAACGGATACCGCAGGCAACCATTCACCGCATCCCCGCGCCGGGTTCACCCTTCCTCCCCGGAGCGCGGCCGAAACGATCCGTGTCGTTTCGGCAACGGGCGCAGCCGCGCCGGTGCCGGTCCGGCCGAGCGGGAGGCGACGGGAGCGCGCTCACGAGGACGGGGCCACCAGCCCTGCCTCGTAGGCGAGGATCACGAGGTGCACCCGGTCACGTGCGTCGAGCTTGGAGAGCAGCCGGGTCAGATAGGTCTTGGCGGTGGCGACGCTGATGGAGAGGCGATCGGCGATCTCGGTGTTGGACAGGCCCTTGCCGACCAGGGTGAGCACTTCACGTTCCCGGTCGGTGATGCGCCGGAGCTCCGTCCGCGGTGGCGGCTCCGTCACGGGGCGAGCGGCGAACTCCTTGATCAGCCTACGGGTCACGCTCGGCGCCACGAGGGCGTCACCGGCGGCCACCACACGGACCGCGGCAAGGATGTCGTCCAGGGCCATGTCCTTGACCAGGAACCCCGATGCGCCGGCGCGCAGCGCTCCGTAGACGTAGTCGTCGTCATCGAAGGTCGTCAGGACGACGACGCGTGCGCCGCTGGTGCCCGTGGTGATCTGCCGGGTGGCCTCGATGCCGTCCGTGCCGGGCATCCGGATGTCCATCACCACCACGTCGGGGGCGAGTTCCCCGGTCAGCCGGACCGCTTCGGCGCCGTCCCGGGCCTCGCCCACGACCTGGATGTCCGCGGTGTCGGTGATGACCATCTGGAGGGCGGCACGGACCAGGGGCTGGTCGTCGGCGAGTACCACGCGGATGCTCATCGGACTCCCGTCGTCGCTGCGGGTCCGGTGTCCGCCACGGTCGGCAGGGGGAGCCGGGCGGCCACGCGGAAGCCGTTGCCCGCACCCGGACCGGCGGTGAAGCGGCCGTCCAGCAGGGCGACCCGCTCCCGCATGCCGACCAGGCCGAACCCGGCGCCCGCGGTCGCCGTGCGCTCGGTGTGCTGGGTGCGCTTGCCGCTCTTCCCCCGGTCGACCACTTCGACGACGAGTTCGTCCTCGTGGTACTCGACCACCACCCGACAGCGGTCGGCAGCCGAGTGCCGCACGACGTTGGTCACCGCCTCCTGGACGATGCGGAACGCCGCGAGGTCGATGTCGGCGGGCAGCGGGCGGCGACGGCCCCGCCACCACACCTCCACGCGGACACCGGCCGCCGTAGTCGTCGCGGCGAGCCGTTCCAGGTCCCCCAGCCCGTCGGCCGGCCGCGAAGGTACCGGTGCACGCCCCCGGTCAGGGCCGGTCGGGTCCTGATCGCGGTGGGCGGGTTCCTCCTCCCGGTCGGCCTGCCGCAGTGCCCCCAGCAACCGCCGCAGTCCCGTGAGCGTCTCGCGCCCCAGGTGTTCCACCGTGACCATCGCCTCGCGGGCCCTGGCCGGCTGGGTGTCCACCACCCGGGCCGCCGCGCCGGCCTGGAGGGCGATGATGCCGATGCTGTGGGCGACCGTGTCGTGCATTTCGCGGGCGATGCGCAGCCGTTCTGCGGTGACGGCCTGAGCGGCGGCCCGGGCGTGCAACTCCGCGGTGTGGGCCCGGGCCTGGTGCACCGAGTTGCCGACGAGCCAGGCGATGACGACCGTCAGGGCGACGAACGGTTCGGAGGAGGTGCCCGCTTCCTCCCCCCTGACCCCGCGCAGGACCAGGTAACCGGCGAGCAGGCCCAGCGCGGCGCCGGCCGCGGCGATCGCGGTACGTCGGGTCCGGGTGGCCGCGACGTAGCAGAGGGCGACGTCCACCCCGAGGAACGGGAGCGGCAGGGCTTCGTTCTGCCGCCAGGCCACCGACGAGACGACCGTGCCGGCGACCACCAGTCCGTAGGCCAGCGCGGTCCGTCGGCGCAGCAGTGCGCTGCCGGTCAGGACCATCAGGAAGGCGAGGGCGAGCAGCGCCCGCGCCGTGAACGAGTCGAGTCCGTCCCGGGGATAACTGAGGGAGTACAGCTGCCGCGGCGGCATCAGCACGTACTCCACGACGGGCTGCACCGTGGCCGCGACCCACACCAGCGCCGTCCACAGGCCCGGCGGTACGCGTTTGAGCAGCGGCAACGGCGGGGGTGCGGAGGCGGGCATGCCGAGATGGTAGGCGTGACCCGGCCGTGCGGCATCGGCCTGCGGTCGTACAGCCGGGGTCGACACCCGCGCCCGGCGATTGTCCGCACCGGTCCGACGACGGGCGGGGGCGCCGAACGGCACCGTGGACACCGTGATCGAAGTCAACGCACTCACCAAGAGGTACGGCGGTACGACCGCCGTCAAGGACCTGACCTTCACCGTGCGCCCCGGCCGGGTGACCGGCTTCCTCGGGCCCAACGGCTCCGGCAAGAGCACCACGCTCCGGATGGTCCTCGGCCTGCACCGGCCCACCAGCGGCACGGCCACCGTCGAGGGACGGCCCTTCGGCGACCGTCGTCGCGGCCTGCGTCAGGTCGGCGCCCTCCTCGACGCGCACGACGTGCACGGCGGGCGCAGCGCGACGGCGCACCTGGCGGCGCTGGCGCGCAGCAACCGCATCCCGCGGTCCCGGGTGGGCGAGGTGCTGCGGGAGGTCGGTCTCGCCGGGGTCGCAGGGCGCCGCATCGGCGGGTTCTCGCTCGGTATGAAACAACGGCTCGGCATCGCGTCCGCCCTGCTCGGCGACCCCCCGGTCCTGCTCTTCGACGAACCCCTCAACGGCCTGGACCCCGCCGGAGTGAAGTGGGTGCGCGAGCTGTTCGGTCGGCTCGCCGCCGAAGGGCGCACCGTGTTCGTCTCCAGCCATCTGATGTCGGAGATGGAGCACACCGCCGAGCAACTGATCGTGATCGGCCGCGGCGAGTTGATCGCGGCCCAGAGCCTGGCGGAGTTCTCGGCCCGCAGCGACCGGCAGCGCGTCACCGTGACCACGCCCGCCGCGACCGCCCTGCGGGACCTGCTGACGGCCGAGGGCGCGGCCGTGCACCTCGAAGGCGCGCGGCTCACCGTGAGCGGCCTGACCGCGGCGCGGATCGGCGAGGTCGCCCAGGGGCACGGCCTCCCGCTGCACGAACTCGCCAGCGCATCGCCCTCCTTGGAAGAGGCGTTCATGGAACTCACCGCCGACCGGGTGCAGTTCCCCGGAGGAGGGGAGTCCCGATGACCGCCACCGCCAACAGGACCAGCCCCGCACCCGCCCGCACCCCCCGCGCCCGCTTCGGTGACCTGGTCGCCGCCGAGTGGGGCAAACACCGCTCGCTGCGCTCGACCTGGATCGCCTACGGGGCCGCCGCCCTGGCCGTCATCGGCTTCAACGTGGGCACCGCCTACGACACGTACCGCAACTGGGAGCTCCAGGTGGCGGGGGACCTGGGCGGGTTCGCCAGGGACGGGATCGCGTTGCAGCAGGCGTTCACCGCGAACGCGGCCCTGCTCATGGCCCTCGCCCTCGGCGCGATCGGTGCCCTCACGATCGTCGGCGAGTACAGCACGGGCACCATCCGGACGACGTTCGCGGCCGTGCCGGCCCGCCGCTCGGTGATGGCGGCCAAGGCGGTCGTCGTCACCGTGGTCACCACCGTCTTCGGAGCGGTCGTCGCCGGGGTCTCGTTCGCCGTGACGCAGGCCCTCTTCGACCGTCGGGACGCGGGCGTCGCCCTCGGCGACCCGGGGGCCCTCCGCGTCGTCCTGGCCTCGGCACTCCTCGCGCCGGTGTGCGCGCTCGCCGGCCTGGCACTGGGTGCCGTCATCCGGCACACCGCCTCCACCATGATCACGTCGACGGTGGTCACCGCGCTGCTGCCGCTGTTCCTCACCGACGGCCGCCACTGGTCGGCGGTCGCCGGACACGCCCTGCCCTACCGAGCGTGGCTCCGGCTCGTGGACATCGACTACGCCCCGGTCGCCTTCCCGTGGACCACCGGCGGAGCCTGGACCGTCTACGCGGTCTGGGCCTGCGCCGCCGGTGCGATCGCCGTCATCGGGGTCCACGCACGGGACCAGTGAGCGGCCGGGGCGGTCCCGGGGACACCGGGCGGCGAGGAGCGGGCGGGGCGCGCGGGTGCGAGCCGGTGCGCCGAGGGAGCGGCGGCGCGGGTCCACCGTGCGGCGCCCGCCCCCGTACGCCCTCCTGACCCCACCCGCGCAGCGCCCCCTCGGTCGAGCGCCCCCGCCGAAGCTGCGAAACCATCTGGACACGGGGCGCATCCACGAGCGCCGGAGCGTGCACCGCGCTCCGGCGCTCGCCCGTCGTCGCGGAAGGCGCTCGGCGGACCACGGGGTGCGCGGACGCCCGGTCGTGCGCAGCGCCCCGGCCGGTCCCGGTACGGGCCCGGCCCCGGAAGCCGTCAGCCGCTGCGGAGCAGGAGTTCCACTTCCTTCTCCTGGTCCCCGGCCGCCATGCCCTCCTGGGCCACCGTGAACGCCGCCGCGAGCGCCGTGCGCAACCGGTCCACGGCCAGGTAGCCGCCCTGCACCTCGGCCGTGACCGAGTCGTCCAGGGGCGTGGCCGGGGGCGCCTCACGGATACGGGTGGTGTCGTAGGTCGCCGACCAGACGGACGGACGTCCGCCCGCAGCGTCCTGCGGCAGGTCCTGCGGCCCCCGGTCGCAGTCGAAGACGGACCGCAGGACGCCGAAGACCGTACCCGCGTCGTCCTTGGAGCAGTCGCTCAACTCCACCACGACCTCGGCCGCGGGGTGTGTCGTGCTGTTCACGATGGGTCATCCCCTCTCAGGGGTGCGGGACCGGTCGGCCGCCGGGCCGTCACTACCAGGCTCGCCCCCGGGGCCCGCCGGGGCGAGCCGAGCCGGACCGCACGTCGCCCGGCTACGGTCGCGCGTCCAGTACCGCGTACCGCGTTGCGCGGAGTATGCCTACGGTAATGAATCCTTCGGGGTCGGCCGGGGCACGTGCCCTAGGTATGTACCCGCGCGTACGGCGGGCCGTCTGCGTTGCGTGCCCGGCCCGACGGAGCCAGGGTCGGAACAGCACCACGTACGAGGAACAGCCGACGCATCAGGAGATGAGGCCCATGCCGGACGTCCGAACACCGGCTCCCACCGTACTCACCGACACCGAAGCAGCCGCACTGGACGCCCACTGGCGGGCCGCCAACTACCTGGCCGTCGGCCAGATCTATCTGATGGCCAACCCCCTGCTCACCGAGCCGCTGCGCCCCGAGCACATCAAACCCCGGCTGCTCGGACACTGGGGAACCTCGCCCGGACTGAACCTCGTGCACACCCACCTCAACCGGGTGATCCGCGCCCGGGACCTGGACGCGCTGTGCGTCTGGGGCCCGGGACACGGAGGTCCCGCCGTGCTCGCCAACTCCTGGCTGGAGGGCACCTACTCGGAGACGTACCCCGACGTCAGCCGGGACGCCGACGGCATGGAACTGCTGTTCCGACAGTTCTCGTTCCCCGGCGGAGTGCCCAGCCACCTCGCACCCGAGGTCCCCGGTTCCCTCCACGAGGGCGGCGAACTGGGCTACTCCCTCGCCCACGCCTACGGCGCCGCCCTGGACAACCCGCGGCTCCTCGTCGCCTGCGTCATCGGGGACGGCGAGGCCGAGACCGGCCCGCTCGCCACCTCCTGGCACTCCAACAAGTTCCTCGACCCGGTGCGCGACGGCGCCGTCCTGCCGATCCTCCATCTCAACGGGTACAAGATCAGCAACCCGACCGTACTGGCCCGCCTCCCCGAGGACGAGCTGGACGACCTGCTCCGCGGCTACGGACACGAACCGTTGCACGTGAGCGGTGACGACCCGCTGGCCGTGCACCACGCCATGGCCGCGACCCTGGACACCGCCCTCGACCGCATCGACACCTTCCAACGACAGGCGCGGGAGGGGCGCAGCCCCGAGCGCCCCCGCTGGCCGGTGATCGTCCTGCGCACCCCCAAGGGCTGGACCGGGCCGTCCGAGGTGGACGGGGTGCCGGTGGAGAACACCTGGCGCTCCCACCAGGTCCCGCTGGCCGGGGTCCGCGACGATCCGGACCACCTGCGGCAACTGGAGGGATGGCTCCGGTCCTACCGGCCCGAGGAGCTGTTCGACCCGACGGGCCGCCCCACCGCACAGGTGCTGTCCGTCGTCCCCGAGGGCGTCCACCGGCTGGGCGCCAGCCCGCACGCCAACGGCGGACTGCTGCTGCGCGACCTGCCGCTCCCGCCGCTGGAGGACCACGGGGTCACCGTCGACAAGCGCGGCACGGGCGTCCACGAACCCACCCGGGTCCTGGGCGGGTTGCTCGCCGCAGTGATGCGGGACACCGCCCGGCGCCGTGACTTCAGGGTCATGGGCCCCGACGAGACCTCCTCCAACCGGCTGGACGCGCTCTACGAGGTCACCGCCAAGGCGTGGCAGGGCGAGTTCCTCGACACCGACCGGGACCTCGCCCGGGACGGACGGGTGATGGAGGTGCTCTCCGAACACCTGTGTCAGGGCTGGCTGGAGGGCTACCTCCTGACGGGTCGACACGGGGTGTTCTCCAGCTACGAGGCGTTCGCGCACATCGTCGACTCGATGGTCAACCAGCACATCAAATGGCTCAGGACCGCCCGCCGCCTGGCCTGGCGCCGCCCCATCGCCTCGTTGAACTACCTCCTCACCTCGCACGTGTGGCGCCAGGACCACAACGGCTTCTCCCACCAGGACCCCGGCTTCGTGGACCACGTGCTCAACAAGAGCCCCGAGGTGGTGCGCGTCTACCTGCCGCCGGACACCAACACCCTGCTCGCCACCGCCGACCACGTGCTGCGCAGCCGTGACCTGGTCAACGTCGTGATCGCCGGCAAACAGCCGACCTTCGACTGGCTCACCCTCGACGAGGCGCGCGCGCACTGCGCCCGGGGGGCCGGCGTCTGGGAGTGGGCCGGGACGGAGGGAGCGGGCCGGGGCGACGGGCCCGACGTGGTGCTGGCGTGCGCCGGTGACGTGCCCACCCTGGAGGTGCTGGCCGCCGCCGACCTGCTCCGCCGCCACCTGCCCGACCTGGCGGTGCGGGTGGTGAACGTGGTGGACATGGCGCGACTGCTGCCCCAGGGCGAACACCCGCACGGGATGACGGACTTCGCGTACGACTCCCTGTTCACGCCGGACAAGCCGGTCATCTTCGCCTACCACGGCTATCCGTGGCTGGTGCACAGGCTGGCGTACCGGCGCACCGGTCACCCGCACCTGCACGTCCGCGGCTACAAGGAGGAGGGCACCACCACCACGCCGTTCGACATGGTCGTCCGCAACGACCTGGACCGCTACCGGCTGGTCATGGACGTGGTGGACCGGGTGCCCGGACTGGGCGTCCGGGCGGTGGCGCTGCGCCAGGCCATGGCCGACGCGCGTACCCGTCACCACCGGTGGATCCGGGAACACGGAACGGACCTGCCGGAGGTCGCCGACTGGACCTGGACGGGGTGACGGACCCGCTGGGGCGGGCCCGGGCCGGGGCGGCGGCGGCCGGAACGTGACGCCCCGGCGCGCATGCCGTGCCCCGGGGCGTTCGAGGGAACTAGCCCAGCGCCGTGGGGGCGGACTCCTCCTCGGGCGGCGAGTCGTCGGCGCTCTCGCCGGTGAGGAACTGGGTGGTCGCCAGCTCCGCGTACAGCGCGTCCGCCCCCACCAGTTCCTGGTGGGTGCCCACCGCGCGCACCCGCCCCGCGTCCATGACCACGATCCGGTCCGCCAGGGTCACCGTGGACAGCCGGTGGGCGACGACGAGGACCGTGGTGGTCCGGGCGACCTCCGCCACGGTGTCCCGCAGCGCGGCCTCGTTGACCGCGTCGAGTTGGCTCGTCGCCTCGTCGAGCATCAGCAGCCGGGGGCGCCGCAACAGGGCCCGGGCGATCGCCACCCGCTGCCGCTCCCCGCCCGACAGCTTGGTACCCCGGTGCCCCACGAGGGTGCCGAGCCCGTCCGGCAGCCGTTCGACCAGCGCGCTGAGCCGGGTCGTCCGGATCACCTGCCGGATGTCGTCCTCGGACGCCGAGGGGTTGCCGAGCAGCAGGTTGTCGCGGAGCGTGCCGGAGAGCACCGGGGCGTCCTGCTCGACGTAGCCGATGGCGGCGCGCAGCCGGGACAGCTCCCAGTCGCCCACCGGCCGTCCGTCGACCTCGATCCGGCCCGCCGTGGGGTCGTAGAACCTTTCGATGAGGGAGAACACCGTCGTCTTGCCCGCTCCGGACGGCCCCACGAACGCGGTCATCCCGCGCGCCGGAACCTCGAACGTCACCCCGTGGTGGACGGGCGGGGCCTCGTCGTCGTAACGGAAGTGGACCCGGTCGAAGGCGAGGGACAGCGGCGGCTCGTCGGGCCCGGGCAGCGGTACCGGACCCGTGGCGGGCTCCCCGGGCAACCGCTGGGCCTCCTGGATGCGCACCACCGCGGCGGACCCCGTCTGGTACTGCATCACCGCCGACACGACCTGCTGGATCGGGTTCATCAGATAGAACACGTACAGCAGGAACGCCACCAGGGTGCCCACGGAGATGGCCCCGGTGGCGACCCGGGCGCCGCCCACCGCGAGCACGGTCAGGAAGGCGACCTGGATGGCGAGTCCGGCGGTGTTCCCGGCTATCGCCTCCCACTTGGCGGCCCGCACGCTCTGCCGCCAGGAGTCCTCGGCCGCCCGGTGCACCGCCTCCTCCTCGCGCAGTTCCGCACCGGACGCCTTCACGGTCCGCAGCGAGCCGAGGACGCGTTCCAATGCCGCGCCCATCAGCCCCACCGACTCCTGGGCGCGTTTGGTGGCCTTGTTGATCCGCGGCACGATCGTCCCGAGGACCGCACCGGCGAGGGCGATCACCCCGAAGGTGACGCCGAGCAGCACCGGATCGGTCCAGCCCATCATCACCAGGGTCGCCACCAGGGTGAGGCCGCCGGTGCCCAGACCGACGAGCGCGTCGGTGGTGACCTCGCGCAGCAGGGTGGTGTCGGAGGTGACCCGGGCCATCAGGTCGCCGGGCTCGCTGCGGTCCATCGCGGAGATCCGCAGGCGCAGCAGGTACGAGGTGAGCCTGCGCCGGGCGCCGAGGACCACCGATTCGGCGGTGCGGCGCAGCAGGTACCCGCCGAGCGCCCCGATCACGGCGTTCAGCAGCACCAGGGACGACATCAGGACGAGGGGGCCGGCGATGGACTCGTCCCGGCCCAGGTTCTCGATGAGGGTCTTCGCCACCAGGGGGAGCGCCAGTCCGGTGGCTCCGGTGACGAGGCCGAGCAGCGCGCCGCCGAGCAGCGCCCACCGGTGCGGTGTGGCGTACTCCAGGAGCAGCCGCCACGGCGGAGCGTCCGCCGTGTCCACCCCGTCCGGCTTCGGGTCGGCGGGGTCGACGTCGCCGACCGGCGCGGGTCGGGGCGGGGGAAGTGGTGCGGGTCGTGCGGATGGTGCTGGTCGTCGGTCGTCGTGCTGTACGTCCACGGGTCCCCTCGGAGGTCGGGCCACTCGTCCGTCCGCCGGCCCGTTCGCATCCCGGCGGTACGGCGGTCAGCCCGCCGCGAAGGCGACCGTTCCGTCCGGTAGGACGGCCTCGATCCGGGCGCCGTGCTCCACGGTGCGGCTCACGGTGCAGTACCTCTCGTGGGTGAGGCGGACACCGCGTGCGAAGACCTCGGCAGCCCGGTCGTCGCCCTCGGGCAGAACCATCTCGTACGTTACGCGCACCCTCCCCACGCGGCCGTCATCCTCAGGGAGGGCCCTCGACTCCACCGTGATGCGTAGGTCCGGGTGTTCGATGGTCCGTGCGGTGCGGTCGACGACGAGTCCGCCGCAGCCGCCGATCGCGGCCAGCAGCAGTTCCACGGGGGTGAAGGAGGGCTGGACGAGGGGGTCGTCGGCCGCGCCGATCCGGACCTCCGCGCCCCGGTCGTTGCGGGCGGTCCAGTTCCGGTGGCCGTTGCGGACGGTCTCGATGCGGTAGTCGGCCATGGCGGTTCCTCCTCGGGGGCCGTGCTTCACCCCGCCATCGAACCGTGGTCCGCGCGTCCCGGCCACACGGGCGCCCGCCGGGGTCCGCCCCCGGACCGGGCCCCGGCGATCCCTACTGGGCCGAATCGGCGGTAATGCGGCAATGGTGATTATTCATCAGCGCATCAGGAGATAGGGGCTGAGACGGCTCGGGCTCCGCCGGGCCCACCCGGGACCGCGCGGTGACCGAGGTGGAAGACGGAGAGGACACCCCCATGTTCCGTATGCGCACGGCGTTCGCGGTCACCGCTGCCGCACTGGTGCCGGTACTCGGCGGCGCGCCCGGCGCGGTGGCCGTCGACGCGGGTGGGGCCAGTGCCGCGGTGACCCCTTCGGTGGTCGCACCGGGCGGGTCCTTCACCCTGATCGTCGACTGTTCGGCGGTCCCCTCGCCGACGCCCCGGGTGAGCAACGGACAGGGGCTCGCCGCTCCGCTGGTCTTCTCCCCGGCCGGCGGCGGACGCTTCCAGAGCACGGGCCGACTGTCCCGCGACCTCACCGGGGCGACGGCCGTGGGCCTCGACGGCGACTGCGGCGGCCCGGGCAGCCGGTGGATCGCGAGCATGCTCGTCGGGGGGTCGGCCGCGTCGACGTCGCCCGTGACCCGCACCCCCGCTCCGGTGTCCTCCGCCCCCGGCACGCCCGCACCGGTGTCGAGCGCTCCGTCCGCCTCGGGGCGCGCCCCTGCCCCGTCGAGCGGTTCGCCCACGGCGGGTGGGGTACGCGGTGGCCTCGGGGGAACCTTCGCCGGCCACCCCACCCCGACCGAGGTCATGGCCGGCACCGGGCTCCTGGCCGCGGGGGTGCTGGGCGTGGGCCTCGCGCTACGGCGACGCGCCCGTGCCCGCCGCCACTGACTCCCGGCCGCCGGGGCGCTGCGGCGGCCCCGCGGGCCCGGACGAACGGCGGGTCGTCCCCGCCGGGCTCACCGGGTCGCGCGGCGCCGCACCGCGAAGTACGCCGCGGCGGCGAGGGAGCCCGCGACCAGGGTGCCGCCCAGGGCGAGCTGCACCGGACCGAGCTGCCCGAAGTCGCCGCCGAAGCCGGCCCGCACCCCCTTGCGGCCCTCGTCCTCCAGCGGCTCCGGCTGGTGGAGGACCCCCTCCTCGTGGCCCGGCTGCGGGCGTGCCGGCTCGTGGAGCCCGGCCCCGTCCCGTTCGCCGAGGGTGACCCGTACGGCCTTGGCCTGACCGTCGCAGGTGAACGTCACCTCGTGCTCGGCCGCCGGTGCGGCGTCCAGGGACACGACGGCCGGCGCGGAGCGGCCCTCGGTGAACTCGGTCAGTTCGAAGAGGCCCGAGTCCACGCTGACCTCGGGGACCCGACACCCCCGGGAGGTGAGGGTCACCGTCTCGCCGGGACGCACATGGGTCGGGGTGACCCCCACCTCCCAAGCGGCCGGCGGCTGCTCCTGGGCGGGGCCCCCTTCCTCGACCAGCGGCACCGCGTCCTGCGGCGGGGGCGGCACCCCGTCCGCCGCCGCCGCCGCGGGGGCGGCGGTCAGTGCGAGGACCGCCGCCACGGCGACGGCCCCCGAAGTCCGTACGATCGCCCGCATCACATCACTCCCGTCCTCCGGGCGGGCCCGGAGGCGGGCCGCGGAGTCGTCGGTCAGTCGCGCAGGATCGACCCCTGCTGGCTTGGACGCTAGGAGTCCCTCGATGTCGGCGCCGCTCGGCAGGGGCCATCCGGGCGCACCCGACCGTCCGGGCCGCAGCCGCCGGGTGCTGCGCGCCCGCGCTACCGAACGTCACGCCACGGCGGCGCTGCGCATTCCTCGGACAGTGGTCGGGCGTAGGAGGACTGGCGTCACCCCCGGAAGGGTATTTGGGTGATATGACCGCAAACGCGTTTTTTCTGGCAGCGCCCAACGGGGCCCTCGTGGCCATCCCGATCGTCGCCGGAGCGATCATCGTCGGCGCGCTGATCTGGATCGTCTGGGTCGGCATCGGCGTGCGCAGCAGGGAGCCCGACCCTCCCACCCGTGAGGAGCAGACCCACCTCCCGGAGGGCGGCGCCGTCCGGGAGATCAGCGAACGCCGCGAGCCGGACGTCCTCCCCCTCGACAAACAGGGCGGCCTGAACCCCTACCAGCTCCACGGTCACCTGCCCAACAAACGCAGCGAGGACCAGCGCCGCCGGCGCTGGACCCCCGGACACAGCGGCTCCTTCGGAGGAGGCGGCGGCGGGGCGCACTGACCGGACCGGACGACCACCACGACCCGGAGTTGGGGGGGGGGGCCCCCCCCCCCGCCCCCCCCCCCCCCCCCCCCGCCCCCCCCCCCGCCCCCCCCCCCCCCCCCCCCCCCCCCCCCCCCCCCCCCCCCCCCCCCCGGGGCGGGA
>NZ_JBHXEN010000008.1:103071-115722 GCF_042724695.1 Streptomyces sp. NPDC127068 | reverse complement strand
GGCACCTCCGTAGCTGGGGGGGGGGGGGCTCAATTCCCCGCCCGACGCACCCCCCCCACCCGTTGGCCCGCGCGCCACCCGCCGCGCGGAACTCCCTGACCACTCCCGGTCAGCGCCGGCGCGCCCCCCGACCGCGCCGCCCACCCGAACCGCGCCGCCCCCCGGAGCCGCTGCGCTGCTGCGCCGGGGCGACGGCAGCCCAGTGGTCCGGCCGGACGAACCCCTCGGGCAGCACGGTCGCCGCGTCGCCCCGTGCCGCGTCCACCTGCGCCTGGGTCAGGAACAGGCAGCCCGTCAGGTCGGCCCCGCGCAGATCCGCGTCCCGTAGGTCCGCGCCGATCACGTCCGCGCCCCGCAGGTCGGCGCCGGACAGGTCCGCGGCCACCAGCAGCGCCCCGCGCAGGCTCGCGCCCCGCAACCGCGCCCCCCGCAGCCGGGCCCCGAACAGATCAGCGCCCCGCAGCTCACGGCCGCGCTGCCCGGCCCGCACCGACTCGCTGGCCCGCAGCAACAACTCGCTGACCTCGTGCCGCAGCTCGGGCACGTCGAGCCGGAGGAGCACGTCCGCATCGGCGAAGGTGAGGGCCGTGACCCGCGCGCAGGCCGCGGCCAGCTCCTCCTGCACGGCGCGCGCCCCGGGGTGCCGTACGACCTCCTGGAGGTACCGCAGCAACTCGTGGAGCTGCCGCATGACCGGGAACACCGCGAACATCGGCCCCGCCACGGACCGGTCCGCGCGCCAGTCCCTGCCCCCGAACGTCACCTGGGACACCTGCTGCCCGGCGCCGGCACAGTCGAAGACCGTGCATCCGGTGTACCCGCTGCGTCGCAGGTCCCGGTGGATGCCGCAGCGGAAGTCCGCGCCCAGGTTGCCGCACGGCTTCCCGGCCGGCTTGTCCACCGCGAAGTCGGTCGACCTGGCGAAGGGCAGCGCCACGCAGCACAGCGCGAAGCAGCGCGCACAGTCCGCCCGCAGCTCCGGCGTCCCCACCGGCTCGGACGGCGCGGTGCGGGCGGGGGACGGAACTCCGGCTCCGGGGACGGCATCCCACCGGGACGACTCCACGCAACCCTCCTGAGCGCTCACGGGGGCGCCCACGAACGACGGTCGGCCCCGCCGCTCCCGGCGGACCCCTCCGGTACCCGCCCATTGTCCCCTCCGAAGACCGTGCGCGGTCCCCGCCCCCGGCCCCGCCGGCCCCTCACTCGAACGCCGTACCCGACACCACCACCCCACCCCCGGCGGCCCCGCGCCCCTCACGGGTGACCGTCCCGTACCGCGCCGGCGCGTCCGGGACGTCCGCCCTGCGGCGCCCCTCGATTGCTGGCAGGCTGGGGGCAGACCACGGGCCCCGCCGGTCCCGTGGACGGTGGCCGATCGTCAATCGCGGCGCCCCCCCCGTCAGGCCGGTCGCCGTTCGGCGACGTCCCCGGTGCGGGGCCACCGCTGGCGACCGGAGCCCCGGCGGACCTGCGACGGACCTGTGATGGACCTGCCATGGACGAGGAAACCCCGGCGAACGCCGAACAGCCCCTGACCACCGACGCCGTCTTCGGCGCTCCCTGCTGGGTGAGCCTGTTGGCCCGTGACCTCGGCGCGGCGCAGGAGTTCTACGGCCGTGTCTTCGGCTGGACGTTCCGCAAGGGACGCCTCGGCGACGACTTCAGCGTGGCGGTCAGCGCGGGGGTGCCCGTGGCGGGCATCGGCGCCCTCGCCTCCACGCTCCGGATGGCCGTGGCCTGGACGCCCTACTTCGCGGTGAGCGACGTCGACGTCACCGCCGCCCGCATCCGCGAGCGCAGCGGCACGGTCGCCGTGGGTCCCCTCTCCCTGGCCGGTGGCCGGGGCGCCCTCGCGGCCGACCGGGACGGCGCCGTCTTCGGGATCTGGGCCGGGAGCCTCTACGCGGGGTGGGACATCTGGCACAAGGACGCCCCCGCCTGGATCAGGCTGCGCACCCGCAACGCCTTCGACGCGGCCATCTTCTACGGGGAGGTCCTCGAATGGGCCTGCGACCGCCCCGGCTGCTGCGACGTCGGCTACGAACACGACGAGGTCGTGCTCCGCAGCGGCGGCCACCTCGTGGCCCGACTCAGCTCCGGCACCGCCGAATCGGCCGTCGACCCCGCGGTCCGCCCCCGCTGGCAGGTGTACTTCGCGGTCGCCGACGTCGAGACCTGCGTCCGGGCGGCCCTCGCCCACGGCGGGCAGGAGGTCGCCCGGGAGACGACCCCGTACGGCCCCGACGTGACGCTGCGGGACCCCGACGGCGGCCTGTTCACCGTCACCAGCGACGTCCCCCGCGAATGAGCCGCCGCACCGACCCCGGCGCCGCCCCCCGCGGCGGGCGCGTCCCCACCGCCGGGGCACGGTGACCGGTGGACGAGGGCTGGTGGCACCGCGAGATCATCGAACCGGGCAAGCTGCCGCTGCTGCTCGCCCTGGTGTCCTTCGTGCTCACCTTCGCCGTCACCCGGCTGGTGACCCGCATGATCCGCGCGGGGAAGGGCCCCTTCCGCAACGTCACCCCGGGCGGGCTGCACGTCCACCACGTGGTGCCCGGCATCGTCCTCATGGTCGTCGGCGGCTTCACCGCCATCGCCGGGGAGGGCCACGGCTTCGGCTCGGGCCTCGCCGCCGTCCTGTTCGGCGCGGGCACCGGGCTGGTGCTCGACGAGTTCGCGCTGGTCCTCTACCTCAGCGACGTGTACTGGACCAGCGAGGGGACCAAGAGCGTCGAGGTGGTCGTCATCACCGTGGCGCTCGCCTCGCTGCTGCTCCTCGGGTTCGCGCCGTTCGGCGTCAACGACCTCTCCGGCGAGGAGGTCCAGGACCGGGCGGGCGCCCTCCTCACCATCGCCGGGAACCTGCTCCTGTCGCTCGTCTCCCTGCTGAAGGGCAAGACGAGGATCGCGGTCCTCGGCGTCCTCGTCCCCTTCGTCGCCCTCGTCGGAGCCGTCCGGCTGGCCCGCCCCACCTCCCTGTGGGCCCGGCGCTGCTACCGGCACCGCCCGCGGGCCCGGGCCCGCGCCCGGACCCGGGCCTACCACCACGACCGCCGCTGGAGCGGGCTGAGCCGGCGGGTCACCTACCTGATCGGCGGCCGCCCCACTCCGAGCCTGCCCGGCCCGCCCCCGCACCGGCCTTAGGGCTCGCGGCCGATGCCGCCGGATCCGGTGCCGGTGAGGTCAGTGCCGCGGCACCGGACGGCCCGCGGGCGGAACCTCCTCGCCCGGCGGCACCGCACCCGGCGGGGTTCCGTCGCCGAAGGGCCGGCCGCCCAGCCGCTCCCGACCGTGCGGGGCGAGCCACCCGGTCAGATCGGGGCCCAGCGGCACGATCCCCGTCGGGTTCACCCCCGTGTGGACCTGGTAGTAGTGCCGCTTGATGTGATCGAAGTCGACCGTGTCCCCGAACCCCGGGGTCTGGTACAGGTCACGTGCGTAGGCCCAGAGCACCGGGTTCTCGGCGATCTTCCACAGATTGCACTTGAAGTGCCCGTGGTAGACGGGATCGAAGCGCACCAGGGTCGTGAACAGCCGGATGTCCGCCTCCGTGATCGACTCCCCGACCAGGTACCGCTGGTCCGACAGCCGCTCCGTCACACCGTCCAGCCGTCGGAACAGCGCACGGCACGCCTTCTCGTACGTCTCCTGGTCCGGTGCGAAACCGGAGCGGTACACCCCGTTGTTGACGTCCTGGTAGACGTCCTCCATCACGGTGTCGATCTCCTCCCGCAGCGCGACGGGATAGAGGTCCGGCGCGCCCTCGCGGTGCAGGGCCGTCCACTGGGTGGCGAAGTCCAGGGTGATCTGCTGGAAGTCGTTGGTGACGAGCTTCCCGCTCGGCACGTCCACGATCGCGGGCACGCTGACCCCGCCCGGATACCCGGTCTCCCGGGCGTCGTACGCCTCGCTGAGGTACCGGATGCCGAGCACCGGATCCCGGTCCTCGGGGTCGAGCGTGAACCGCCAACTGCGGTCGTCCTGGATCGGGTCCGTGATCGCCAGGGACAGCGCCGCCTCCAGCCCCAGCAGCCGCCGGGAGATCATGGTGCGGTTCGCCCACGGACAGGCCCGGCTCACCACCAGCCGGTAGCGTCCCGCCTCCACCGGCCAACCGTCCCGTCCGTCCGCGGTGATGCGGTCCGCGAAGTGGCTGCGCGAGCGTTTGAACGGCTTCTTGCCGTACGCGGCGTTGCTGCTCGCGGTGCCGTCCGCGGCGCCGTTGGTCGGGCTCATCAGACACGTTCCCCTCAGTCGTTCCCGTCCGGCGTCGTGCGACGCCGGACCCGTGTGGACCCGCACCGGGCGCCCGCACTTCAGGCCCGCGCCCCGGAAGGGGCGGGGGTCCGACGGGTCGTCGTCCAGGCCACCACCTCGTCCACGGTCCAAGTGTTGACGATCCGCTCCGCCGGCACCCCGCACTCCTCGGCGCGGGCACACCCGTAGGGCTGCCAGTCGAGCTGCCCCGGAGCGTGCGCGTCCGTGTCGACGGCGAAGAGCACCCCGGCCGCCACCGCACGGCGCAACAGCCGGCGCGGCGGATCGAGCCGCTCGGGACGGCAGTTGATCTCGACCGCGGTGCCCGTCTCGGCGCACGCGGCGAACACCGCGTCCGCGTCGAAGGAGGACTCGGGGCGGCCGGGATCGCCCAACAGCCGGCCCGTGCAGTGGCCGAGCACGTCGGAGCGCGGATCGCGCACCGCGGCCACCATCCGCCGGGTCATCGCCGCGGCGTCCATGCGCAGTTTCGAGTGCACCGACACCACGACCAGGTCCAGCTCGTCCAGCAACTCCGGTTCCTGGTCGAGCGAGCCGTCGTCCAGGACGTCGCACTCGATGCCCTTGAGCAGCCGGAACGGTGCCAGCGGCCCGGCCAGCGCGGCGAGGTCGGCGAGCTGGGCGCGCAGCCGCTCGGGCGACAGCCCGCGGGCCACCTTCAGTCGCGGCGAGTGGTCGGTGAGCACCGCCCAGTCATGGCCGAGCGCCGCCGCCGTACGCGCCATCTGCTCGACGGGGCTGCCGCCGTCCGACCAGTCGGAGTGCAGATGGCAGTCGCCGCGCAGCCGTCGCCGCAGTTCCCCGCCCCCCTCGGCGAGGGGGCCGCCGGACTCCTCCTCCACCCGTGCCAGGTACTCCGGAACCCGCCCCTGGAGCGCCTCCCGCACCACCTGTGCGGTCTTCGGGCCGATGCCCTTGACCTTGGCCAGCGACCCGGCCGACACCCGCTGGGACACCTCGTCCGCGGACAGTTCCGCCACCACTGCGGCCGCGGTGCGGAACGCCTTCGCCCGGTAGGCCGGGGCGAGCGAGCGCTCCAGCAGGAACGCGATGCGTTCCAGCGCCTCCACCGGCTCCATTGCGCCTCCCACCGCGACTCGCCCCCCCCGTGGCTCCAGCTTCACCCACCCGGTGGGCGCCCGCACGACGGCTCCGCGGCACCCGCGGTTCAGAGCCCCGGGGCGCCCCACAGCGCGAACCAGCGGGACAGGTCCGCCTCCACCCGCAGCTCGCCCGCCAGCGCCGCCCGCACCTGGAGCTCCAGGGCGTTGTCCCGCCGCTGTTCGGACAACGGCGCGAAGGGGTAGAACGTGCCCCGCTTGTACAGGTACACCAGCGCCAGCGGGCGTCCCCCGGCATCGCGGAAGCCGATCAGCGAGCAGAGGAGCTGGGGGCCGAAGCCGCCGTCCTGGAGGGTCGAGTTCACCGCGTGCAGATCGCTGACCAGGGCCGGAAGGTCGTCCGGGGCGCGTCGTGACACCAGCCACGAGTAGCCGAACGGGTCCCGGGCCGACTCCACGGGCGGGCCGGACCGTGCGGTGTCCGCGGCCAGCAGCTCCCGCACCTCCTGTGTGATCCGGGCGAACTCCGCGCCCTCGACGCTGGAGAAGCACACCGACCCCACCCCGGTGGGGGAGAAGCCGACCGCCGCACTCAGGGTGAGCGCCGCCCCGGGCACCGCGAACAGGTTGTCCAGGTCGGGCGGGACGGGACGGGTCCGGCCGAAGAGGGCGTCGAGGAACCGCACGGCGCTCAGCTCCGCTGTCCGGCGGCCGGACCGAGCTGCTCGGTGATCCGGGCCAACTGGTCCAACCGGGTCTCCAACGGGGGGTGCGTCGACAACAGCCGGGACAGCGTCCGGCTCGCCTCCCCGCTGATCGCGGGCGCGAAGTAGAACGCACTGAACGCCTGCGCGGTGCGCAGGTCCGAGGCGGGGATGCGCGCGATGTCTCCGGTCAGTTTGGTCAGCGCCGACGCCAGGGCCGAGGGGCGGCCGGTGAGCAGCGCGGCGGCCCGGTCGGCGGCCAGCTCCCGGTACCGGGACAGGGCTCTGATCAGCAGGAAGCTGATCGCGTACACGGCCGCGGACACCGCCACCACGGTGAGCACGACCACGAAGGTGTTCTGGTCGCCACGCCGCCGGCCGCCCAGCATCCCCGAGTAGAACGCGAACCGCACCGCGATGCCGGCGAGCACCCCCAGGAACGAGGCGACCGTGATCACCGCGACGTCCCGGTGCGCGATGTGCGATAGCTCGTGCGCGAGCACCCCCTCCAGTTCCTCGGGCTCCAGCCGTGCCGTGAGCCCCCGGGTCACGCAGACCACCGCGTGGTTGGCGTTGCGGCCGGTCGCGAACGCGTTGGGCAGGTCCAGGTCCGAGACCGCGACCTCGGGTTTCGGCATGTCCGCCGTGGCGCACAGCCGGTCGACGACGCCGTGCAGCCGGGGTTCCTCGGCGGGCGTCACGATCCGTCCGTGCATGGCGTACAGCGCGATCCGGTCGGAGAACCAGTACTGCGCCCACAGGGCTCCCGCCGCGATCACCACGACCAGGACCCACGACTTCAGCAGGACGATCAGCACTCCCACGAAGACGACGTACAGCAGACCGAGCAGGAACAGCGTCAGCCCCATGCGCGCGGTCAGACGTCGATCGGGTGCGAAGCGGCTCCGCATGGGCCACCTCCCCGTCGTTCGGGCGATGTACCCGACCTTCGGGCCGGGTACCTCCATGGTCCGTCATCGGCCGCCCGAAGGACAGCGGCGCAGGGGACCCGCCCCCGGGCTGGGGCGGACCTACCGCCCGTCGCCCCCGTCGCGCTCCCGCACCACGTCCTCGGGCCGCTTGTCGTCGCGCAGGCCCACGAACCGGGGGTGGCGCAGCATGCCGTCCCGGGTCCACTCCGCGAACTCCACCTGCGCCACCAGCTGCGGCGACACCCACCGGGGACGCCGCTCGGCCACCGGCCCGGCGAACGGCGGGCCGGTCACCCGCAGCCCCTCCAGCCGGGCCCGCAGCTCGACGAGGGTCCGGTGCGCGAATCCGGTGCCCACCTTCCCCGCGTACCGCAGTTCCCCGGCCGCGTAAGTGCCGAGCAGTAGCGCCCCGAAGCCCTCCCGGCCCCCCGCGGGCTCGGTGAATCCACCGATGACGAACTCCTGGCCGTGGCCGCACTTGAGCTTCAGCCAATCGGCCGACCTGCGCGGTTGGTAGCGGCTGTCGGCGCGCTTGGCGATCAGCCCCTCCCAGCCGCGGGCGCAGGCCTCGGCGAGCAGCGTGGCACCCCCTTGGTTGCGGTGCGGAGTGAACCGCAACGGCGGCCGGTAGACCAGGGCCCGGCGCAGCAGCGACTTGCGCGCCCGCAGCGGCAGCCCGGTGGTGTCGGCCCCGGCGAGCCGCAGCAGGTCGAAGGCGCAGTAGGTGACGCGCACCCCGCTCGCCGCGACCTCGGCCGGGCGGGTGAGGCCCATCCGTTGCTGGAGCAGCCCGAAGTCGGTCCGGCCACCGGCGTACGCCACGATCTCGCCGTCGACGGTGAAGTCGGTACGTTCCTGGGCCGCGAGCGCGGTGACGACCTCCGGGTAGGTGTCGTCGACCCGGCGTCCGCTGCGGGACAGCAGGGTGACGCCGCCGGCCTCCCGCACGGCCAGCACCCGCACGCCGTCGAGCTTCCGTTCGAAGACCCACTGCGCGGAGAACGTGCGGCGTTCGCTGAGCGTGGCCAGCATCGGCCGCGCGGCCAGCTCCCGGCCGGGGCGGGCCACGGTCAGCAGCCGCACCTGCTCGGGCGGCAGTGAGCTGAGCAGTTCGCTTCCGTCGGGCACGGGCGGACTCCTTGCGCCGGGGCTCGGCCTCCCGCCCTCAGCATGGCGCGGTGCGCGGACCGGCGCACGGCCGCACCCGGGCTACCGGGTCCGGGCCTCGATGACGTGCATCCCGGGCGCGGAGGCGAGCGGGAGCGTCCGCACGTGGCGGTACCCTGCCGCGTCCAGCAGCCCGGCGTACTCGGCCCCGGTGCGCTCGCGCCCGCCCAGACCGAACAGCATCACCAGGTCCAAGGAGGTGGCCAGGTCATCACCCGGCCGTTCGGGGAGGACCGCCTCCACGAGGAGCAGCCGCCCCTGTCCGTCGTCCTGCGCCGCCCGACAGTTGCGCAGGATCCGAAGGGACTGCTCGTCGTCCCAGTCGTGCAGGATCCAGGAGAGCAGGAGGGTGTCGGCACCGGGCACGGCGGTGAAGAAGTCGCCGGACAGCACGTGCGTGCGGTGGCCGAGGCCGACCTCGGCCAGGGCGGCCCGGGCGGGCTCCGCCAGCTGGGGCAGGTCGAAGACCGTTGCGGTGGCCTCCGGGGTGCGGGCGAGGACCTCGGCGACCAGGGTGCCGAGGCCGCCGCCGACGTCCGTGAGGGTGCCGGCGTCCGTGAAGTCGTAGGCGGTGGCCACCGCACGGGCCGTGCGGCGGGTGAAGGAGGCCATGGCGGTGTGGAAGACCTCGTTGTCCTCCGGGTGGGCGGCCAGGTGACCGAAGTACGTGTTCCCGAACCGCTCCTCGAAGGAGGGCCGCCCCGTTCGGAGGCTGACCATCGGGTCGTCGAACATCCGGAAGGTCACCCGGTACATCAGCCGGAACCAGGGGCGCAGGGTGTCCGGATGGTCCGACTCCAGCAGGTGGCTGGTCTCGGTGGGCAGGTAGCGGCCCTGGTCGTCCAGACCGAGCGCGCCGACGGCGACCAGCGGACGCAACTGCCGGAGCAGGGCGTCGGGTCGGGTGCCGGTGGCCGTGGCGAGTTCGGCCAGGGGCGTCGGGCCCTGGGCGACCAGGTCCGGTATCCCGAGTTCCGCCGCGGTCTGGAGCGCCCGGTCCGCGACGAACCCCCAGGACTCGTGGATCAGCCGGTCGACGGCGGTGGCGGGGGAGGGGACGACGGCAGTCACGTGGCGTTCTCCGGGGGAGGGGCGGGCGGGGCACACCGGACCGGGCGGTCCCGGGGCCTGCTGCGCCTTCCCCGGTGAACGCACGGTTGCCGCACGGGGTGTGGGGCCCCGTGCACCGGCTCACGATGATCATGACGGACCCGGGGCGGGGGCACCAGCCCCGTGCGGGAGCCACGCGCAACGTGTCCATGCCGGTCGCGAGTTGGCCTCCGACCCGGTTCCCTCGTGTTCTTCGTCCCGGTCCCGCCGCGGGAGGGACGTCACGCCGTGGGTACGGTGCCCGACACCTGGCGCAGGAACGCGGCGTTGGACGCCGTTCCGCGCATCCGGTCGAGCAGGGTCTCCAGGGCGCTGCGCCCGTCCCGGCCGAGGAACGCCCGACGCATGCCCTGAACGACCGTCAGTTCCCGTGGAGAAACAAGGAGTTCGTCCTTACGGGTGCCCGAAGCGGTGATGTCGACGGCCGGGTACACCCGCTTGTCCGCGAGGTCGCGGCTGAGCCGTAGCTCCATGTTGCCGGTGCTCTTCAACTCCTCGAAGTAGTAGTCGTCCGCCCGCGATCCGGTACCGACGAGCACGGTGGCGAGGATCGTGAGGGAACCGCCCTCCTCGGCGTGGCGCGCGGCGCCGAACAGCCGCTTCGGTCCGGTGAGGGCCGTCACGTCGACCCCGCCGCTCAGGGTGCGCCCGCCGGCCTCGGCCGCGTTGTTGTGCGCCCGGCACAGCCGGGTCAGCGAATCCAGCAGGAGGACGACGTCCTTGCCCTGTTCGACCAGGCGTTTGGCCCGTTCCACGGCGAGGTCCGCGAGCGCGATGTGGTCCTTGGCGGGCCGGTCGAAGGTGGATGCGTACACCTCGCCGCGCACGGCGCGCCGCAGATCGGTGACCTCTTCGGGCCGTTCGTCGACGAGTACGACCATGAGGACGCAGTCGGGGTGGTTGCGGGTGACGGCGTCGGCGAGTTGCTGGAGCAGGACGGTCTTGCCGCTCTTGGGCGGGGCCACGATCAGACCGCGCTGGCCCTTGCCCATCGGGGCGATGAGGTCGGTGACCCGCAGGGTGAGCGGACCGCCGGGGTGTTCCATCCGCAGCCGGTCCCGCGGGTACAGCGGAGTGAGGTCGCGAAAGTGCGGGCGCGCGTCCGAGCAGCCGGCGGGCAGTCCGCCGACGAGGTCCACCCGGGTCAGTACCCGGCGTCGGCCGCGCGGGGTGTCGACGGCCTGACCGGCCACGCTGTCCCCCGGGCGCAGCCCGAACTCGCGGACCAGGGCGGCACAGACCTGGGGGTCGCGGGGGGTGGACGCGAGAGCGGGGCCGCGCAGGAAACCGTGTCCCTGCGGGGACAGTTCCAGGACTCCGGACACCGGCGTCAGGACGTCGGGGTCGGCGTCGGCGCTGTGGACGGGGCGTTCGAGGGCGAGGGTCATGGGGTTTCCGGTCCTTTCACGGACTGCCGCTTCACGGCGGCGGGGGAGCAGGGCATGGCAGGGGAGGGGAAGGGCCCGGTGGGCCCGGCGAGGGCATCGCGGCCCGTCGGAACCTCCGCGCGGGCCGGGAAGGGCCCGGATGGCCGGAGGAACGGCCACGACGTCGTGCGTAGGAGCACCGGTCGATCGGGAAACGACGGAGCCCGACGGCGCCGATCGGTGCGGAAGGCGATGCGTGCTGAGCGGGAGACCCCGAGAGGGGACTGAAGATGAGGTGACACGGGCGCCGGATTCGGCGTACACACGTGCCTCCCTCACGCTAACACAGCCCGCTGGACGAGTCAGGGGCGCAGCGGTGCTGAAGTGGGGGCGCGCGGAGCGAAAGGCGCATCCGAACCCGAGGTAGCTGTTTCGTGCGCCGTGGGCGTGGCTGGTTCCGCAACCGTGCGGAACCCCCAGAGGATTGACGACGTCCGGCAGACCGGAAGGTCATCTTCCGCAAGGTCATCTTCCGCGTCGTTCCGGCCCGTTGGCGGCCGCACGGCGCACCGACGGAGAGGCACCCCTTGAGATCGAGATCCACGGCGCAGGCCCACGGCCGTCCCGCCGGCCCGCGCCCACCGCAGCACGCGAGCGGTCCGCGCCGTTCCGGCTCACTGCCGGGTCGGAGCCCCGGCGCCCCGCGGGCCGCACACCGGGCCGTCGTTCCTCTGCTCGTCGTGACCCTGACGGTCGGCTTGCTGGCGGCCGGTGCGTTCACCGGAGGCGTCCGTGCCGCCGCGGCGGCCCCCGCCGCGCTGCCCACCGGCCTCGTCCACCTCCAGAACCTGGTGACGGGGAACCAGCCTGCCGCCGACGGGTCCGGACGGACCGTCATGGTCAATCCGCCCCAGGGCGGTGAGGACCACCAGCAGTGGCGGCTGGAGACGACCGGCAGCGGCAACGTCCAGATCAAGAACTCCGACTGGCCCACCCTCTGCCTGGGCCGCCGGGGCACGTCCGACCTCACCACCCTGCGGGACTGCGGAGCCGACACCGAGTGGCGGTTCACCCCGCTCGCCGGCGACCGGTACCGGATCACCGAGCCCGCCGCCGGTGTGCACCTCGCCGACCTGGGCAGCGCCTTCGCGCTCGCCCCGGGCGCGGGCAACGAGGCGACCTGGTTCGTCACTCCGATCGCCCCCGCGACCTCGCCGGCCGCCGTGACCGCGCTGAACCGGTACGCCCACCGCGGCGAGACGCCGGGGCACGGGGTGCCCACCCGACCCCAGTGGCGCGTTCCCCGACTCGCCGTGATGCCGCTCGGTGACTCCATCACCCAGGGCGTCGGCAGCTCCACGGGCAACGGCTACCGGGCCGAACTGCGGGAGGCGCTCCACCGGCACGCCACCACGGTCGACTTCGTCGGGTCGCTCCGGCACGGCACCCACGCCGACGCCGAACACGAGGGCCACTCGGGATTCCGGATCGACCAGATCGCCGCCGGCATCGGCCCCTGGCTGCTCGCCGCCCGACCGAACGTGGTCACCCTGCACCTCGGGTCCAACGACATCAACCGGGACTACCACGTCGCGGGGGCGCCCGCGCGCCTCGCCGAACTGATCGACCAGATCCTCACGGCCGCACCGGACGTCACCGTGCTGGTCGCCCCGATCGTCCCCAACAGCAGGGCGGGCGCCCAGCCGCGGGTGGACGCCTTCAACCGTGCGCTGCCCCGGATCGTCGGCGAGCGCCGCCTCAAGGGCCACAAGGTCAGGCTGGTCGACTTCGGTGCGCTGGACAACGCGGACCTCGCCGACGGGCTGCACCCCAACGACAGCGGCTACCAGAAGATGGCCGACGCCTTCTACGCCGGGCTGACGGGCGCCGCCCAGGAGAACCTGATCACCGAGAACGTCCCCGTCCATCCGGTGCCCCCGACCTAGGGTCTCCACGGCGACCACGACGTCGACCTGGACGGCGACGGCAAGGCGGATCAACACGACGGCCGGGCCCGCGTCACCCG
>NZ_JBHXEN010000008.1:87696-103061 GCF_042724695.1 Streptomyces sp. NPDC127068 | reverse complement strand
CCGGCCGCTTCATGGCGGCGCCTCGTCTTTGGTGGCTGTGGGCACACCCGGGGGGCGCCGGCGGGGGCGTCGGATGGGGTTACACCGCTGGGGGGGGCCGGTGCGGCCGGGGCGGGCGCGGGCCCGTCCGGCGCCCGGCCGACGTCAGGCCGTGGACTCACCGAGGAACCGCCGGAACAGGTGCCCCGCAGCGCCGTCCAGCTCCACCCCGCCGACCTCCGCGAAACCCGTGCGGACCAGTACGGCCCGCGAACCCTCGTTGGCGACGGCCGCCCTCGCCCGCAGCGAGCGCAGTCCGTAGCCGTGGGCCGTCCCGCAGATCCGGCGCACCGCGTCCGTCGCGAGCCCCCGCCCCGCGGCCTTGCGGGCGATCCGGAAGCCGAGTTCGGCCTCGCCGCCCGCGACGTCCACCAGATTGACCCGGCCCAGCACCTCGCCGTCCTCGCCCACCACGAGGTGGAAGTAGTGGTGCCCGGCGGCCTGCTCGGCGAGCAGCGCCCGGTGGCGCCCCTCGAACTCGGTGAAGTAGTCGTCCCCCCGGTCGGGCACGGAGGCGGCGAAGTACGCGCGGTTGTCCCGCTCGAAGGCGTACAGGGCGCTCGCGTGGTCGGCGCGGAGCAGGTGGATCTCGGGCATGACCGTACGATACGGGCCGCTCGGCCCTCCCCGGACGGCCACCGAGGGGGCCACGACCCGAACGAGCCCTCACTCACCGTGACGATCCGTGACGGGGTCGTCCGCTCGGGCCGTTGACCAGCCTGCCGCAGCGCGCCATGCGCGGGTCTGCGGGTGGGTGTAGTAATGGTTCATGGCCGCCCGCTCCGGCCGTCCGCGCCTGGTTCCCAGCATGCGAACTGTCGCCGGTCAGGTCTTCCTCGTGCAGTTGGCGATCGTGGCGCTGCTCGTCGCGACCGCCGTGGTGGCATTGGTGTTCCAAACCCGGGGCGACGCCCAGCAGGAAGCGGAGAACCGTTCCATCGCCGTCGCCCAGACCTTCGCCAGCTCGCCGGGCATGGAGGCCGCGCTGAAGAGCCCGGACCCGGCGGCGATCCTCCAACCGCGTGCCCTGGAGGCCACCCGGCGCGCCGGGGTCGGCTTCATCGTCGTGGTCAACCCCGAGGGCATCCGCTACACGCACCCCGACCCCTCCTACATCGGGGGACGGTTCGTCGGGGGCCTGGAGTCCGCGCTCGCGGGAGAGGTCGTCACCGAAAGCTCCAACGGGGCCATCGGACCGCTCGTCCAGGTCATCGTGCCCGTCTTCGGCTCCGAGGGCCGGGTGATCGGCGCGGTCTCCTCCGGCATGGCCGTTTCCCAGGTGCGGAGCGTGATCGAGGCCCAGTTCCCGCTGGTCTTCGGGGTCGCCGCGGGCATCCTGCTGCTCGCGGCGGGCGCCACCGTCCTCGTCAACCGTCGCCTCCGCCGACAGACCCGCGGCCTCGGCCCCACCGAGATCACCCGGATGTACGAGCACCACGACGCGGTGCTGCACGCCGTGCGGGAGGGCGTGCTCATCGTCGGCGGTGACCAACGGTTGCTGCTCGCCAACGACGAGGCCCGGCGCCTGCTCGACCTGCCGCCCGACGTCGAAGGGCGTCCCGTCGCCGACCTCGGACTCGACCCGCGCACCACCCAGCTCCTGGAGTCCGGCCGTACCGCCACGGACGAGGTGCATGCCGTCGGGGACCGGCTGCTGGCCGTCAACCAGCGGCCCACCGACCGGAACGGCGGACCCCCCGGCACCGTCACCACCCTCCGTGACACCACCGACCTGCGCGCCCTCACCGGCCGGGCCGACCTCGCCCGGGGTCGTCTCCAGCTCCTCTACGACGCGGGGATGCGGGTCGGCACCACGCTCGACATGGTCCGCACCTGCGAGGAACTCGCCGAGTTCGCCGCCGCCGAGTTCGCCGACTTCGTCTCCGTCGACCTGGTGACCGCGGTCCTCCAGGGCGAGGAGCCGCAGGCCACGGCCACCGGGCGGGAGATGCGCCGGGTCGCCTTCGCCGGACCCACCAAGGACTCCGCGCTCTTCCCCGTGGGCCACCGCATCCGGTTCGTGGGCACCACCCCGCTGGGCGCCGTGCTCGCCGACGGCACCGCCGTCCTCGACCGTGACCTCGGCGCGTACACGGGTTGGCACAAGCAGGACCCCGAACGGGCGCGTGCCGTGGTCGAGGAGGGCCTCACCTCGATGATCGCCGTGCCGTTGCGGGCCCGGGGCGTCGTCCTCGGCGTCGCCATCTTCTGGCGCAAGGGCGAGCGGGAGCCCTTCGACGAGGAGGACCGCTCGCTCGCCGAGGAACTCGTCGCCCGCGCCGCCGTCAGCGTGGACAACGCCCGGCGCTTCGCCCGCGAACACACCATGGCGGTCACCCTCCAACGCAGCCTGCTGCCACACGGGCTGCCCGAGCAGAACGCCCTCGTCGCCGCCATGCGCTACCTCCCGGCGCAGGCCGGGCTCGGCGGGGTCGGGGGCGACTGGTTCGACATCATCGAGCTGCCCGGCGGACGGGTCGCCCTGGTCGTCGGGGACGTGGTCGGCCACGGCATGCACGCCGCCGCCACCATGGGACGGCTGCGCACCGCCGTCCACAACTTCTCCACCCTCGACCTCCCGCCCGACGAGCTGCTGTGGCACCTGGACGAACTCGTCGCCCGTCTCGACCACGACGCGGCCGGCGACTCAGGCGCCACCGAGCCCGGGCCCCGGGTCACCGGCGCCACCTGCGTGTACGTCATCTACGACCCGGTCACCGGACACTGCTCGATGGCCCGGGCCGGCCACCCCCAGCCCGCTCTGCTGCTGCCGGACGGCACCGCCCAGTTCGCCGAGGTGCCGGGCGGCCCGCCGCTCGGACTCGGGGGACTGCCCTTCGAGACCCTGGAACTCCAACTCCCCGAGGGAACCCGTCTCGTCCTGTACACCGACGGGCTGGTGGAGAACCGGGAACGCGGCATCGACGAGGGGCTCGAACTGCTGCGCGTCACCCTGGAGGCCAACACCCACCGCACCGTCGACGGACTGTGCGAGGCCACCCTCGACGCCCTCGTCCCCGACACGCCGTCCGACGACATCGCGCTGCTCGTCGGCCGCACCCGTGTCCTCGGGCCCGACCGGGTCGCGGAGTGCGAGGTCCCCTCCGACCCGGCGGCCGTCGCCGAGGTCCGGGCGTTCGTGGAGCGCACCCTCGCCGAATGGGGTCTGGGGGAGGAGGCGTTCACCACCGAACTCATCCTGAGCGAACTCGTCACCAACTCCATCCGCTACGCGACCGGACCCATCCGCGTCCGGGTCATCCGGGACCGCTCGCTGATCTGCGAGGTGTCCGACCGGAGCAGCACCTCACCCCATCTGCGCCGGGCCGCCACCACCGACGAGGGCGGCCGGGGCCTGTTCCTCGTCTCCCAGGTCGCCGACCGCTGGGGCACCCGCTACACCGCCGGAGGCAAGGTCATCTGGACCGAACAGGGCCTGTCCTGACCGCCCCGGCGGTCCCCGCCCCAGGGCCCGTCGCCGCCCCGGCGGTCCCTGGGGCACCCTCCGTGCCGCGCCACGGGAACGGATCTCCGAACCGGGCGTCACGGTCGTTCGTGCTGGTGTACGCCCCATCACTCCTTCGTGTTGAACGTGTGGCGCGCACGCGCCACCGGGGACGGAGAACCCCCGCATGGGCTGCGCGGCGCCCCCGGACGCGCTCTAATGACGCTTGTGGTGAGCGAGGGCGTGTCGGAACAGGGCATGACGGCTGCGGGGACCGCGACGACACCACGGGCGTCACGCACCACGGTGATTCCGGGTGCGGCGGGCTCCGTGGGCACGACGGGCACCCTGTGCGCCGAACGTGCCCTGGAAGCGCTGCCCGGTCGTCAGGAACCCCTCAGCCGGCTGCGTTCCGTCATCGAGCAGGTCCTGGTGTTCACCGGTGCGACCCTCGCCGCCGTCTACACCCCCGACGGCACCGGCGCCACCCTCACCCTGGTCGACAGCGCGGGCGTACCCCGCAGTCTGTACGGGCTGCGGGACCACTACCCCGCCGCCGGGGACTCACCCATGGCCGTCGCCCGGCGCGCCCGCGTCCCGCAGTGGCGCACCATCGACGCCCTCGACGGGTTCCCGGCGCCCGGCCGGAGCGTCGCCGCGAGCACCGCGAGCACCGCGGTCGCCGCGCTGCCGCTCGGTGACGGCCCGGGCAGCGCGGGATGCCTGCTCGCCGTCACCGATCGCACGGGCGGGTTCGACCGTGCCGACAGGGACGTCCTGGCCCTGCTCACCGCAGCCCTCGGCCGCGCCGTCCCCGCCCCGGCCCGGGACGGCACGGTGCCCGGGGTCGACGGCTGCCGCGCCGGAACCTTCGGACTCGCCATGGACACCGGCCGGCTCGACGTCGACGACCGGCTCCTCGCCCTGTTCGGCATGACCGGCTCGGACTTCGACGGCCGCGTCGAAACCCTGCTCGCGCTCACCGTCCCGGAGGACCTACCGACCCTGATGTCCGTCGTCGAGGCCGACCACCTGGCCATCGGCGACCGGGAACTCGACTTCCGGGTGCAGCGGCCCGCGGGGGAACCGCGCTGGCTGAGGCTGCGCGGGCAGGTCGTGCCCGACGGCGACAGCGGGCGCAGCCGACTGATCGGCACCGTCGCGGACGTCGACGCCCTGCGCTCCGGTGCCACCGACGTCGCCCGGGTCCAGCGCCTGGCCGCCGTGCTCGCGAACACCTCCACGGTGCGCGAGACCAGCCAGGCCGTCGTCAGCGGACTGCGCGCCCCCTTGCGGGCCGACCGGGTCGCCCTGGCCGAACTGGAGGGCGAACGGCTCGTCGTCACCGTGCTCGATCCGCCCGACCCCGACGCCTGGCCCGGGAACTGGCGCACCGAGTGGTGTTCCGAGTGGTCGGACGCACCCGTGCGGGCCCTGCCGACCCTCGCCGCCGTCATCCGTGACGGTCGTCCCGCGCTCCTGGAGGCCGGGGACCCGCTCGAACCGACCCTCGCCGACGTGGGTCCCGGCGGGCTCGCCGTGCTTCCGCTGCCCGCCCAGGGCCACACCGCCGGACTCTGCCTCATCGGCTGGGACGATCCGCATCACTTCGGCGGTGAGGAACGGGCGTTCCTCACCGCGGTGGCGGGACTCGCCGGACAGGCCCTCGTCCGGGTCCGGGCCGCGGACGCCGAGCACGAACTCGTCGGCACCCTCCAGCGTTCCCTGTTGCCGCGCCGCCTCCCCGACATCCCCGGCGGTCGTGCCGTCGCCCGCTACCTGCCGACCATCGCGGGGCTGGAGGTCGGCGGCGACTGGTACGACGTGATCCCGCTGCCCGACCACCACGTCGCCCTGGTCATCGGTGACGTCCAGGGGCACAACGCCGGGGCGGCCACCCTGATGGGGCAGATGCGCACCGCCCTGCGGGCCTACGCCATCGAGGGCCACCCACCGGACGTCGTCGTCTCGCACGCCAACCGGTTGCTCCTCGGCATGGAGACCGACCTCTTCGCGACCTGCTGTTACGTCGACGTCGACATGCGGTCGGGTGCAGCGCTCTGCGTGGCCGCCGGTCATCTGCCGCCCGTCCTGCGGCTGCCCGACGCGAGCACCGTCAGCGTCGGCGTGGAGGTCGGTCCACCGCTCGGCGTGCTGCCCGAGGCGGACTACCCGATGACCCCGCTGCACCTGAGACCCGGCACGGTCGTCGCGCTCACCACCGACGGTCTGGTCGAGTCGGCCACCTGCGACATGGACGTGGGCGTCGCCCGGCTGCGAGGCGTGCTCACCGAGTCCGACCCCGCGCACCTCGGGCTGGTCGCCGATGCGCTCCTCGACGACGCCAACCGCAACGACGACGTCGCCCTGCTCCTCATGCGGTACGACGGGACGGCCCTGGCCGCACCCCGCGCGAGGTGACCGGGCGGTCACGTCAGCGCTGCGCCGCCGCCACCCGGTCGAGCCAGCGTTCGGTCTCCGTCGGGTCGAGCACCCGCTCCAGCACCAGATCGCCCGGCATCTGCGCGAAGAACCGCCCCGCCGGCCAACTCCGGGCGTAGGGCGGCGGGTCGAGCACCAACAGCCGCACGCCGTCCACTTCGGGAATGTCCGACGGCGTGCCCTCGTTCCAGATCTCGCCCCCGTCGGGGGCGGTGAGGCGGAACGTGCCCCAGGTCGGTACCTGCCCCGGCAGGTCACGGCACACGGCGACGGCCTCGGGGGCCGGCACCTCGCCCGGGACGTGCCCGGCGCCCGCCAGCTCGGCCGCCAGCAGCGTGTGGAGCTGGAAGTTGTCGGCTATGCCCGTCATCCGCAGGCGGTAGCCGGTACGCGTCGTGCGGTGCAGCGCCACCAGGGGGTGGTCGTCGAGGACCAGCAGCGCGTAGATCAGACACTTGAGGTGGCCGTCGGCCGCCCCGGCGATCCGGCCGGCCGCCGCGAGCAGCTCCGGCCGGTGCGTCACGGCGTCCCTGACCGACCGGTGGTTGAGCACCGCCAGTGCGGCCGTCTCCCACTGCGGCAGCGTCCACCAGGCCACCGCCACCTCCTGACCCACCCGCGTCACCACTCCGCTGTGCGGGTCCCCCGCGTCCGGCAGCGGCAACTCGCCCCCGCCCGCGCCGCGCCAACGCTCCGGGAACCGGGCCGCCGCGCCGAGGACGTCCCGGAGCCCGGTCAGCAGCGCCGGGGCGCTCGCCACCGGGTCGGCACCCCGCTCCACGCAGGCCCCCACGATCAGGGCCACCCGCGCCCGCGGCCCGGCCGGAACCTCGGGCAGCAGCGCCGCGAGCCGTACCGCGGCGGCGGCGATCTCGGCGTCCGACGCCGGCCCGAACCGCTGGTGGAGCATGCTGAGCGCCTCCTGTGACGCCTGCGGGTCCCGGGCCCGCACGGCGGCCTCGAACCGGCCCACGGCACCGGCGAACAGGGCTCTGCGGAAGATCATGCCCGCACGATAACCGCACCGTCCGACAAAGGGACCTGCTCTGTCGGGATCGGCCGGGATCCACCAGTGGCGACCCCGACAGAGGGGGCCCTGGCGCCCGCGAGCAGGACAGCGCGCCGCGCGTCGGCGACGATGGCGGTGGGACGAGTCGCCCCGGGGTCGACCCGGCGGGTCGCGCCGGTGGAGGAGAGCGCGTCGCCCCAGGTCGACGGGGTGCGCGCGAAATCGGAGGCGGGTGTGTCGGACGTGACGGACGGGACTGTTGGGGCGAGCGCCGCGCTCCTGATGGACGCATTCGGGCGGATTCGGGAGGAGGTCCACACGGCCGTGGAGGGCCTCTCGCCCGCCGAACTGACGGCTCGTGTCGATCCCGGGGCCAATCCGGTCGGGTGGCTGGTCTGGCACCTCACCCGGGTCCAGGACGACCACGTGTCCGAGGCGGCGGGTGTGGAGCAGGAGTGGACCGCCGGGGACTGGGTCGCCCGCTTCGACCTGCCGTACGCACGGCTCGCCACCGGGTACGGGCAGTCGATCCGTCAGGTGGCGCGGATGCCGGCGGTCTCCGGTGAACTGCTGACCGGGTATCACGACGCCGTGCACGCCCGGACGGTGGAGTTCGTCCGCGGCCTCGACGGCAACGACCTGGAGCGGGTCGTGGACGAGCGGTGGTCCCCGGCCGTCACCCTGGGCGTCCGGCTGGTCAGTGTGCTCGCGGACGACCTCCAGCACGTCGGTCAGGCGGCCTTCGTCCGGGGGGTGCTGGCACGATCGGGCTCCTGACCGGCCTCGATCCGACACCCGCCCGCGGTGGAGCGGAAGCCGCCCGTCCCGTCGACCGCGTGATCCCGGCCGCCTACCGGGCATCCCCAACTGCCGTGTAACAACTGGGCGTCGGGGCCCCCGGTACGCCTGCGGCGCAGGGGGTGACCCGGAGTACTGTGCGCTGGTCGTCACCCCGCCCAGGGGGAACGCGGACCGTTCGTGGAGGTTTCATGAAGCAGACAACCCGTGCGTGGCAACGCCCGGGCGTACTGGTGGCCGGTGCAGCCGTCGGGTTGTTGGGGATCGGCCTCGCAGCCGCCCCGGCCACCGCCCACACCCCGGTGTGGAGCGTGACCTGTTCGGAGGTGACCGTCGACCTCACCGACTACGCGGACACCGAGAAGGTCACCAACACGGTGACCATCACCGCGGACGGCAAGGACGTACTGCCCACCAAGAAGTTCGGCAAGACGTTCTCGGACCGGCTGACGCTGCCCGAGCACAGCGCGGAGATCGAGGTCAGGCTGGTCGTCAAGGCCGGCGACGGCAAGCAGTTCGACGTGGACGAGACGAAGACCGCGCCGGTGTGCGCGTCCCCGTCCCCCTCGGGCTCCCCCGAGCCGTCCGACAGTTCGGAACCGTCCCCGACGCCCACCGTGACCGCCTCAACCAGCCCCGAACCCACCGAGCCCGGCTCGTCGGAGTCGGCGCGGCCCTCGCAGCCCCCGGCCTCCGCGGAGCCCACGGAACCCGAAGGGTCCGACTCCGCCCCGCCCGCACCGCGGACCAGCGAGCCCGCGGACGAGGACCTGGCGGCCACCGGCGGCTCCAGCACCACCCCCTGGATAGCCGGCGCGGCCGTTCTCGTGCTGCTCGCCGGCGGCGGCATCGTGTTCGCCGCCCGCAAGCGCCGGACCCCCCGCGGCTGAGGCCCCCGCACCCATCGGTGCCCCGCGGCCCGTCCGGTCGCGGGGCACCTTCGCGTCCGGACGACCACCTCCGGTCGGGCGCCGGGCCGGTCCGCATCCGGTAATCACGTTGCACGAAACCACGGCGCGACGGACCATGCTGCGCGGACCGCAACCACCGACGGACGGAAGTCAACGCGTGACGCTGAACGACGAAGAGCGGCAGGTACTCACCGACGCCGCGGGACAGCCGTTGCTCACCTACGTGCGGGGCGAACGGGCGGGACGACCCTGGGCCGACCTTGTACGGGTGACCGGCGCCGCCGACCCGATACCGGTGGTGCTCGCCGCCCTGTCCGGCTGGGTGGTGTCCGGCAGCGTGCACCTGGGTGAGGAACTGATCCGCCACGGGGCGCGGACCCTGCGGCACGCCCACGGCATGCGACGCGACCTCACGGCCGAACCACCCGTCGCCGTGCCCCTGCCGCACGGGGCGCGCGCGGTCCCCTGCGACCGCACCCCCCGCGCCCTGCTGCCCGCCTGGCGGGCGGCCTTCGGCCCCGGCCACCCGGACCACCACCCGGGCACCGACGAAGAGGCGTACGCGGAGCGCCTCGTACCGCTGCTCGAAGGCACGGTGCTGGGCCCGGTGCTCCCGAGCAGCGTCCTCGCGGTGGACCCCGCGGACCGGGTGCTGGCGGGCGTCATCGTGACCGACCGCGGCGGACAGCCGTGGATCGCCGAGGTGTTCCGCGCCCCGGGCGACCGGTACGCGGGACTCGGCGCCGCACTGTTGCGCCACGCACTGGCCGATGCCGCCGCCTGCGGTCTGACGAGCGTCGAACTGGCCGTCACCGACGGCAACCCCGCACACCGCGGGTACGAACGCCTCGGCTTCGTCCGCACGTCCACCGCGCTCACCGTCGTGGTCCCGTAGCCGACGGGTGCTCGGCGGCCGTTGACCGCCACGAACCGCGACGTCGGTCGTTTGACCGGGCACGTCCCACCGACCGAACCGGGAGAGCACCCAGTGAAGTTCCGCCACGCCACGTTGGCCGCCGCGACCGGCGCCCTGATGATGTGCGGTGCCGTGACCGCCCAAGCAGCCGACGGCACGCCCCGCGTCACCACCAGCGACAACGACCGGGGCCGGTTCGTCGACCTGAAGAAGGAGACGGCGAACCTGACCCGCGACATGGACCGGAAGGCCGTCGCCCCGGTCCACATGGCCGGATACCTGCTGACGCCCCGCCCGTCGCGGTGACGGCCCCGCGGTACGCCGTGACGACGGGCACTTAGGACGGCTCGGGCAGCGGCTCCCCGGTCTCCACCAGCGTCTTGAGGCTCGACAGCACCAGCGGCCAGCCCTCGCTGACCAGCGCGACGACCGTGCTGTCGGGCACCGGTCCCTCATGGACGACGGTCAGTTTCACCACCTCGCCCAGGGGTTCCAGGGCGAACGACACCGTCGAGCGCCCCTCGGCGACCAAGCGCTCGTGCACCGTGCTGCCCAGACCGACGGATGCCGCGAACGCGGGGGTGAACGTGTGCCAGGTGTACGCGAGCCGTCGGTACGGGGTGGCGTCGATGACCACCTGCTCCGGGTCCTCGATCACCGTGCCGTCCGCGAGGACCCAGACCACGGGGGAACCGGTCCGCCAGTCCGACCGCAGCTCCACCTGCCAGTAGCGCCGGGTGAGGGCCGGATCGGTGAGGGCCCGCCACAGCTGTTCGGCTCCGGCCCTGATGTAGGTGGTGTGGACGAACCGGTCGTTGTTCATGGCGTCTCCGTACGGCCCGGGAACTGCATCGTAAGGACGCGTTCCCCGCCCCGCACGTCCGGCGCCGGCACCGCCGCGCCTCCGGGTGCCGTCGTCGTCGGGCCGCCCTAGGCTGGTGCCGCTCGCCCCGGGCGCGCCCGGGAACGGAAGCGGGAGCAGGGCCAGGGAGGTTCGTCATGCCGCGTCCCGTGTGGTCGGGAGCCATCACCTTCGGTCTGGTCACCATCGCGGTCAAGGTGGTGCCCGCGACGGAGAGCCACACCATCGCCTTCCACCAGTACCACCGCACGGACATGGCCCGGGTCCGGGTCAAGAAGGTGTGCGCGGTCGACGGTCAGGCCCTGACCGCGGACGAGATCGGACGCGGGTTCGAGACCCCCGACGGCGACACCATCGAGATCACCGACGAGGAACTCGACGCGATCCCGCTCCCCACGGCCAAGGCCATCGAGATCGCCGGCTTCGTGCCCGCCGCGAGCATCGACCCCCTGCGCATCGGGGAGGGCTACTACCTCCAGAGCGGTGGCGAGGTGGCGGCGAAGCCCTACGTACTGCTGCGCCGGGCGCTGGAGCGCAACGCCAAGGTCGCCGTCGCGAAGTTCGCCTGGCACGGCCGGGAACGCCTCGGACTGTTGCGGGTCAAGGACGACGTCCTGGTCCTGCACGCCATGAAGTGGCCCGACGAGATCCGCTCCCCGAAGGAACTCGCGCCCACCGACGTCGAGATCGACGACCGGGAGATCGACGCGGCCGTCAGCCTGGTCAACGCCATGCCCGCGACCGACCCCGCCTCGTTCACCGACGAGTACCAAGAAGCCCTGGAGAAGGTCATCAGGGCCAAGTCCGGCGACGCCGAGGCACCCGCCCCGAGCGCGGCCGAACCGGAACCGGGCGGCGAGGTGCTGGACCTGATGTCCGCACTGGAACAGTCCCTGGAACGGACGGGCACCGCGGGCCGGGGCGACGGGCGGGCGGCGACGGTCCACGAACTGCCGCGGCGCCCGACCCGTGGCGGCGGGAAGCGGCGGAAGGCCGCCGGCTCCTGACCCGAGCCCCCCGCGCGGGTGCGGTACACCGCCCGAACGGGCGCATTTCCCGCAACTCGTCGCGTCGTCCGTGACCTCCCGTGCCTATCGTCGAAGGGCCGTCTCACGTCCGACGGCCCGTTGGACAGGTGCCGGAGATCCGTCCCGGAAACGGAGGTCCCCGGCGGACCCCTAGGTCAGGAGGCCGGTGCTCATGGTGAAGCCTGGGTGGCGGAACAGCATGGTCGGCGAACTCTCGGCTGAGTTCGCGGGGACCTTCATCCTCATCCTCTTCGGCTGCGGCGTCGTCGCCCAGGTCGTCGCGGCGGGCATCGGCGACCACGACAGCATCGCCTGGGCCTGGGGGCTCGGCGTCACGCTCGGCATCTACGTCGCGGCCCGCCTCAGCGGTGCGCACCTCAACCCCGCGGTCACGCTGGCGCTCGCCGCGTTCAAGGGGTTCGAGTGGCGCAAGGTGCTGCCGTACGCACTGGCCCAGACCGCCGGTGCGTTCGTCGCCGCGCTGCTCGTGCGGTGGAACTACAGCGAGGTCCTGGCCATGGCCGACCCCGGGCACACCCTGAAGACGCAGGTCGTCTTCTCGACGCTCCCCGGCAACGGCGCACTGCCGATCAGCGAGTTCGGTGCCCTGCGCGACCAGATCATCGGCACCGCGATCCTGCTGTTCGTGATCTTCGCGGTCACCGACCTCCTCAACACCCCGCCGGGTGCCAACCTCGGCGCGCTGATCATCGGACTGCTGGTCGTCGCCATCGGCATGGCCTGGGGCACCGACGCCGGGTACGCGATCAACCCGGCCCGTGACCTCGGACCGCGGCTCGCCAGTTTCCTCACCGGCTACGGCGACGCCTGGCGGGACCAGTACGGCAACCTCTACTTCTGGGTGCCCATCGTCGGCCCCCTGATCGGCGGGGTACTGGGCGCCGCGCTGTACAAGGTCCTCGTCGGACGGTACCTGCCGCAGGCCGACGAGGAACCCCAGGAACCGGGACAGGTCCCCGCGGCGGAAGGCCCTGGCTGAGCCGGCGGGCCGCCCGCTAGGGTGGCCCCCGCGGGCGACCCGCCCGCACAGCGGCACCGCCGCCCCCGACGGGCGGTCCCCGCTCGTACGGGTACGCACGGCGCGCCCGTGGCCCGCCGACCAGGAGCAGCGCGTGATCGCCCCGCCCGCGCGTGAACCCGTCGACCCGGACGTCGCCCCCGCGGACCGCGCCGCGCCCGTGCGCCGGGTGCTCGCCGCCGTGGCGTGCGGCGGAGCCCTCGGCGCCGGTGCCCGCTACGGCGCCGTGCTGCTGCGGCCGACCCCGGCCGGCGCGTTCCCCTGGACCACCCTGACCGTGAACGCGGTCGGTTGTGCACTGATCGGCGTGCTGATGGCCGCGTTGACCGCCGCCCGCACGCCCGGGCCCCTGGTGCGGC
Source organism: Streptomyces sp. NPDC127068 (assembly GCF_042724695.1). Lineage (NCBI taxonomy): Bacteria > Bacillati > Actinomycetota > Actinomycetes > Kitasatosporales > Streptomycetaceae > Streptomyces > Streptomyces sp. NPDC127068. The sequence continues at coordinate 90,213 of NZ_JBHXEN010000008.1, read as the reverse complement.
CGTTCCTCGGGACCGGGGTGCTGGGGGGATTCACCACCTTCTCCGCGTACGCCGTGGACGTACAGCAACTCGTGCGGCAGGGGGAGGGCACGCGGGCGGCCGGGTACCTCCTGCTCACCCCGCTGTGCGCGCTCGCCGCGGTGTGGGCGGGCGCCCGGCTCACCCGGTGGGCCCTGCGGCGGGGGCGGTCGTGACGGGGTCCGGGGGAGCCGCGGAGTGGCTGCTCGTCCTGCTGGGGGCCGCGGTCGGTGCGCCGCTGCGCTATCTGACGGACCGGGCGGTCCGGGCCCGGCACGACACCCTCTTCCCCTGGGGCACCTTCGCCGTGAACCTCTTCGGCTCGCTGGTGCTCGGGCTGCTGACCGGGGCGGTCCTCGCCGGGGCGGGGGACTCGCGGCTGTACGCACTGCTCGGAACCGGATTCTGCGGGGCGCTCACGACGTACTCCACCTTCGCCTACGAGACCCTGCGGCTCGCCGAGGAGGGTGCGTCGGGGCGCGCCGTCCTCAACGTCCTGGGGAGCACGGCGGCCGGGGTGGGCGCGGCCTTCGCGGGGGTCGCGGTGGCCACCGCGCTCTGAGGAGGGCGCCGACCGGCGCGTCGACTCCCGGTGCGGTGTGAGGAAGGTGACGCTCCGCCGGGTGAACCATTCGCCTGCGGTGAGCGTATGAGCAGGTGAGACCGGACCGCACCAGCGGCCACGGCCGGGTGCGGTACCCGGCCGGGACCGCCGGCACGATCGTTCCGGGTGGACGCGCCCCGCGGAGGCCCGCATGCCCATCAGCCGAGACACCGACGTCGCCGTGCCCGAACCGGGCGGCGGCCCGCCGCTGTCGGTGCCGAGCGCGCTCCAGCGCTGGGCGGTCACCGCGCGGGACAGAGCGGTCGTCACCGCCCTGGTCGAAGAGGGCGAACTCCTGTCGCGCGAGGACGTCTGCCGGGTCCTCGTCCGGGACGACGGGCCCGGTGGCCCCCGATGCGACTGGGTGCGGCTCGCGGGTCATCTGGACGGCCTGGAACTGACCGCGTCGGAGCGGGTGTTCCTCGCCCTGCTGCTCTCCATGGCGGGCTCCCGGCAGGTCGAACTCTCCCTCGTCCAGGACCTGGACGAGGGACGGCTCGCGATCGTGCTGCGCGCACTCGTCCGTCTCTCCGGCAACAGCCGGATCGCGGTGGGCACCCGGGTGTGACCCCACCGGAGCGGGACAAGTCGGCCTGAGGGGCGGGGAGATGGGGTGTCCCATCCCACAGGAGACGATCTGAACGCCCCACGCGTCCCTTGCGTATCACACGGCGTTCAGACGTCCCGCGGTCCGGCACCGCCACCGCAGTCCGGTGGTCGTGTCGACCGCGTTCCCCAGGAGGTCACCCCGATGAATCACCGACGCATCCCCCCGCGCAAGGCCGTGCTCGCGGGAGCCGCGGTGGTCGCGCTCGCCGCTGCCGCCGTCGTCCTGCCGAACGCCAGCGCCTCCCCCGAGGCGGCGCCCGCTCCCGGCCCCAGACAACTCACCCCCCTCGCCGCGTCGGAGCTCGCCTCCCGACTCGCCGCGACACTCGGCGGGGACCACGGCGGCTCCTACTACGACGTGGGCCGGCAACAACTCGTCGTCAACGTCGTCCGTACGGACGGCGCCGCCGTCGAGGAGGCGCGCGAGTCCGGCGCGGTCATCCGCGGCGTCGACCACAGCATCAGCCAACTGAAACGGGCATCAGGGGAGTTGAAGGAACGGGCCGCCATTCCCGGCACCTCCTGGGCCGTCGACCCGGTGACCAACCAGATACGTGTCACCGCCGACCGCACCGTCACGGGCGAACGGTGGGACCGGCTGACGCGGGCCGTTGCCGGGCTCGGCGACTCCGTCGCCCGGATCGAACGGTCGGCGGGCGAGTTCGCCCCCTTCGTCGAAGGGGGCGACGCCATCTTCGGCGGCGGTTCCCGATGTTCGCTCGGCTTCAACGTCACCACCAGGGAGGGGACCCCGGGATTCCTCACCGCCGGCCACTGCGCGGTCGCCGCGGCCCGCTGGAGCGACGACAACGGTACCGTGCTGGGCAGCGTCCGGGCGGCCACCTTCCCGGGCGCCGGCGACCTCGCCCTCGTCGGATACGACGACCCGGGCGTCCGGGCGCCGAGCAGCGTCAACACCGGCCAGGGGCGGAGCGTCGCCATCGACCGGGCCGCCGACGCCACCGTGGGCCAGTCGGTACAACGGATGGGTAGCACCACGGGGTTGCGCGGCGGGCGGGTGACCGGTCTGAACGCCACCGTGAACTATCCCGAGGGCACCGTCTCCGGGCTCATCCAGACCGACGTCTGCGCGGAGCCCGGGGACAGCGGTGGACCCCTGTTCACCGAGGAGGGCGCCGCCGTCGGGCTCACCTCGGGCGGCAGCGGCAACTGCACCAGCGGCGGGGTCACCTTCTTCCAGCCGGTCACCACGGCGCTGGCGGCGGTGGGGGGGGGGGGGGGGGGGCCCCCCCGCCCGGAGGGGCCGGGGCGCGCCCGGCCCCCCC
>NZ_JBHXEN010000008.1:0-87686 GCF_042724695.1 Streptomyces sp. NPDC127068 | reverse complement strand
CTGCGCAAACGCCCCCGGGGGGGGGTACACTTGCTCCCCGCGGGCCCCCCGGGGGGGGGGGGGTTGGGGGGGGGGGTGCGGCCCCCCGCACGGCAACGAGGGCCAGCAGCCCGGCGACCCGACCGACCCGGCGAGCCCGCCGAACCAGGAGACGGGCCCGCCGCCCGTGGACGAGGAGCCCGCCCAGGACGACGACTGACCGCCACACCACCCGGACGGCGGCGCGGACCGACCCCGCGCGTCAACTCCCGGCACCCGCCGGGACCCGACGCAGCACCCGCAACAAGTACCCCTTGCGGTCGAGGGGGTTGAGGTCGGTGCGCGCCCGGCTCGGGGGCGAACCCGCGACCGGCCGGTAGTGACCGAACGCGGACTCCAGTACCCCCTCCCCACCGGTCAGGGTCGGCAACTGCCTTTCCAATGACGGGAGTCCGGCGGCCGGCACGTCCCCCTCCAGCACGCACCGGGCGTCCGTGAGGCGGGGCGTGTCGGGTCGGGCGCCGAGCCCGGTCAGCAGGCTCCACACCGGGGCGAAGGCGTCCCCCGGAACCTCCAGCCGGAACCGGTGCACCGGCTCCAGGACCTCCGTACCGGCCCGGCGCAGCGCCGCGACCAGGACCAGCGGGGTCAGCTGGCGGAAGTCCCCGGCGGTGCTCGACATCGCCTTGTCGAAGGTGGCGTGCGCATGGCTCTGCCGAGGTGCGTAGGCCGAGGTCGTGAGGACGACGACACCGTCCGCGACGCGCCAACCGTGCAGGCCCTGGAGCAGCGTCTCGCGCACCGACTCCTCCACCGCCTTGATGAACGCCATTGGCAGCAAACCGAGTTCGATGCCCAGCCGGAACTCCACTCCGGTGCCCTCCGGGGCGGGCTCCACCCGCAGCCCCACGGTGGCCAGGAAGGGGTTCCCCTCCGGCCCCGCCCCCCTGCCCTGCTCCCGGTCCAGCCGTTCGACGGCCTCGCCGGTGCCCAGCAGCCGCTCCCGACAGATCGTCGTGGAGGGACGGAAGGTCACCGCCACCCCGAACTCCTCGGCCAGCGTCGCCTGGATGACCTCCTTCTGCACCTCGCCGTAGAGCGAGACGGACACCTCGTGACGGACGTCGTCCTGCCGGAGGTTGATCAGCGGGTCCTGCTCGGCGAGCAGCGTGAGGGCGCTGTGCAAGGCCCCCCGGTCCCGGTCCCGGACCGGCGTGACCACCGTCTCCAGGGTCGGCGGCGCGAACTGGTGGCCGCGTGCCCCGGGCGGCAACGGGCCCGAGCCGAGGGGCTCCGGTCCGGCGGCGGTCAGACGGTCGCCCACCCGGACGCCGGCGAGCCCCCGTAGCCGGGCGATCCGTCCCGCGCGCGCGTCCGCGCCCCGCCGCAACCCGCCCCCCTCGAAGACCTCGACGGCCGTCACCTTGGCCTCGGTGCTGCGCCCGTCCGCGTCGGCGCACACCAGCCGGTCCCGGCCGCGGACCGTTCCGGAGAACAGCCGGGCGTAGGCGATCCGCTCCCCGGCCGGCCCGCGTTCCACCTTGAAGACCGTGCCCGACACCGGCCCGTCCGAGGGCCCCTCGGTGGCGGGCAGCAGCTCCGGCAGGGCGTCGACCAGGGCGTCGATCCCGGTGCCCGTCACGGCCGAGCCGAAGAACACCGGATGGACCTGGCCCCTGCGGGTCTGGGACGCGAGGCAGCCGCGCAGCACCTCGTAGGGGACACCGTGCTCGTCGTCGACGTACCGGGCGAGCAGGGCGTCGTCGCGTTCGGTGAGGAGGTCCAAGAGGTCCGCACGGAAGGGCGCGTCCGCCGCGCCGAACGCCCGTACGCGAGCCCGCCGGGTGCCCGGCGCGCTCACGGCCGCCGCCGCGACCGACGAGGGCGTCAGCCGCGCCGACACCTCGCGCAGCACCCGATCGGGGTCGGCGCCCGCGCGGTCCACCTTGTTCACGAAGACGAGCGTCGGGATGCCGAGCCGGGTCAGGGTCCGCATCAGCACCCGGGTCTGCGCCTGGACGCCCTCGACGGACGACATGACCAGCACGGCCCCGTCGAGCACGCCGAGCACCCGTTCCACCTCGGCGATGAAGTCGGGGTGACCGGGGGTGTCGAGGAGGTTGACCGTGACGTCCCCGAGGGTGAAGGAGACCACGGCCGACTTGATGGTGATGCCGCGCCGGCGCTCCAGCTCCAGCGAATCGGTCTGTGTGGTGCCGTCGTCGACGCGACCGATCTCGTCGATGACCCCGGCGGCGTACAGCAGCCGCTCGGTCAGGCTCGTCTTACCGGCGTCGATGTGCGCCAGGATTCCCAGGTTGAGCGTACGCACGGAGCTTTCCGTCCCTGTGGTCGTTGGACATGACCTTCTCGCTGGACGTGAGAGCTCCTCGCATGACCGCCTCCTGGGTCGACCGGTGGTGAGGACCGAGTTCAGCAGTCCGCCCGGGGACCGGGCAACCGGTTTTCCGCCCGCGTCCGCGTGGCGGCCGGGCCGGTTCCGGACAGCGGAAGGTGCCCGGTGGGACGTGTGACCCCGTCCCACCGGGCACCGGCGCGGCGCGCCCGGGCAACGCTTGCGGACCGTCAGTCGTCGTCGAGACCCCGGTCGATGGCGCGGATTCCCTCGCCGTCGGCCGTGTCGCCGTCGAGCGACCAGACCATGGCCCCGCCGAGCCCCCGGTCCACCACGTACTCCGCCTTGGTGCGCAGCACCTTCGGGTCGTCGTACGTCCACAGGGAGTTGCCGTCGAACAGCCAGGCGTGGCCGTTCTTCTTGTCGCGGTACACCTTGTACGTGCCCGAGGCCGCGAGCTTCTTGAGCTCCTTGTAGTCCTCGTACCCGGCCTGGTGCTTGGCGGGCGCCGGCCCGGTGTTCGGCTGGTGCAGGCCGTCGCCGCCGCCCGACACCCCGGTCCAGCCCTGGCCGTACAGGGGCATGCCGACGACCAGCTTGTCGGCGGGTGCGCCGCGTCGCAGCCAGTCGTTGACCGTCTGGTTCACGCTGAAGTCGTCCTTGGCGTACAGCGCGGACTGCTGGTTCGTGGTCTTCTCGCCGGACACGTGAAAGTCGTAGCCCTGGAGGTTCACGAAGTCGAAGTCCCGCATGATCTTGCGGACCTCGAAGCCCGCGTCGATCTTCGCCGGGGCGGTGGGCACGAACGCCGACAGCTCGTAGTGCTTGCGCTGCTGGCCCTGCTTCTGCTGCGCCTTCGCGTATCCGTCCAGTTCGGTGCGGAACTCGCGGATGAGCGCGGTGAAGTTCTTCTTGTCCGCGGGGGTGTAGGGCGTGTCGTCCTCGCCCGAGGAACCGGGCCACTCCCAGTCGACGTCGATGCCGTCGAAGACGCCGGCCGCGGCCCCCTCGCCGCCGCGGGTGCCGTCCTGGGGCAGGTTGCCCTTGATGTAGAGGTCGACGCAGGACTTGACGAACGCCTTGCGCTTGGCCGGGGTGCTGACGGCGTGGGAGAAGTGGGTGGACCAGCTCCAGCCCCCCAGCGAGATCAGGACCTTGAGGCCGGGGTGCTTCTCCTTCAGCTTGGCCAGCTGGTTGAAGTTGCCCGCCAACGGCTGGGAGTAGGTGTCCGCGACGCCGTCGACGGAGTTCGCCGCGTCGATGGGGCGGACGTAGTCCGCCCACGGGTCGCCCTCACCGGGCACGCTGTCGAGGAAGCACTTCCCTTCGGGGGAGACGTTCCCGAAGGCGTAGTTGATGTGGGTGAGCCGTGCCGCCGCACCGCTCTTGTCCAGGTCCTGGACCTGGAAGTCGCGCCCGTAGACGCCCCACTGGGTGAAGTAGCCGATCCGCCTCAGATCATCACTCTGGTGGTTCTTCTTGTCGTTCTGCGAACTGCTGGAATCGGCCGAGGCGGGGGCCGTGACCAGCAGCGAAACCGGAAGAGACGTGGCGCAGGTGGCTATCGCCAGCCGCGCGAGGATTCTTCGACGCATGCCGGGAAGTTATTGGTCTGGACCATCAGGGTCAAGAGGGTGAACCGGTGAACCGCGGCCGGAGTCGGATCGTCCGCCCGTCGGGGCTTTTGAACATCGACGTCCCGCCCGGCCTACCCCAACCCCGTTGCGATCATGCAGATGTGACGTTCCGTCAGTGCACATGAGGGTGTTCGGTGGCGGTGCACCGCACGGGCGACCACGACCAGCGGGCCCCCCGGGCGAGAGGTCGGCGCGGTGTGCGGAACCGGGGGCGGGCGACCGTCGGGCCGGTTCACGGGGCGCCCACCGGCGAACCCTCCTACGATGGACCGTGGCGCCCGGAAGGGGCCGCGGTCATCAACCCGGGGGGCGGGAGACGCATGCCGGAACCCTCCGCCGTGACACGCACCGTGATCCTCACCGTGGACGACGACCCGGGAGTCTCCCGGGCGGTCGCCCGTGACCTGCGGCGACGCTACGGAGCGGACCACCGCGTCGTGCGCGCCGAGTCCGGCGAGACGGCCCTGGAAGCGCTGCGCGAGCTGAAGCTGCGCGGGGACCAGGTCGCCGTGCTGCTCGCCGACTACCGGATGCCCCAGATGAACGGCATCGAGTTCCTCGAACAGGCGCTCGACGTCTTTCCCGCAGCCCGCCGCGTCCTCCTCACCGCCTACGCCGACACCGGAGCGGCCATCGACGCGATCAACGTCGTCGACCTCGACCACTACCTGCTCAAGCCCTGGGACCCGCCCGAGGAGAAGCTGTACCCCGTCCTCGACGAGCTGCTGGAGTCCTGGCGGCACGCCGACCACCGCACCGTCGCGACCACCAAGGTCGTCGGACACCGCTGGTCAGCGCGGTGTTCCGAGGTCCGGGAGTTCCTCGCCCGCAACCAGGTCCCCTACCGCTGGTACTCCTCCGACGAGCCCGAGGGGCGCCGACTCCTGGCGGCGGCCGGAGCCGACGCCCTACGACTACCGCTGGTGATCACCCCGGACGGCACGACCCTGGTGGAACCACGGGACCAGGACCTCGCCGCCCGCGTCGGCCTCGCCACCACCCCGGCCGCCGACTTCTACGACCTGATCGTCATCGGCGGCGGTCCCGCCGGCCTCGGCGCCGCCGTCTACGGCGCGTCGGAAGGGCTGCGGACCGTCCTCGTGGAGCGATCGGCGACCGGCGGCCAGGCCGGACAGAGCTCCCGCATCGAGAACTACCTCGGCTTCCCCGACGGGGTGTCCGGCTCCCAGCTCACCGACCGGGCCCGCCGCCAGGCGACCCGCTTCGGCGCCGAGATCCTCACCGCCCGCGAGGTCACCGCCCTGGAGGTGACCGGAGCCGCACGGTCGGTCCGGTTCTCCGACGGCAGCGCCATCGCCGCCCACAGCGTGCTGCTCGCCACCGGCGTGTCGTACCGGCAACTCGACGCGCCGGGCGTGGCCGACTTCACCGGCCGCGGCGTCTACTACGGGTCGGCCCTCACCGAGGCGGCGGCCTGCCAGGACCATGACGTCTACGTCGTCGGCGGCGCCAACTCGGCCGGTCAGGCCGCCGTGTACCTGTCCCGCAGCGCCCGGTCCGTCACCCTGCTCGTCCGGGGCGCATCGCTGGCCGCGTCCATGTCGCACTACCTGGTCCGGCAGGTGGAGGACGCCCCGAACATCACCGTGCGCAGCGGCACCGTCGTGGAGTCCGCCCACGGCACCGACCACCTCGAAGGGATCACCCTGCGCGACACCCGTACCGACCGCACCGAACGGGTCGACGCGCAGTGGCTGTTCGTGTTCATCGGCGCCGCCCCGCTCACCGACTGGTTGGACGGCACCGTCGCGCGGGACGCCCGCGGGTTCATCCTGGCCGGACCGGACCTCTCCCCGGACGGCACCCCGCCGACCGGCTGGGAACTCGACCGCCCGCCCTACCACCTGGAGACCGCGGTGCCGGGCGTGTTCGTCGCCGGGGACGCCCGCGCCGAGTCCGCGAAACGCGTCGCCTCCGCCGTGGGCGAGGGCGCCATGGCCGTGATGCTGGTGCACCGGTACCTGGAGCAGTCATGAGCGAAGGACCGACCCCCCTGCCGTGCGAGACGGAGGAACTGCACGGGCTGTTCCTCTTCGAGAAGCTGACCCCCGAACAACTGGACCGGCTGTGCGACGAGGGCACGGTCGAACGCCACCCGACGGGACCCGTGTACACCGAGGGGGAGCCGGCGACCTGCTTCTACGTCCTGCTGGACGGCACGGTGGTGCTCTCCCGACGGGTGGGCGCCGACGACGTGGAGATCACCCGCACCTCCCAACCCGGGGTCTACGCCGGAGCCTTCCAGTCCTATCTGGGCGACCGGGTGCCGCAGCGGTACAACAGCTCGCTGCGGGTCACCGAGCCGTCCCGCTTCTTCGTCCTGCCCGCCGACGCGTTCGCCGCCGTCATGCACGAGTGGTTCCCCATGGCGGTGCACCTGCTGGAGGGCGTGTTCTTCGGCAACCGCACCGCCCAACAGGCGATCGGACAGCGGGAGCGCCTGCTCGCCCTCGGCTCCCTGTCCGCCGGTCTCACCCACGAGCTGAACAACCCGGCGGCGGCGGCCGTACGCGCCACCGCCTCCCTGCGCGAACGCGTCGCCGGAATGCGGCACAAACTCGCCGTGCTCGCCGCCGGCCCGTACCACCGGGACACCCTGGCGGCCCTGGTCGGACTCCAGGAGCGCACCGCCGACCGGGTCGCCAAGACCCCCGCCCTCACCCCGTTGGAGGCCACCGACCGCGAGGACGCCCTCAGCGACTGGCTGGACGAACACGGCGTCCCGGACGGCTGGCAACTCGCGCCCGTCTTCGTCCAGGCGGGCCTCGACACCGACTGGCTCGACGAGATCGCGGCCACGGTGCAGGAGGGCGCCCTCGAAGGGGCCGTCCGCTGGCTGAACTACACCGTCGAGACGGAACTCCTGATGAACGAGATCGGGGACTCCGCGACCCGGATCTCCGACCTCGTCGGGGCGGCCCGACAGTACTCCCAGCTCGATCGGGCACCGCACCAGAACGCCGATGTGCACGAACTCCTCGACTCCACCCTGCTGATGCTCGGCGGCAAGATGGGCCCCGGCGTCACCGTCGTCAAGGAGTACGACACCACCCTCCCGAGGATCCCCGCCTTCCCCGGCGAGCTGAACCAGGTGTGGACCAACCTGATCGACAACGCCGTCGCCGCGATGCGCGGCGCACACCGGGAGGACGACCCCGACCAGGGGCGGTTGACCGTGCGGACCGCACGCGACGGGGACCACCTCCTCGTGGAGTTCGCGGACACCGGCCCGGGCGTCCCGCCCGAGATCAGGGACCGGATCTTCGACCCGTTCTTCACCACGAAGCCGGTCGGGGAGGGCACCGGACTCGGCCTCGACATCTCCTGGCGGATCGTCGTCAACAAACACCACGGGGACCTCAGGGTCGCCCGCGCGGAACCGGGCGACACGCGGTTCCAGGTGCGGCTGCCCCTGACCCCGGCGGAGCCCGACGCGCCGGGTACCCCCCAGCCCTCCGAGGAGACACCATGACCGTGCCCGAAGGAATCGACCCCACCGCGGAGCCGTCCGGCACCGGCTGCGCCGAATGCGAGGACACCGGCGGCTGGTGGTTCCACCTGCGCCGGTGCGCCCGGTGCGGACACATCGGCTGCTGTGACAGTTCCCCCGCGCAACACGCCACCGCACACGCCAGGGCCACCGGACACCCCCTGATACGGAGCTTCGAGCCCGGCGAGCAGTGGTTCTGGAACTACAAGACCGAGCAGATGTACGAGTCGGGTCCGGCGCTCGCCCCGCCCGAGTCCCACCCCGAGGACCAGGCAGCGCCCGGCCCGGCCGGCCGCGTCCCCCCGAACTGGGCCGACACGCTGCGCTGATCCGTCATCCCTTGGGTGCCGCCCAGCGGGCGGGTTCGCCGCCCGCACACAAGGATGGAGGTGACGGCCGGTCGCCCGGGCAGCCGGAGCGGCGTACGGACGAGCGGTCCAGGAAGGACGGTCACCGTGGCACGACCCAGGATTCTCGTGGTGGGCGCCGGTTTCGCCGGGGTGGAGTGCGTCCGCAGGCTGGAGCGGCGGCTGACGCCCGGGGAAGCGGACATCACCCTGGTCACCCCGTTCTCGTACCAGCTCTACCTGCCCCTGTTGCCGCAGGTCGCCTCGGGGGTCCTGACCCCGCAGTCCATCGCGGTGTCGCTGCGGCGCAGCCGCAGGCACCGCACCCGGATCATCCCCGGTGGCGCCATCGGAGTCGACCCGGCGGCCAAGGTCTGCGTGATCCGGAAGATCACCGACGAGGTCGTGAACGTGCCCTACGACATCATCGTCCTGGCGCCGGGCAGCGTGACCCGCACGTTCGACATCCCCGGCCTCGGGGAACACGCCCGCGGGATGAAGACCCTGGCCGAGGCCACCTACATCCGGGACCACGTCATCGCCCAGCTCGACCTCGCCGACGCCAGTCACGACGAGGAGGAACGGGCCTCCCGACTCCAGTTCGTCGTGGTCGGCGGCGGGTACGCGGGCACCGAGACCGCCGCCTGCCTGCAACGCATCACCACCGGCGCCGTGCGACGCTACCCACGGCTCGACGCCCGGCAGATCAAGTGGCACCTCGTCGACATCGCCCCGAAGCTCATGCCCGAGCTCGGCGACAAACTGGGGCTCGACGCCCTGGCGATCCTGCGCCGACGCGGGATCGAGGTCTCCCTCGGCGTCTCGGTGGCCGAGGCGGCGGCCGACAAGGTGACCCTGACCGACGGCCGGGTCCTGCCGTGCCGCACCCTCATCTGGACCGCCGGGGTGGCCGCCAGCCCCCTGATCGCCACGCTGGGCGCCGAGACGGTGCGCGGACGGCTCGCCGTGCGCGCCGACATGACCCTGCCCGGCACCGACGGCGTCTTCGCCCTCGGTGACGCCGGCGCCGTCCCCGACGTCGCCAAGGGCGGCGACGCGGTGTGTCCCCCCACGGCGCAGCACGCCTCGCGCCAGGGCAGCAAGGTCGCCGACAACGTCATCGCCACGCTGCGCGGCCAGCCGCTCCAACCCTACGCACACCGGGACCTCGGGCTCGTGGTCGACCTGGGTGGCAAGGACGCCGTGTCCAAGCCGCTCGGCGTCGAACTGCGGGGCCTGCCCGCCCAGGTGGTGGCCCGCGGATACCATTGGTCGGCGCTGCGCACCAATGTGGCCAAGACGCGGGTGCTGACCAACTGGGTGCTCAACGCGGTCGCCGGGGACGACTTCGTCCGCACCGGATTCCTCGCACGGACCCCGGCCACCCTGCGCGACTTCGAGCACACCGATGCGTACCTGACTCCGGAACAGGTCCGCGAGCACACGGCCGCACTGCGGGCGACCGGAACGTGAGCACCCGTCGCCGGGGCGTTCGCCGCCCCGCGCCGAGGTAGCCGCCCGTCGGGTCTCAGGCGCCCGGCACCCGGTCCAGGAAGCCGTACACCGACCGGATCCTGTCGTCCTCGTCGAGCACCATCACGTCGGACCCGGCGGCCGGCGCCGACCCGTCCACCGGGTTCACCAGCTCCCAGGAGAACCGGGCCGTGTCGTGGTGGCCGTCCACGGCGCCCGTCTGCCGGAACACCAGCCCGGGGAACTGCGCGTGGACCCCGTCGATCGCCGCGGCGAGCTGCTCGTGCCCGGCCACGTCCGCCAGCGGGTCCGTGTAGGTGCCGTCCTCGGTCCAGGCGGCGGCGACCGCCCGGGCGACCTCCTCCGGCGAGCCCGCGTTCCACGCCTCGAAGTAACGGGCGGCGGCGTTCTCGTAGCGGTTCGCGGTCATCGCGGGGCCTTTCGTCGGGCCCGGTCCCAAGGTCGGACCGGGGGGTGTCGTGCGGTGGTCCCCACGATGCCCGCCGAGTGCCGCGGGGGCGATTACCCGCGGGGTAATCGCCGCCGGGCATGCGGTCGTTCGCTCAGTGGTCGCCGCCCAGCAGCCACTCGCCCGGCAGTGCGGAGCGGACCGCTTCCAGCGCCGCGGCGTCCCGGGCACGGGCCCACAGCCAGTCCGTGCCGTCCGCGCGCAGCAGCACGCCGTCCCCGGTGAACCAGCGCACGGGCGGCCCGTCCGGCACCGCCCACACGGGGTACGGGACGAAGGGGAGCGGGGTGAACCGTTCCGCCAGGGCCGTGGTCGTGGGTGCGTCCAGATGACGGTTGTCGGTGGGCCCGTCGGGTGCGAGGAGCCGATCGGACAGCACCATCTCGACGCAGGCCAGCGAGAAGCGGTCGAGGAAGGGCCGCCACTCCTCCTCGTCGGTCGCCCGGAACAGCACCGGGGGGTCGTGGTCCGCCGGACCGCGGGCCGCGTCGGCGTCGCGCGACACCGGTACCCCCCATTCGACCGTGTACTGGTTCTCCACCCGGACGATGAGTACCGCACCGCTCGCGTCGGTCTCCCACTGCGCGGGCCGCAGCAACCGGTCCTGCGCGCGGACCAGGTCGTCCCGGCGTCCGAAGAGCGCGTACGCCGCGTGCACGGCGGCCGGTAGCCGGACGCCCAACCGGCCGGCGTGCTCCCGTAGCTCCTCGGCGGGCCAACCGTCGTCGGGCGTGAGGGGGGTCGCCCAACGCTCGGCGAACCACCTGATGAAGTCCCAGGCCCCCTCGGCCCCACCGGTCGCTGCGGCGAGCACGGGCCGCGGGTCGTAGTCGTCTCCCATGATCGTCAGCCTAGTAGCGGGCGATCATGACACAGGGCCGGACGCCGGGATCGTTCCGCGGACCGTCGGACCCGGTGGGGCCCCCGGCCCGGGGCCCACCGATGGGCGAAAGCGGACAATCTGCATAGACTGACGAGGTCACAGCCAGGACCGGACGGGCGGCGGAGTTGAATCATGGCGTCGAACCGCCCCGCGGACCCACCCGACGACCTGGTGGCCCGCCTCGGCTCCCTCACCGCCGAGGCGAGGACGCGGGCGCAGGCGCACCGCACCCAGGTGGAACTGGCACTCGCCCTCCAGCGCGGCATGCTGCCCGGTGAACTGCCCGCCGCCCCGGGGCTGAGCGTGGCGGCCCGCTACGCCCCCGCCTTCGCGGGGCTGAACGTCGGGGGCGACTGGTACGACGGCTTCGTGCTGCCCGACGGCAGCATCGGCTACTCCATCGGCGACGTCCAGGGGCACACCATCGAGGCCGCCGCCTTCATGGGGCAGGTCCGGGTCGGCCTGCGGGCGCTGGCGTCGGTGACCAGTGACCCGGGGGAGCTGCTGGGCCGCACCAACGACCTGCTGCTGTCGCTCGGCGGCTCGCTCTTCGCCACCTGCACGATGGTCCGCTTCGACCCGGTCGCCTGGGAGCTGGACAGCGCCCGCGCCGGCCACGTGCCGTTGGTCCGGGCCACCGCCGACGGCGCCTCCGGCGTGGTCGAGGACGAAGGAGGGCTGCCGCTCGGCATCGAGCCGGGCGTCACCTACCCGGTCACCCGGTACCGGCTCACCGGGCGGGGCGCCTTCGTCCTGGTCACCGACGGAGTGGTGGAGGGCCCTTCGCTCGCCGTCGACGAAGGACTGGCCCAGGTGGCCACCCTCGCCGGAGTGGGCGTCGGCGCCGCCCTCGGCGCGGAGTCCCTGGCCACCTCGGTGATGCGGATCGCCGACTCGATCGGCCATGACGACGACGCCGCGGTCCTGGTCATCAGCCACGACGCTCCGCCGCAGGAGGCGGCGCCGGGGGACCGGGAAGGGGCGGGGCGCAGCTGACGCCCGGGTGCCGGTCCGAGCTGGTCCGGGGCGGACCAGCCGGCCGGGGTGGGTCCGGTCCGCGGCCCCTCGTGGGGTGGGCCCGCTGCGGGCCGAGCGTGTCACGACGGGCCGACCGGCGGCGCGCGGTGTCTCATGGCTGGCGTGGCGAACAACCAGTCCAAGGGCCGACGGGCCGTGGTGCTCGTACTCCAGAACCTCGCCGTAGCGGCCTGCTACTACGCCGGCGGACGCCTCGGTCTGCTGAAGGCGCTGGTGGTCGAGGGCTCCGTGGTCAGCCCCATCTGGCCGCCGACCGGCATCGCACTCGCGGCGCTGCTGACGCTCGGACCGGCGGTCTGGCCGGGCGTCGCGCTCGGTGCCCTGCTCGTCGTCGAGTACATCAGCACGCCGTTGAAGCCCAGTGCCATCGGCATCCTGGCCGGGAACACGCTCGCCCCGCTGTGCGCGTACGTCCTCCTGCGCGCGGTCGGCTTCCGCAACGAGCTGGACCGGCTGCGGGACGGCTTCGTGCTGGTGTTCCTGGGTGCGCTGGTCGGCATGCTCGTGAGCGCCACGGGAGGGGTGGGCCAGCTGTTGTTCAGTCGCCGGATCCACGCCGCGGACTTCTGGCCGGTGTGGTCGGCGTGGTGGACCGGGGACGCGCTCGGCGTGCTCGTGGTCACCCCGGTCCTGCTCGTCCTGTGGCGGGCCCGCTGGCCGCTGCCGTTCGACCGCTGGCCCGAGGCGCTGGCGCTGGCGGTCTCCGCGGGGTTCGTCGCGCCCTTCGTGGCGACCAGTGACCTCAGCCTGCTCTTCCTCGTGTATCCGCTGCTGATCTGGGCCGCGGTGCGCTTCCAGCTGCCCGGTGCCGCCCTGTGCGCCCTGTTCGTGTCGGTGGTGACGGCGATCGCCGCGGCCGACGGGGTCGGCCCCTTCGAGGACCACAGCCAGTTCGAGGTGATGATCAACCTCCAGGCGTTCAACGGCTCGGTCGCGCTGACCGCCCTGCTGTTGGCCGCCCTCGTCACCGAGCAGCGCACGATACGGCTGCGCGTCGAGCAGGCGGTCACCGAGCTCGCCGAAGTGGTCGAGCAGCTGGCGCCCGGTTGGGGCGGCGGGCGGCGGCGACCGCCCAGGGAGGAATGAGCGCAGGTCGGGTGAGGTGCCGCAGCTCACGACGCGACCGGAACAAAGCCAGCTGGTTCATCGTTCACCTAGATGTGGACGCGGAGGGAGCAGTGTCCCCGGGCCCAACCCTTCGCCCACGAGGACGATCGTTCGGCTGAAGCCTCGTGGAGCCCCCCGCCGAGAGGCGACCGCCCTCCGTGTCCCGCCTAGTCCGCCCCGGCTGGTCCCCCCCGTCCAGTCGGGGCTCCCTTTTGCGCCATCCCGGTCGGGTGGTGGGTGCGGTGCGCACCGTTCGCGTCCCGGCTCGGGTGCGTCGCGCCCCGGCGTTCGAGGTCGCGCGCCGAGGGTCGGTGTGCCCTGGACGGGCGGTCGCGGTCCTTCGCTCCTGCAAGGACGCCCACCTTGTGGGCGTGGCCGGAACTGGCCCGTGTACGGAGTCAGTTCTCCGGTGGTCGGCCGGTCTTCGGCCCGCCTTTGTCTAGACCTATTTTGTCTAGACCTCTTGCCTAGCCGATGATCCGCGGGCTACGTTTCCGGCTGTTCGGAAGTACTTCAAGTTTCCTTCAATTCCCTTGACGAGCAAGGCTGGAAGGAGCATGTCCGCATGCAGGACCGGAGTTTGTCCAGACGAACCGTTCTCGCCTCCGCGACCGTAGTCGCGGCGGCAGCCACGGGCGTCGTGGGAGTAACGGCCACCCCCGCCCTCGCCAGCAAGCGTGACGCGGGCCTCAAGACGCTCATCTCGAAGATGAGCGTAGAGGCGAAGATCGGCCAGCTGTTCGTGCCGTACTTCTACGGTACGTCGGCCGACAACCCCAACCAGTTCGACCGGGAGCGCAACCTCCGGGAACTGGGCGTCGCCACCGCCGCGGAGCTCATCGCCAAGTACCACATCGGCGGTGTCATCTACTTCTCCGGCTGGGCGAACAACATTCAGGACCCCCACCAGGTCGCGGAGTTGACGAACGGCGTCCAGCGCGCCTCGCTCGCACTCGACCCGGGGATCCCCTCCCTGATCTCCATCGACCAGGAGCACGGTGCGAACGTCCGCATCGGCAGCGGCGCCACCCAGCTCCCCGGCGCCATGGCGCTCGGCGCGGGCCGGAGCCTGTCCGACGCGCGCACCGCCGGCCGGATATCGGGCACCGAACTCGCGGCCCTCGGCATCCACCAGAACTACGCCCCGGTCGCCGACGTCAACGTCAACCCGGCCAACCCCATCATCAACGTGCGCTCGTTCGGCGCGGACGCCAACGCCGTCGGACGCATGGTGGCCGCCCAGGTGAAGGGCTACCAGGGGGCCGGTGTCGTGGCGTGCGCCAAGCACTTCCCCGGACACGGCGACACCGGCGAGGACAGCCACACCGGACTCCCCGTGATCACCCACACCCGCGAGGAGTGGGACCGGATCGACGCCCCGCCGTTCAAGGCGGCCATCGCCGCCGGCGTCGACTCGATCATGACCGCGCACCTCCAGGTCCCCGCGCTCGACCCGAGCAACGAGCCCGCGACCCTCTCGCCCAAGATCCTCCAGGGCGTGCTGCGCGGCGAGCTCGGCTTCGACGGAGTGATCGTCACCGACGCCCTCAACATGCGGGGCGTGCGCACCAAGTACGGCGACGACCGCGTCCCCGTCCTCGCCCTCAAGGCCGGCGTCGACCAGCTCCTGTTCCCGCCGAACATCGACGTGGCCTACAACGGCGTCCTGGCCGCCGTGCGGTCCGGCGAGATCACCGTGGCCCGGCTCGACGAGTCGGTGCTGCGCATCCTGCGCCTCAAGCACAAGGTGGGCCTGCTCGACGGCAACCCCTACATCTCCCCGCGCGAGGTCGACCGCGTCGTCGGTGCCGCCAAGCACAAGGCCGCCGCCGGCCGGATCGCCGAACGCACCACCACCCTGCTCGTCAACAAGGGCGAGACGCTCCCGCTGCGCCGCAGGCAGAAGAAGCTGCTGGTGGTCGGCGCGAGCCCGGCCTTCCCCACCGACGCCAACCGCACCTCGGTGCCCGAGCTGGCCAAGGCGTTCGACGAACTCGGCCTCACCACGACCGCCCTCGCCACCGGCCGGGCCCCGGACGCGGCGAAGATCGACGAAGCGGTCGCCGCGGCCCAGGGCCGGGACGCCGTGGTGGTCCTCACCGACAACGTCAACGCCACCAGCGCCCAGCGCACCCTGGTGTCCCGACTGATCGCGACGGGCGTGCCCGTGATCCACCTCGCGGTCCGCAACCCGTACGACATCGCCCACCTCAGCGGCGTCCGGGCCTCCCTCGTGTCCTACTGCTGGACCGAGGTGGAACTGCGGGCCGCAGCCCGGGTCATCGCGGGCCGTGTCGAACCGCGCGGCAAACTGCCCGTGCCGATCCAGCGGGCCGACGACCCGACCAAGGTGCTGTTCCGCTCCGGCCACGGTCTCTCGTACGACGACTGACCCGGCACGGTCCCCACGGGCCGACCACCGGGCGTCGGACGGCGCTCCACCCCACGGGCGCAGACCGGTGACACGCACCCCGCGTCCCGTACCGCCCCCCACTGCCGTGCCCCACCCCGCACGCCTGCCTGACCCGGCGGAGTCGGAACCCCCACCGGGGACTCCGGCTCCGCCCAGGTCGTTCCCGGCCCGCCCCCTCGCGCAGGCCCGCCGCCGGCCCGGACAGCGCTCGGCCCCGGCACCCTTCACAGGTACCGGGGCCTCGTCGCTCGCGACGGCCGGTGTTACGCGGCCGTGCTCGGCTGGAGGTACCGCTCCAGCAGGTCGTCCAGACTCACCAGTCCGGCGAGCCCGCCCGACGCGTCCCGGACCACCGCCAGCGAGGCGCGACGCCTGCGCAACTGCTCCACGGCGTACGCCACCGTGTCGTCCTGCGCCAGCTCCGGCAGCGGCCGGGCCAGCTCGCGCGCGGTCGTCGCACGCTCCCGGGCCCGGGCGACCAGCGCGTCCCGGGTGTGCACCGACCCCACGACCCGATCCGCCTCGCGGACCAGCAGCCGCGTCCGATCGGCCGCCGACGCCACTCCGAGGATCGTGCTGGGGCCCGCGGAACCGTCCACCCAGGTGATGTCCGCCGCGGGGACCAGCAACTCCGCCACCGGGGTCAGCGGCTCGGTGAGCGACCGGGTGATCAACTCCGAGTCGGCCGCACTGATCAGACCCGTGCGCCGCGACTCCGCGACCAGGTCCGCCAGCTGTTCGCGGTCGTGGACCGGAACCAACTCGTCCCGCGGGGTGACCCGGCACAGCCGCACCAGGGCGTTGCTGACCGCGTTGAGCACCCGGATCAGCGGACGCACCGCCTTCACCACCGCCCGGAACGGCGGCGACAGCAGCATGGCCGACCGCTCGGGGTGCGCGATGGCCCAGGACTTGGGGGCCATCTCACCGACCACCATGTGCAGGAACACCACCACGACGATCGCCACGGTGAAGGACACCCCGTAGCTCAGGCCGGTCGGAAGGCCCCAGCCGGTCAGGACCGGGTCCAGCGCGTGGGACACCGCGGGCTTGGAGATCGAGCCCAGGCCCAGGGTGGTCACCGTGATGCCGAGCTGGGCGCCCGCCAACATCAGCGACAGCTCCCGCATCCCGGCGAGCGCGGCCTTGGCGCCGCGCCGCCCCTCGGCGGCGGCCTTCTCCATCCGGTGCCGCTTCGCGGCGACCAGGGCGAACTCCGCGGCGACGAAGAACCCGCTGCCGATCAGCAGCAGCAGGGTCAGGAACAGGGCGACGGACAGACTCATGCCGTCACCTCCTCATCCGAGCGGCGCAGGGCAGCGCCGTCGTGGCCGCCCCGGTGCGAGGTCTCGCCGGACGGCGTGGCCTCCTGCGGTGCGGGCCGGTGCTCGATGCGCACCCGCTCCGGCACGTGCCGGTTCAGGGTGCGCACCTCGATGAGCGCGGCGCTGCCGTCCGGCAGGGCCACGTCCACCCGGTCACCGATCGCGGGGAAACGTCCCAGCCGGTCCACCACGAGGCCGGCGACCGTGTCGAAGTCGTCCTCCTCGGGCAGCGGCACGTCGATGACCGGCGCGACCTCGTCGATGCGCCGACCGGCGTCGACCAGCCAGCCGGACCCGTGGGGCACCGCGAGCGCGGTGACCCGGTCCGTCTCGTCGGCGATGTCACCGACGAGCTCCTCGGCGATGTCCTCGTAGGTGACGACACCCGCCACTCCGCCGTGCTCGTCCAGGACGACGGCGAACTCGTCGTCCGCCTCCCGCATCCGGGCCACCGCGCCGGGCAGCGGCAAGGTGTCCGGCAGCAGCAGCGGACGGCGGGCCAGCTCGCCCGCGGTGCTCACCGCGAGCCGCTCGGCGGGCAGCCGCGACAGCTCCCGCACCCCGAGGACCCCGGCGACGTCGTCCGGGTGGTCACCGAGCACCGGATACGTCGAGTGCCCGTGGCGCGCGATGAGTTCCACGGCGTCCGCCCCGGAGGCGTCCCGGCGGATGAAGACGGTGTCCGCACGCGGCACCATCACCTCGCCCATGGTGCGCTCGGAGAACTCCAGGGCGTGATCGAGCAGCTCCGCCGTGTCACGGGGCAGTGCGCCCCGCTCGTGCGACTCGTCGATCAGCTGACCCAGCTCCTCCAGCGTCGCCCCGTGGTGCAGCTCCTCGACCGGCTCGATGCCGATCCGGCGCAGCAGCCAGGCGGCGGCCCCGTCGAAGACGTGGATGACCGGGCCGACCACCTTGAGATAGGCGAGGGTGGACGGCGCCAGCGACTTCGCGAACCGCTCGGGCACCGCGATCGCCAGGTTCTTCGGGGCCAGCTCGCCGAGGACCATCTGCACCACGGTCGCGACCACGAAGGCCAGGGCGACCGAGATCCCGTCCACGGCGGCGTCGGGCACCCCGACCCCCGAAACCAGGGGTCGGATGACCGCCGACACGGACGGCCCGGTGAGGAAGCCGACGATCAGGCCCGTCACCGTGATGCCCAGCTGGGCACCGGAGAGCATGAAGGACAGCCGGCTCATGACCTTCAGGGCGCGCGCCGCGCGCCGGTCACCCGCTTCCGCCTCCCGCGCCAGCGCGAGCCGGTCGGCGGAGACGTAGGTGAACTCCTGGAGGACGAAGTAGCCCGTACCGACGGTGAGCAGGAGTACCGCCAGCAGGCCGAGTGCGGCATTCATCGAACACCACCCCGCCAGGTGCCGCGATCACGCGTGAGAGGGCGGGATGGTCCGGGACTGTGTCCCGGAGGGTCGGGGTCCGTCGTCTGGGCGGACAAGTGGCCACTCCTCATAGGTGGTCGTTCTGTGGGTGCTCCCTACAACGAGCACGTCACGATCATTGTTCCCGAACCCTCCGAGGACCTACGAGGGACCCCCACCGGGGTACCGAAGAGCGGCCCTGACCTGCGCTTCAGTACCCCGCGGGGGTCGCCGGCGGGGTCAGCCGGCGGGGGTCGGTCCCGGTTCTACGGCGTCGGGGCACCGGGGGGGGGCGGCGGCGGGGGCCCCCCCCCCCCCCCCCCCGGCCCCGCCGCCCGCCCCGGTGACCACGGCCGCCGCCAGCAGGGCCGCGCTCACCCACACGGGGGAGCGGTAGCCCAGCCCGGCGGCGATCGTCAGCCCGCCGGCCCAGGGGCCGAACGAGGCGCCGACGTTGAACGCCGTGGTGGCGCTCGCCCCCGCCAGCGTCGGCGCACCGGCCCCCGCGTAGAGCACCCGGGTCACCAGCGTCGAGCCGATCGCGAACGCCAGCGCGCCCTGGACCAGCACCAGGACCAGCACCACCGCCGGCCGGCCCGCGCCCAGCGCGAGCAGCACCCAACCGGCGAGGTGCACCACCGTGCCCACCGCCAGCAGCGGCACCGGCCGGGTGTCGGCGAGGCGGCCGGCCGCCGTGACCCCGGCGAAGGAACCGACGCCGAACAGCACCAGCACTGCGGGGACCCAGCGCTCCGCGATCCCGGACACCTCGGTGACCAGCGGCGCGAGGTAGGTGAAGCTCCCGAACGTGGCGCCGTTCACCAGGGCGCACAGCGCCAGCAGCACCAGGGGCTCACGGCGCCCGAGGACCCGCAGCTCGGCCCGGACGTCCCGGAAGCCGGGGACCTCCCCGTCGCCCCGTCCGGCCGGGACGGAACGCCAGACGGCCACCACCGCGGGCGCCGACAGCGCCACCACCGCCCAGAACGCCGAGCGCCAGCCCCAGTGCTGGCCGAGCAGCGCCCCGCCCGGCACCCCCGCCACGCAGGCCAGGGTCACCCCGCCGAGCAGGACCGCCGTCGCCCGGCCCTTGGCGTGCGGCGGGACCAGGGCGGCGGCGGCCGTGAACGCCACGGCCAGGAACCCCGCGTGGGCGAGCGCCGCGACGACGCGGGTCACCAGCAGCACCGGGAAGCTGACGGTCAGCGCCCCCACGGCGTGCGCGGCGAGGAAGACCGCCAGGAACACCAGCAGCGCGTCACGGCGGGACCAGCGCATGGCGGCGACCGCCATCAGGGGTGCGCCGATCACCATGCCCACGGCGAACGCCGAGGTCAGCGCCCCGGCGGCCGGGAGCGTGACGTCCAGGTCACGGGCGATGTCCGCGAGCAGGCCGGACAACATGAACTCGGACGTGCCCATGGCGAAGACCGCCAGTCCGAGGAGGTAGAGAGCAAGAGGCACCGCAGAACTCCACAGCCGTATCGAGACCCGACAGGAAACGGGACCGGCGGTCCGCGGGGTGGCGTCGGCGCCCCGGCACCGGGGGTGCGGGGGCGCGGCGGGAAGCCACCGGGGGACGGCCGGTGGCTAGCCTCTGTCGGACTCGGGGCTGTTCACGCCGGGCAGCCTAGGAGGACGCGCGGCGCCCCGTCCACTGCATTACCCGGGCGTCCTGGCGACCGTCCCGCGGTCCGCCGGCCCCCGGTGCGGCGGCTGTTCGGGCGCGGGCCGCACCGGCGCGGGCCGGATGCCCCGACGCTCCGGCGAGCCGGGCGTCACCGACACCGGTCGGCCGTAGTGCCGCACGTCCAGCGGCTCACCGGACAGCAGGGTGTAGGTGGCCGCCTCCCCGGTGATCTCCACCCGGAGCCGTCGCCCCACCACCTCCAGCGTGAACGCGAGCCGGCTGAACCGCTCCGGCAGCCGGGGCGAGAAGTTCGGGGTGCTCCCCAGCAGCCGCATCCCCCCGAAGCCGGCCACCAGCGCCATCCAGGTCCCGGCGAGGGAGGCGATGTGGAGCCCGTCGCGGGTGTTGTTCTCCAGGTCGTCCAGATCCATCAGCGCCGCCTCCGCCACGTACTGGTAGGCGAGCGCCAGATGTCCCGCCTGGGCGGCGATCACCGCCTGGCAGCACGCCGACAGCGACGAGTCCCGTACGGTCAACGGCTCGTAGTAGGCGAAGTTGCGGGCCGTGTGCTCCTCGTCGAAGTACTCGCTGCACTTGTACATCGCCAGCACCAGGTCGGCCTGTTTGACGACCTGCTTGCGGTAGATGTCGAAGTACGGGAAGTGCAGCATCAACGGGTACTGGTCGGCCCGGGTGTCCGCGAAGTCCCACACCTGGTGCCGGGTGAACCCGGACGACTGCTCGTGCACCCCGAGTTCGTCGTTGTACGGGACGTGCATCGCCTCGGCCGCGTCCCGCCAGGTGGCACTCTCCTCGTCGTCCACCCCCAGCGCCGCCGCCTGCTGCGGATGGCGCTCGACCGCGTCCGCCGCGGCCAACAGGTTCGCCCGGGCCATCAGATTGGTGTACGTGTTGTCGTCCTGCACTGCGCTGTACTCGTCCGGGCCGGTGACCCCGTCGAGGTGGAACGCGCCGTGGTGGTCGTGATGGCCCAGCGAACGCCACAACCGGGCGGTCTCCACCAGGAGTTCCACCCCGGTGTCCCGTTCGAAGAGCTCGTCGCCGGTGACCGCCACGTACCGGCTGACCGCGTCCGCGATGTCCGCGTTGACGTGGAACGCCGCTGTACCGGCCGGCCAGTACGCCGAGCCCTCCGAGCCGTCGATGGTGCGCCAGGGGAACGCGGCTCCCTGGAAACCCAGTTGGGCGGCCCGCTCCTTCGCCGCCGGTAGCGTGTTCTGCCGCCAGCGCAACGCCTCCGCCACCGCGAACGGGGAGGTGTAGGTGAGCAGCGGGAGCACGAAGATCTCGGTGTCCCAGAAGGCGTGGCCGTCGTATCCGGAGCCGGTCAGCCCCTTCGCCGGGATCGCCCGCTGCTCGGCCCGCGCGCCCGCCTGGAGGACGTGGAACAGGGCGAACCGCACCGCCTGTTGGATCTCCTCGTCCCCGTCGACCTCCACGTCCGAACGCGCCCAGAAGTCGTCCAGGTAGGTGCGCTGTTCCGCGACCAGCCCGTCCCAGCCGACGTTCATCGCCGCGGCGAGCGCCGCGTCGACCTGGTCGCTGACCGCGGGGAGCGAGCGGGTGCTCGACCAGCCGTACGCCACCACCTTGTCGAGCCGCAGGGTGTCGCCGGGCGCGAGCGTGGAGGCCAGGGTGAGGCGGGCGACGTCCTCCCGGCTCTCCCTGCTGGTCGTGGTGGGCCGCGGCCCGGTGACCACGTGGTCGGCCGCCGCCCCCACCCGCAGGTCACTGGTCCGGGTGCGGTGCACCAGCCCCAGCCGCGCGCCCGTCGCGAAGTGCGACTCGGGTTCGAGCGGGGACTCCAGCGCCACCGAGGCCCGCGGGTCGCCGTTCGCCCCGGGCAGCTGCTCGTTGGCGACGAGCTCGGACTGGATGACGATCCGCACCTCCGAGTCGACGGTCTCGACCTCGTAGCGCACCGCGGCGATGGCCCGTTGGGTGAACGACACCAGGCGCGTCGAACGCACCCGGACCGAGCAGCCCGCCGGGGACACCCACTCGCACACCCGCGTCAGGACGCCCGCCCGCAGGTCCAGGGTCCGCTCGTGGGACACCAGCCGCCCGTACCGCAGGTCGAAGGGCTCGTCGTCGACGAGCAGCCGGATGACCTTGCCGTTGGTGACGTTGATGACGGTCTGGCCGGACTCCGGATAGCCGTACCCGGCCTCCGCGTACGGCAGCGGGTGCAGTTCGTACACCCCGTTCAGATACGAACCGGGCAGCCCGTGCGGTTCCCCCTCGTCCAGATTGCCCCGCCAGCCCACGTGCCCGTTGGACAGGGCGAACACCGATTCGCTCTGCGGCAGCACGGCGAGGTTCAGCGACCGTTCGCACAGGGACCAGGGTTCCACCGTGTACGAGGAATGGGTGATCATGCGCGCGTCTCCAACTCGGCGAGGTCCCGCACCACCGTGTCCGCCCCGTGCGCCCGCAGCGCCTGGGCCTGGCCGACCCGGTCGACCCCCACCACGTACCCGAAGTGACCCGAACGGCCGGCGTCCATTCCGGCGAGCGCGTCCTCGAACACCGCCGACCCGGCGGGCTCCGCCCCGAGGTCGGCCGCCGCCGCGAGGAACGTGTCGGGCCGCGGTTTGCCGGGCAGGCCCCGTCGCGCCGCCACCACCCCGTCGATCCGCACGTCGAACCGGTCCTCCGCGCCGACCGCCCGCAGGACGTCCCGGCAATTGGTGCTGGAGGAGACGACCGCGGTGCGCAGCCCCGCGGAGCGCACCGCGTCGAGGTAGCGCAGCGAACCCTCGTACGCCTCCACGCCGCCCGCCTTGATCTTCGCCAGCAGGAGGGCGTTCTTGCGGTTGCCCAGCCCCCGCACGCTCGCTTCCCGCGGGGCGTCCCCGTCCGTGCCCTCCGGCAGGGTGATGCCGCGGGAGGCCAGGAAGGACCGGACGCCGTCGGCCCGGGGGCGGCCGTCCACGTAGCGGTCGTAGTCCTCCTGCGTGAAGGGCCGGAAACCGGGCCCGTCGCGGTCGCGCAGGAAGGCGTCGAACGTCTCCCGCCACGCGGCGGCGTGCACCACGGCCGTCTTCGTGATCACGCCGTCCAGGTCGAACAGACAGGCGACGATGGTGTCCGGGAGACCCAGCCCTGCACGTGTCCCCATGGCGAGAACCTCCGGGTCCGGAACGCCGAAGCGGTGGTCGCCGCCATCGTAAGGCGGTCCCCGTCCCCCCACCCGTCGGCGGCCCGGACCGTCGCCCCGCCTCAGCCCGCGCCGAGGAAGTGGAAGTCGGGGCGGGGGTGCATCAGGAACTCGTGGTGCGAGATGTTCCAGGCGTAGGCCCCCGCCATCTGGAACACCACCCGGTCCCCGGCCCGCAGCCCGGCGACGGGGACCCGCCGGGCGAGCACGTCCTTGGGCGTGCACAACTGGCCGACCAGGGTGACCGGGCCGCGGTCCGCGGCGGGCCGGGGCCACGGGTGCGGCCAGGGCCCGACGGGCAGCACCGTGCACGGCTGGTCGTGCCCCTTGGTGGCGGGGGTGCGCAGATGGTGGGTGCCGCCGCGGACCACCGCGAAGTCCTCGCCGTGGCTGTGCTTGACGTCCAGCACCTCCGTCGCGTACCAGCCGCAGTACGCGGTGAGCGCCCGGCCCGGCTCCACCCGCAGGGTCAGCCCCGGATGCTCCGCGAGCAGCGCGGCGAGGGCGGTGCCGTACGCCGTCCAGTCGAACCGGACCTCGGGCCGCCCGTAGTCGACGGCCATCCCGCCGCCGACGTTGACCTCGCGCAGCCGCGCCCGGTGCCCGTCGGCGAGTGCCGTGGACCAGCGCACCACCTCCCGGGCGACCGAGGCGAGGGCGCCGGCGTCGAGGCCGCTCACCAGATGGGCGTGCGTCCCCCACCACTCCAGCTGGGGGAACGCGCCCCCGGTCAGGAGGCCGAGCACCGCATCGGCCTCGGCGGGGTCGATGCCGAACGGGCTGGGGCCGCCGCCCATGGTGAGCGAGCCGCCGGTCAGGGCGTCCTCGGCGACCGCCAGGTTGAAGCGCGTCAGCACCGGCACCCGCACCCCGGGCGCGGTACGGGCGGCGAGCGCGGCGAGCATCCGCAGTTCGTGCGTGCTCTCGACGTGGAACCGCGGCACCGGCCCGCCCGTCGCCGCGCCGGCGAGGGCGGCCGTCACCTCCGCCGGGGTCTTGCCGGGCCCGCCGAACGCCAACGGGCGGTCCGGCACCGCCGTCGCCACGTGCGCCAGCTCCCCGCCGGAGGCCACCTCGAACCCGTCGACCAGCGGGGCCAGGGCACCGAGGACCGCGGGTTCCGGGTTGGCCTTCGCCGCGTAGTACAACTCCACCCCCTCGGGCAGCGCCGCCCGGACGGCGGCCGTGTGCGCGCGCAGCGCTTCCAGGTCGTAGAGGTAGGCGGGCAGGCCGTCGGCGGGCAGGTTCAGGACCCGTTCGCGGACCGCCGCAGTGGGCGCGGTCACCGGGCGCTCCAGTCGGTGTCGGTGCGGCTCGCCCCGGACAGCACGTCCTCGGCCAGCGGCGAGGGCACGTGCACGTACCCCGCGTCCCGGTCCGCGGAGCGGTCCCACCGTGCCAGCAGGTTCGCCTTGGCGGGCAGCGGCACCCCGGCGAGGAGGGCGCGCAGCCGCGGCGGGCAGCCGTGTGCGCGGGCGTACTCCTCGACGGTGGCGCGCAGCCGGGCCCACAACGCCCGCTCCCGGTCGGGGTGGAGGTCGGCGAGGGCCGCCAGCACCTCCGCCGCGTGATTGACGAACAGGCAGTACACGACGCGGTCCCAGCCGCGGCGCGCCCCGTAGGTCAGGGGGCCCGCGACCTCCGGCGGCAGCTCCGCGAGGGTCCGTGCGTGGTGTTCGGGGACGAGCTTGGTGCCCTCCAGGTCCCGGAAGAGCAACTGCACGGGCGTACCGGCGCCGTCCACGCAGACGATGACGTTCTGGAGGTGCGGCTCCAGGACGACTCCGTGGTCGAAGTAGGCGGCCAACACCGGCGGCACCAACAGCCGCAGGTACGCGGACCACCAGCGCAGCGCGGTGTCGGGGTCCGCGTCGGCGAGCAGCCGGGACACCTGCGCCGGGCCGGTCGGGTACTCGTCGGCGACGGCTGCGGCGAGCAACGGCGTGGCACCGGGGTGCAGATGGCGTTCCAGGCCCTCGCGGACGATCACCCCGAAGCCTTCCAGCAGCGACCGGTCGGGGTGTCCGTCGGGCCCGGGCAGGGCGAGCGAACGGTACGCGGGTTCCCGGAGCACCGCCGTGCCGGGGAACCGGGCAGCCAGGTCGGCGAGGACGGGGGCGAGCGCCCGGGTCAGGGCGACCGCGCCGGTCAACTCGTAGGCGGCGTTCTTCCGCAGGCAGTTGGTGATGCGGACGTTGAGACTGAACTTCAGGAACCCGTCGCTGGTGTGCAGGGTGCGCACCGACGCGGTGGGCCGCACGTCCTCGGTTCCGGGGCCGAGGTCCACGACGTCGCCGCGGTCGAGGGCGGCGCGCAGCACCGGGTGGTCGGCCAGCAGCTCGTACTGCCAGGGGTGGGCGGGCAGCAGCCGGAACCCCTCGGGCACGCTCCGCAGCCGGTCCAGCGGGTCGGTCGCGGACGGCTCGGTCCGTTCCTCGGCGACCAGTTCCTGACGGACCGCCAGCATGCGCAGCGGGAAGGCGGCCCCCGCCTCCGGTGCGTAGGCCGCCCAACGGGCCGGATCGCCGCTGTGCGCCTTCGGCGTGGGGTGGAACCGGTGGCCGAGGAGCAGCGACTGCTCGGAGGCGAGGTACACGGCGAGCGGATCGCCACCGAGGGCCCGGGGGGCGGGGCGCGGGGCGGCGAGGGCGGCGCGGACCCCGCGGTGGCTCGCGCCCACCTGGGCCAGGAACTCGTCGTTGTGGGCGCCGGTGCGCAGGGACAGTTCGGCCCGGGTGTACTCGGCCAGGCGCAGCCAGTCGACCTCGGACCAGCCGTCCCCGGTGTCCTCGCCCCCGGCGCGGGCGAGCCGTTCGGTGACGGGGCCGGTGAAGCGGTGCGCGCCGAGCAGGGAGGTGCGGCGCAGGGCCACGCGCAGCAGGACGCCCAGCCGGGGGAGCCGAAGCAGCAGGTGGTCGCCGATGACGGACGCCTGCCGTTCGGGCCCCGACACCTCGCGGAGCAGACAGTTGAGGAGGGTGTGCGCCACGGCGAGGTCCGCGCCGGGCAGGTCCGGGACGGGCGCCGCAGTGCGCGGCAGGCCGGAAAGAGTGCTGGGCATCAGCGGATTACGCCCCTCGCAGGAGGTAGTTGGGACCGGTGGTGTAGTGCTTGTTGATGTCCTGTGCGCCCGAGCGTTGTTTGGTGAGCAGCGTCCCCGCGGTCACCATCGCCTTCACGGGCAGGCGCGCGGCGTCGAGTATGTGGGCGCGCAGGGCCGCGCCGGGCTGTCCGGGGCCGGTGCCGAGCCGTTCGACGGCTTCGCCGAGCCGGTCGCGCACCAGGGTGAGGAGCCGGTCGAGGGGCGCGCTGCCGTGCCGGGCCAGGGCGAAGGCGGGTGCCCCCGCGCACAGGTGGACGGTGATGGTGGTGAAGAGGTCGAGCACGGCGCGGTCGTCCTCCCCGGTGATCCGGGTGTCGTCGAAGCCGCTGAGGTCGTGTGGACCGAGCGTCGCCCGGAGCCGTCCGGTGTGCACCCGGGGACCGTCGTTGTCCTTGAACAGCAGTCGCAGGGGCGGCCGTTGCGGTCGGTCGTCGAAGGCCAGGGAGATGTTCTGCTGGTGCGACTCCAGCGCTATGCCGTAGCCGAAGAGGGTGGTCTGCCAGTCGAACAGCAGGGTGAGGACGGCATCGAGGAGGGCGACGGGGTCACCGCCGTGGAAGCGGTCGGCGAGCCGGTCGATGACGAGCCCGCCGCCGGGCGCCGGCGCCGTGAGCGCGGCCATCGGCACCACCACCGCACCGTCGAGCCCGGCCGGCCAGCGCCGTCGCAGCACGGCCAGCAGCTCGTGGCCGGCATGGGCGTAGCGGGTCTCGTCGGCGTGCAGCACGGTGCCGTCGAAGCGCGGCTCGCGCGCGGCGACGGCCGCCAGCAGCCGTTGGCAGGCGGCGCCGTCGCGCAGGGTGCCCGGCTTGATGGTCCGGCGGTTGAGCCGGCCGAGGGTCGCCGTGGCCAGCGGCACCTTGAGGTGGGTGCCGGGGTGCGCGGTGAGGGCGACGGTCCGCATCGACAGGGTGGGCACCACCTCCGCGTACGGCTGCTCGGCGAGTACCGCCCGGTCGTCGAGGCCGGCCTCCTTGAGGGCGCCGTGCAGCGGGGCGCCGACGGTGAGGGGGTGCACCGGCAGCGCGATGTGGTCGGCGTCCAGGGCGCGGGGCAGCCCGAGCGTCGAGGGCGCGGGCCAGCCCGGGGCGGCGGTCAGGCCCTCGTCCACCACGTCCACCCGCGGCAGGGCCAGCCACCGCAGCCGGAACCTGGGGTGGAACTCCGGTGCGTACGCCCGTACGTGACGGTCCGTCAGGCCGATCCTGCCGCGTCCGGTCGGGTACACGGGGTGGTCGAGCCGGGCGGCCAGGGTGTCGAACGCCAACGGGTCGGTCCAGCGGGCGGGGTCGGGGCCGTACGCGTCGGTCAGCCGGGTGAGGACCTCGGTCCGGGTGTCCCGGTGCAGCAGTTCGGCCGCGAGGGAGTGGCGGCACTCGTCGGCGAAGGCGTCGAAGCCGGGCCGGTCCGCCGGGTCGGCGAGGTCCCCCAGCGCGGCCAGCACGGCGTCGGCGGTGTCGAGGTCCGTGGCCGGGCCGGGTTCCTCGCGACGCAGCAGGGGCAGCCGGGCGGCGAACTCGGACTGGAAGCCCTCGGGCTCCACCGGCAGGGCGAGCGCACCGCCGGGGTGCTCCCGGCGGAGCCAACTGCCGTCCGGGCGCTCCACCCGGGTGCTACGGGTGCGCAACCCGGCCACGTCCTCGCGCAGCAGCGCGGTCAGGATCCGGAGGAGGTGCCGATCGCGGTGCGCACGGGTCCCTGCGGTCACGGTGTGATCTCCCAGTGGTGGTGGGCGAGGAAGTCCTCGACGGCCCGGTCGACGGCGCCCTGGTCGCGTCCCGTGGCACGGACCACTCCGAGGAGGTCCCGGTTGGTGTGGTGGACCTCGTGGCGTTCCCCCAGGGCCCGCAGCGGACGGTACGTCAGTCGGACGCCGTCGGCGTCCAGATCGGTCCGCTGGGGGGCGGCGGTCAGGGTGCCGGCACGGCGCGCGTACGGGTAGTCGAGCCGGGCGGCGCCGTCGGTGCGGGCCCCGAGGTCGGCGGGGAGCGGTTCACCCAGATGGGTAAGGAGGACGTGGGCGAACAGGGGAATCCCGAGGAGGTCGGCGAGCAGGAGGTCGCACTGGTCGCCTATGGCCCGGTAATTCACTTCGATGATGCGGGCCCGGCCGCTGCCGTCCACCACGAATTCGGTGTGGCAGGCGCCGAAGCCGACCCCCAGCGCATCGAGCTGCGCCAGTATCTGGTCCACCACGGCCGGGGGGTGCGCCGGGACGTAGGTGAGGCGTTCCTCGATGAAGTACGGGGCGGGGGACAGGGCGGTGCGGAACCCGCCGAGCACATGGCGGACGTTCCCGTCGCCGAGCGTCTCCAGGGTGTACAGCTCGCCTTCCAGGTACTCCTCCACCACCAGCGCGGCGCCGGGGCGGCGGGCCCGGATCTCCTCGCAGCGGGCGAGCAGCTCGGCCGGGCTCTCCACCCGGACGACGTCCTCGCTGGCCACCCCTTCGCGCGGCTTCACCACACAGGGGTAGGGCAGTGCCGCGGCGGTGCGCAGGGCATCGGCGGGCGCGGTCGTCGCGGGAATCTCCAGGCAGCGCACGTGGTCGGCCCCGGTGGTGCGCAGATGGCGCCGCAGCAGCGCCTTGTCCTTGGTGCGCAGGGCGGTGCGCCAGTCCTTGGCCGGGAGCCCGAAGTAGTCGGCGGCGAGCGCGGTCTGGGTCTGGAGGTGGTCGCTGTTGGTGAAGATCGCGTCCGGCCGTTCGTGGGCCGAGACCACACTGATCACCTCCCGGAAGTCCCGTACGTCGCACGGGAGGACCTCCAGGTCCGGATGGCGCGTGCGATGGGCCTCGGGCTGGTCGGTGAGGACGGTGACGCGCAGTCCCAGGGAGCGCGCGGCCGGGAGGAATCCCTCGGTCACCGAGTCGGTGGGATTCAGTGCGAGCAGGTACATCCGCATGATCGGGAACACGAGCCGAGAGCTTAGGTTAGGCATGCCTAAGAGTGTCAATTCGTCCAGGCGTCATGTCTATTGGCTTTCTACCCTGCTGGTGCTAGTAAGGTGAGCCTTCCCTAAAAATCCTTGCGGGTCCGCCGCCATCCCGCGGTGATTTTCTCATGCCCCCACCCCGTATTTCGTACGGTGTTCTAGGAGTATCCGTGTTCCTGGCCCCGGCGTCGGCCCCGACCGCCCCTGCCGTGAGCTCTGCCGTTCTGCTTGCCGCCACGTACCGGCGCCTCGCCGCCGCGTGTCCCGCCCTGGACGTGACCTGCGCCGCACCCTCGTCATCGGCCGGCCAGGGCTGGATCGACGGTGCCGAACTCGCCTGCCGCGAAGACTTCCTGAACGCCTGGTTGGAAGGGCACGCGGCCCGCATCCGCACCCGCTACGCCCACGAGCCGCGGCCGGACGTCGTCGCCTCCCGTGCGCTGCACGCCTATCTGTGGTCCGCGGCCGTCCTCATCAGCGGTCCGTGGTACCTCGAACGGCGGGTGCCGAGGGTGAGTCCGCGCGATCTGCGGATCAGCCGTACGAGTGAGGCGTACGAGATCGTTCCCGCCTCCTTCAGCTGTCTGCCCGACGACCCCGCCGCCGGGCTGCCCGGGGTCCGCGTCCTGCCCCACGAGGAGGCGCTGCGGGCCGAGTTGCGGGCTGCCGTCGCCGACCACGTGCGTCCGCTGCTGGCCGCCACGGGCCCCCGCGTCCGCCGCGGTCCCCGGGCGCTGTGGGGGATGGTCGGCGACGACCTGGTCTCGGCCGTCTGGTACCTCGGCCGGATGCACGGTGACGAGGCCCGCGGGGTGCGGGAGGCCGAGGAGTTGTTGCCCGGAGCCGTCAGCCCCTACCCCGGCGGCGCGGCCTTCCGGACCCTCACCACCCGCAACGGACGTGAGCACCCGACGCGCACCCGCCTCGGTTGCTGCCTCTACTACGCGATCCGTCCCGCCGAGGCGTGCGCCACCTGCCCGCGCACCTGCGACGCCGAACGGGTGCGCAGGATCGAGAACGGGGTCTGACCCCCGGGCGGGAGCGCGGGTCCGTCCCGCCTCCCGCCCGTCCGGCTCACTGCCGGGCCGTCAGTCGTTCGTCGTCGTCCTTCGTCGCTGCCGCCTTGCGCCCGCCGCTTCCGGCGACCGGGTCGGCCGGGGGCCGGCTGGCCGGCAGGCGGCGCAATCGCGTCCACACGAGGACCGCGAGTGCGGTGGTGACCGCTCCGCTGAGCGCCGCGGTCGTGTGCAGTCCCTCCGTGAAGGCCGCGCGGGCCGCCGTCAGCAGGTCGTCGGCGAGCAGGTCGGGCAGGGACTCCGCGGCGCGGACGGCCCCGCCGAGGGTGTCGCGGGCGGCCCGGGCGGCCTCGTCGGGCACGGCGCCGGGGATCGTGTCCGCGACCTCGGACCGGTAGACGACGGTGCCGACGCTGCCGATGACGGCGATGCCCATGGCCAACCCGAACTCGCTGCCCGTCTCCGACAGCGCGGAGGCCGATCCGGCGCGCTCCGGGGGCGAGCTGCTGATGATCAGGTCCGTGGTGAGGGTCATCGCCGGACCCAGGCCGAAGGAGAGCAGCACGAACCCGGTCACCACGAGGGGCAGCCCGTCGCCCGGTCCTCCGGGGGAGACCAGGGACAGGGTGACGAACGCGGCGGTCGAGACGAGGAGCGCCGCGGCCATCACCGCGGCCGGTCGGACACGTCGTACGAGGAGCGGCGCGAGCATCGACCCGGCGATGCCGAACACGGTCGAGGGAAGGGTCCACAGTCCCGCCCGCAGGGGTGAAAGGCCCACCACCAGTTGGAGGTACTGGCCCACGAACAGTTGGGTGCCCGCCATGGCGAAGATCGCGAACGCCTGGGTCGACATGGCCAGGGAGAACGTGCGGTTCTTGAACAGTCCGAGGTCCAGCAGGGGCTGACGGAGTGTCCGCTGTCGCCGGACGAACACGGTGCCCACCAGCGCCCCGCCCGCGAGTGCGGCCAGGGCCGCCGCGTCGGGACCGTGTTCGGCCAACCGCTTCACCCCGTACACGGTGGGCAGGACCGTCGCCAGCGACAGCGCCACGCTGACCAGGTCCGTCCGGCCGGCGCCGGGCTCGCGGTACTCGGGCAGGAACCGGGGGCCGAGGACGAGCAGCACCAGCATCACCGGGACGCCGAGCAGGAACACCGAGCCCCACCAGAAGTGCTCCAGCAGTGCCCCGCCGACCAGGGGGCCGAGGGCGCCGCCGGCCGTGAACCCGGTCATCCAGACGCCGATCGCGACGGTCCGCTGAGCCGGGTCGGGGAACAGCTGACGGATCAGCGACAGGGTCGAGGGCATCAAGGTGGCGCCCGCGATGCCGAGGAGGGCCCGGCTGAGGATCAACAGCTCCGCGGTGGGGGAGAAGGCGGCCAGTACGGAGACGGCGCCGAAGGCCGCGCCGCCGATCAACAGCAGTCGCCGCCGCCCGATCCGGTCGCCCACGGCCCCCATGGTGATGAGCCATCCGGCGATCAGGAACCCGTAGATGTCCAGGATCCACAGGAGTTGGGCGCTGGAGGGGTTGAGGTCGGCGGTGAGCGACGGGACCGCGAGGTGCAGCACGGTCAGGTCCATCGCTATCAGCAGGGTGGGCAGGAACAGGACCGCGAGCCCCGTCCATGCCCGTCGCCCCGCCCGTGGGGGTGCCGGGTCGATCGGGCTGGGTGTCGTGCCGTCCATGGACGTGCGCCTCCTTGCGTCGGAATGAGGGCGACGCTAGGGGCTGAAGTCAAGTTGAGGTCAAGCGCGGACGGAGGCGGTGCCTCGCCTTGATCCCTTGCCTTTGATCCCTCCCCCGGGGCGCGGACTTCCGACCGCTCGCGCGGCGGTGAGTCGTACCGCTTGCCCGGATGTTGTAAGGTAAGCCTTACCTTAGTGTGCAAGGGGGCGCGGTGCGCGGCCGTGTCCGTGCTGCCCGATGCGCCCCTCTGGAGCACTGGGGGAATCCGGAGCCGTCGACGAGCCCGCCCTGACGTCGCGTCAGGACGGGCCGACGCTCCGGATCACGAACCTGCGGCGGGGTGTCCTCCTGTTCGGTCCCTGAGGAGGGCCCTCGCCGTAGTGGAACCGTCAGCGGGCGGGGTGCCCGCGGTCACGTCCCGTCGGCGCCCCGCCCGGACGTGCGGCCCGTGGCCGTCCGTGCGGGGTCACCTCGGAGCGGGTCAGACGCCGAACGCCGCCGGGTACCGGATGGTGCCGGTGGGAACCTCTCGGGTGTCGTCCAGGGCCAGGGCCATCATGTACTCGTCGGGGACGTCGAACGGGCTGCGGATGCCGAAGCGGGAGGCCGGGGTGAAGCCGAACCGCGGATAGTACTCGGCGTGCCCCAGGACCAGGACGAGGTTCTCGCCCATGGTCCGGGCGGCGTCCAGGGCGGCGCGGACCGCGGCGGAACCGGCGCCGGTGCGCTGGGCCGAGGGGCGTACTGCACAGGGTGCCAGGGCGAGGGCGGGTGCGTCGTCGACGTGGCACCGGGTGAGCAGTGCGTGTCCGACCGGGGTCCCGTCGGGGTCGGCGGCGATCATGGACAGGCCGTCGATCCATGCCTGCGGATCGGTGCGCAGCGTGTCGACGAGGTCGGCCTCCAGCGCGGTGGGGAAGGCGGCGAGGTTGATCTCGCGGACGGCGGCGACGTCCTCGGCGCTCCGGGTGTCCTCGGGGCGGGTGGTCCAGATGGTCATGGTGTTCTCGTTCTCGAAGAGGTGAGGGGTGTCGTTGAGGGGGCCCGGGGCGGGGGTGGCGCGGGTGCGGCTGTGATGTCCGCACGGCACGTCGATCTCCGGCCGGAGTGCGGCCGGGGTCTCGGGCGCGCCGGACTGCGGAGCGGTCGGCGCATCGGTGCGGGGCGCGCGGTCCGGCGTTTCGGCCGTCCGCGCGGCTGGCGCTCCCGGAATGCCGGGCGGCCCGGTGGAAGCGGGGGAGGAAAGGGGTGGGGACAACGTGGAGACCCTTGAAAAGGGACCCCGGTGACCGTGAGGTCGCACCCGTGGGCCGTGGGGCCGGGGGTGGGTGTCAGATCAGACCGGGGCCCGGGACGTGAGGATGGTCCGGCGGGCACTGCGCACGGCAGTGGCCTCTACGACGGCCATCAACTCACCTCCCACTTCTGGTCCCGCAGTCGACGCGGTCGTCCCTGCCCGATCAACGCTAGCACGCCCGTTCCCCGGCGGCGGACGGATCTGCGGTGGGGATGGGGCGGCGGTGGGGGGGCGGCCCCGCCCCACGACGGACGGCAGGTTAACTTAGGCTTACCTAAGTTCGCATGTCCGCCCCTGGCGGTCTGCGTCCGCGGTAGCCATTCCTCTGGGGGAGTTGACACACATGTATCAGGATCCGGACGAGTTCGCGCTCCTCGCCGCACAGGCGGGTGTTCATTTCGCGGACCGGCTCGCCCCGGGCTCCGCCGCATTCCAGACGGCCGACGTGGTGGAGATCCACGGCCCGTTGGACGAGGAACTGTTCGGCGCCGCGCTCACCCGCGTCGTGGGGGAGGCCGAGACCCTCCGGACCGTCGTGCGCGAGCACGCCGGCGGGCCCCGACAGCGGGTCGCCCCCGCCCCCGCCGACGCCCCGCTGCACCGACTCGACCTGCGCGCGGTCCCCGCCCCGCTCGCCGCCGCCCGGGCCTGGACCCACGCCGACCTGACCCGCCCCTGCGCCGCACCGACCCCGACCGCCGGCCCCGCAGACCACGCGGCCGGCACCCCCGGGCCGAGCGCTACGTCCGCAGTCCCGGACGGTCGGGGGGCGGGCGCCGCCCCGCTGATGACCCAGGCCCTCATCCGCCTCGCGGACGACCACTACTGGTGGTACCAGCGGGCCCACCACATCGCCGCCGACTCCCATGCGCTCCAACTCATCGGACGCCGTACCGCCGAGGTGTACACCGCACTCGCCACCGGCCACGAACCCCCGCCGACCCGCTTCGCCCCGCTGCGTGAGGTGGTCGAGGAGGAATCCCGCTATCTGAACGGCGAACAGTGCGTCGCCGACCGGGAGTTCTGGACCGAACGGCTGGCCGGCACGGAGCTGCCCGCCACCCTCGGCGGCCCGCCCACCGGCAGGTCCGCGACCGTCCTGCGCGGTCACACCGACCTGCCGCCCGGGACCTTCCACCGGCTCACCGAGGCCGCGGCGACCTCCAAGGCGACCTGGGCCGAACTCGTCGTCGCCGCGACCGCCCTGCACCTCCACCGCAGCACCGGCGCCCGGCACGTCGTCCTCGGACTGGCGCTGGCCAACCGGCGCGGCCCGGCCGCCCTGCACACCCCCGCCACGACGGTGAACGTCCTCCCGCTGCGGCTCGCCGTCCACCCGCAGGACACCGGTGCCGAATTCCTGCGTCGCGTCGTCCTGGAGATCCGCGCCGTCCGCCGTCACCAGCGCTACCCCCAGTCCGACCTGCGTCAGGACCTCGGCCGCACCGGCGCCGACCGCCCGCTGACCGGCCCGGTGATCAGCATCAAACCGGTCGGTACCGCACTCGACTTCGCCTCGTCCCCCGGCACCGTGCACCACCTGGCCACCGGGCCCGTGGAGGACCTGACGATCGGAGCCGCCCCCGGCGTCGACGGCGGACTGCGCCTGTCCGTAGACGCCCACGCCGGCCGGTACGACGAGCCGGCGGCCACCCGGCACCGCGCCACCCTCGGCCACCTGTTGGCCGCCTACGCCGACCTGCTGCTGACCGACCCGCAGCGCCCCGTGGGCACGCTCGACCTCCTGCCCCGCGACGAGGTGTGGGCCGCCACCCGCGGGCGCGCCGAAGCCCCCGCCCGGCGCACCCTCCCCGCCGCACTCACCGACCGCGTCGCCCGCACCCCCGACGCCCTCGCCGTGCGCGCGGTGGACGCCACCCTCACCTTCGCCGAACTGGAGTCCGCGGCCAGTGGCCTCGGCGCCGAACTCGCCCGGCTCGGGGTCACCACGGGCACTCCCGTCGCCCTCGCCCTGCCCCGCACCTCGACGATGATCGTCGCGCTGTTCGCCGTGCTCGGGGCGGGCGGCGTCTGCCAACCCCTCGACCTCGGACACCCCGCGGCCCGGACCCGCGCCGTCCTCGCGGACGCCCGTCCCGTCTGCGTCCTGGGCACCACCGAGACCCTGGCGGCCCTCCCCGAGCACGGGCTGCCCGTGCTCGCCCTCGACGACCCGGCCACCCGGGACCTCCTCGCCCGGCACCTCGCCGCCGTGCCGAGCACCCGGCCCACCCCGCGCGACCCCGCCTACCTCGTCCACCCCGACCACCCCGGTCAGGGGACGGGCCCCTCCACCGGCCGCGCCGAAGGCGTCCTCGTGAGCCACGCCTCCCTCGCCAACCGCTACGAGGGCCACGGGACCGACCACATCGCGCCCGCGGTCGCCCGCACCGGGCGGGCCCGACTGAGGCTCGCCCACAGTGCGTCGTTCGCCTCCGACGCGGCCTGGGACCCGCTGCTGTGGATGGTCCACGGGCATGAACTGCACCTCCTGGACGAGGCCACCCACCGCGACCCGGCGGCCCTCACCGCGTACGTGCACCGCGAGCGCATCGACTACCTGGCCGTCACCCCGTCCCACGCCGCCGCGCTGATCGCCGAGGGGCTGCTCGACGAGGGCCACCACCAACCGGCCGTGCTGACCATCGGCGGCGAGTCCGACCCGGAGCCGCTCCGGCGGTACGTCCCCGCCGCACCCGGGCTGCACGCGGTGCACCAGTACGGCCCGACCGGGGCCCCCGGCTTCGCCTACTCCTGGCGCGTCGGTGGACCGGGCGACGCGCGGGGGCCCGTGGTCGGGCGGCCCGTGCGGGGCTCCCGTGCCTACGTCCTCGACGCCGCGCTGCGCCCCGC
Organism: Streptomyces sp. NPDC127068; assembly: GCF_042724695.1. Taxonomy (NCBI): domain Bacteria; kingdom Bacillati; phylum Actinomycetota; class Actinomycetes; order Kitasatosporales; family Streptomycetaceae; genus Streptomyces; species Streptomyces sp. NPDC127068. The sequence goes on along the minus strand of NZ_JBHXEN010000008.1, from coordinate 52,061 downwards.
GCCGCCCGGGACGACGGGAGAGCTGTACCTCGCGGGACCGTGCCTCGCCGTCGGATACCTCGGTCGACCCGACCGCACCGCGGAACGGTTCGTGGCCGACCCGTTCGGAGCGCTGCACGACCACCCGGGCGGCCGGATGTACCGCACCGGCGACCTGGCGCGCCGCCGCGCCGACGGAACCGTGGAACTCCTCGCGCCCGAGACCGCCGAAGGACCCGATGCTGCCGAAGGACCCGGGGCCCCCGCAGCCCCCGAAGTCCCCGCCGACGACCCCCGTACCGAGGCGGCGCCGCACCCGGCCCGCGGCGGGCGCACCCTCCCCGAGGTCTACGACGCGGTCACCCGCCGGTACCCGGAGCGCATCGCCGTCTCCCACCGGGGTGCCACGCTCACCTACGCCCAACTGTCCGCACGTGCACACCCATTGGCCCGGATGCTGGCCGTCCGGGGCATCGGACCCGGATCGGTGGTGGCGCTCGCCCTGCCCCGCTCCACCGACCTCGTCACCGGGCTCCTCGCGGTGACCCTCGCCGGCGCCGCGTACCTCCCCCTGGACCCCGACCACCCGGCCGGCCGCCTCTCCCGCGCGCTGGCCGACGTCGCCCCCGCGGCCGTGGTCACCGATTCGGTCACCGTCCCCCGGCTCCCGGACCACGACCTGCCGATCCTCTGCACCGACTCCTCCTTCGTCGACCGGTACGCCACCGGGCCGCTCACCCAGGCCGAACGGACCCGGCCGCTCACCCCGTACGACCCCGTGTGCGTCATCCACGCCCCGGACTCCGCGGACGGACCGGAGGGCGTGACCGTCACCCACCACGACGTCACCCGACTCCTCGCCCTCACCGACCACGGGTTCGGCTTCCGCCCCGACGACGTGTGGACCCGCTTCCCCTCCTACGCCTTCGACTTCTCCGTGTGGGAGTCGTGGGGAGCCCTGCTGCACGGCGGTCGGATCGTCGTCGACGCCGCCGTGGCGGTCCGTGCCGACGCCACCCGCTCCCGCCGGAACGCGACCCCGTCCGAGCCGTTCGCCCACCTCGCCCGCGCGGTCAGCGAGCGACTCACCGAACGGGAGCAGTGAGGACCACATGAGCAACGCCCCCACCCACCCCTTCGGCATCGAGGACGAGCCCGGCGGCGCGGGGCCCGCGGAGTTCACGGTCCTCGCCAACGACTGGGGAGAGCACTCCTTGTGGCCCGTCTTCGCCGAGGTCCCGGACGGTTGGCACACCGTGTACGGGCCCGCCGTCCGGCAGGACGCCCTGGACTGGATCACCGAGCACTGGATCGGTCCGTCCACGAACTGAGCTGCTGCCGTAAGGGGAGGGGGGCGGAACGGGGAGCACCCGTTCCGCCCCCCTCCCCTATGGGCCGCTGACGGGTGCGGTCATGAGGGTGCGTCATGTGGTGCACCCTCCGGTGCGTGGTGCGCACTCCGGCAATTCGCCCTCGATCGGGGCGGATTGGGTGTCGGCCGTCGCCCCGTCAGAGGGTTTCGCTTCGGCCAAGTGAGGTTAGCCTCACCGAATGTGTGTGCCGGCTCACTGGGGGATCGCTCGGGTGTGCAAGCTTAATGAGTTAGGTTAGGCTCGCCTAAGTGAGGGGGGAGATTGCCCATGCCTGAACACCGACCCGAACACCGTACGGACTTCGTGGGCCGCATCGCTCTCGTGACCGGCGCCGGACAGGGAATAGGGGCCGCCGTCGCGGTCTCGCTGGCGACGCTGGGAACCGAAGTGATCGCCACCGACCGCTCCGCGCACGGGGTCGACGAACTCGCCGCCTCCTGGCGGGAACGAAGCACTGCGGACGGGACGGGCGGGCCGTACGCCGGCCCCGGATCGATCACCCCGATGGTCCTCGACGTCACGGACCGCGCCGCCGTGGACGCCGCGGTCAAGGTCATCGAGGACGAACACGGCCCGCTCGGCCTGCTCGTGAACGTCGCCGGCGTACTGAGGCCGGGCCCCGTCGCCGAACTCACCGACGACGACTGGGCGCAGACCTTCGCCGTCAACACCACCGGTGTCTTCCACACCTCCCGCGCCGCGGTCGGACCCATGACCGCCCGCGGCAGCGGATGCATCATCACCGTCGGCTCCAACGCCGCCGGCATTCCCCGCACCGGCATGGCCGCCTACGCCGCCTCCAAGGCCGCGGCCACCATGTTCACCAAGTGCCTCGGGCTGGAAGTCGCCCGCAACGGTGTCCGGTGCAACATCGTCGCCCCCGGCTCCACGGACACCGCCATGCAGCGCGCCCTGTGGACCGACGGCGACGCCCCCCGGCGGGTCATCGCCGGGGACCCCCGCACGTACCGCACCGGGATACCCCTCGGCCGGATAGCCGAGCCCCAGGACATCGCCGACGCGGTGGTCTTCCTCGCCTCCGACCGCGCCCGCCACATCACCATGCAGGAGCTGTACGTCGACGGCGGCGCCACGCTCAGGTAGACGACGCCCCGTCCCCCCCACCCCACCTCCGTGCACGCACGGAGCACCCGAGAAACGGAGCCCCCGTGTCGACGGCATCCGAAGTCGCCACGCACGTCCCCCTGGCCGGACAGGCCCTCACCGTGGCCGCTGACGCCGCGGTCCGCCCCGACGCGTCACCCGACCCCGCGTACCCCGCGCTCGGTGCGGCGACCGCCCTGCTCCACGCGTACCGCACGGGGTCCAGATTCCTCGCCACCCCCACCCGCACCCTCCTCGGCCACGGCACCCGCGCCGAAGTCCCGCACGACGACAGACCGTTGCCCGTCAGGGTCGCCGAGGCGCTGGCCGCGGCCCGCACCGACGGCCAGGGCGCGCCCCTGGTGCTCGGTGCCGTCCCCTTCGACCAACACGCCCCGGCCGCCCTCGCGATCCCCGCCGAACTGCGCACCGGACCCGCCCTCGCCTCGGACCCGATGATCGCGCTGCCCGCCGAGCGCCCCGACCCCGTCGATTGGGGGATACGCCAGGTACCCGCACCGGACGAGTACCCCGCCGGGGTCGCGGACGCCGTCGACCGCATGTGGCAGGGCGAGTTCAGCAAGGTCGTCCTCGCCCGCACCCTCGAACTGACCGCGCCCGGCCCGCTGGACCTGCCCGGCATGGTCGACCGGCTGGCGCGCCGCGACCCCTCCGGCTACACCTTCGCCCTGCCCGTCGGTCCCGGCCGCACCCTGCTGGGCGCCAGTCCGGAGCTCCTGGTGTCCCGCCGCGGGACCCGGGTCGTCGCCAACCCCCTCGCCGGATCGACCCCGCGCGGCGCCGATCTCGCCGAAGACGTCCGCAGGGCCGCAGCCCTCCTCGAATCCGCCAAGGACCTGCACGAACACGCCGTCGTCGTCGACGCCGTGTACACCGCGCTCGCCCCCTTCTGCCGTGACCTCGTGGTCCCCGAACGACCCACCCTCGTGCGGACCGCCACCATGTGGCACCTGTCGAGCACGGTCACCGCCACCCTCACCGACCCGACGGCCTCGGCCCTCGAACTGGCCTGCGCCCTGCACCCCACCCCCGCCGTCTGCGGTACCCCCACCGCGCTCGCCCGCCGCGTCATCGCGGACACCGAGCCGTTCGACCGGGGCTACTTCACCGGGATGGTCGGCTGGGGCGACGCGGACGGCGACGGCGAATGGGTCGTCACCATCCGCTGCGCCGAAGCCGAGGCCAACCGGCTGCGTCTGTACGCGGGCGCCGGAGTGGTCGCCGCCTCCCAGCCGCAGGCCGAGACGGAGGAGACCGGAGCGAAGTTCCGCACCTTCCTCAGCGCCGTCGGGGCCACACTGTGACGACCCGTCACCCGGTGCACCCGATCGCCGAGTCCGCCGCCCGACACCCGACGGAGGGCCGGTCGCACCCCGTGTCCGCCCGCTGATCCCCGTCGCCTCCCTCCGCTCCCCGTCGCTCACTCGAACGGAACCACCGACACCATGGCCCTGCCCGCCGTCACCCCCTATCCGATGCCCACCCCGGGGGAGCTGCCCGCCAACCGGGTCGACTGGAAGATCGACCCCGCCCGCGCGGTGCTGCTCGTGCACGACCTCCAGAACTACTTCCTCTCGGCCTTCGACACCTCCGCGTCGCCCGTCACCGAACTCCTCTCCCACACGGCACGGTTGCGGCAGTGGGCCGCCGAGGCGTCGGTCCCCGTCGTGTACACCGCCCAGCCGGGCGGCCAGACACCCGCCGAGCGGGGACTCCAGCAGGACTTCTGGGGGCCCGGTCTGCCCGCCGACCCGCACGCCGCCGCCATCGCCGACGCGGTGGCCCCCGGCCCCGGTGACACGGTCCTCACCAAGTGGAAGTACAGCGCGTTCGTCCGCACCGACCTCCTGGAGCGCATGCGGGAACTCGGTCGCGACCAACTCGTCATCACCGGTGTCTACGCGCACATCGGCGTCCTGATGACCGCCTGCGACGCCTGGATGCAGGACGTGCAGGCGTTCGTGGTCGCGGATGCGGTGGCCGACTTCTCGGCCGACGACCACGCCGCCGCGCTGCGCTGGGCGGCCGGGAAGTGCGCGGTGGTCACCACCACCGGGGCGGTCCTGAGGGAGGGCTGACCGCGCTGCGCACCACCGTGTGCACGGGCCCGGCCCGCTTCGGCTGCCGACCCCCGTGGCCCCGACCGGCCCGCCGGACCGTGGCGGAGTCATCCGTTCCACGGCGGGCCGGTCCGCGCCCCGTTGCGGGCCCGAAGGGGCGCGTACGGGGGTGGGCCGCGGTCTTGACCGTCCCCGGTGATAAATCTGACGAGATCCTCACACCCATAAACGTATGATTCACCGTATGTCCACGATCCCCGACCCCGCCCGGTCCGGCGCGGCCCTGCGCTCCGCCGACGACATCAACGAGGACATCCGTGCGCTGTGGGCGCGCGCGGGCGGCAGACTCAGCACCGAGCAGCGACGGCAGTACCAGTGCCTGGTCATGGAGTGGTCCGCCGCTCGGCTGGCGGCCCGCCAGTCCCCGCCCGCCCGGGACCCCCGGGCCGTCACCGGCGACGTCTCCGTGCCGGGGTGCGAGAGCCACGCCGCCTGAGCGTGCCCGTCCCGGACGGCTCCTCCGACGGGAGCGCCCGAACCCCGGACCGGGCTCCCGGGGCGGGTCGCACGGCGCTCCCGTTCCGCTCCGGCCGTGTCAGCGCAGTCCGGCGACGACGTCGGCGAGCCGCTCGGGCATCGACAGGAACGGCGAGTGGGCGGCGTCGAGCTCCACGACGGAGGTCGGGTTCTCGGGGAACGCGGCGTCGGCGTCGGCGATGAACTTCCGTTGCAGGGCCGGGGGCAGCGCCCTGTCCCGGGTGCAGACCACGTAGGTGCGGGGCACCGAACCCCAGCCGTCAGTGGTCAACCGGGTCGTGCCCCGGGCGATGCCCGCCGGAGCGTCGGGCGTGAGCAACCCCATCGCGGCGTCGGCGAGGCCCTGGTCGACATCGGTGTAGAACGCGTCCCGCAGCAGCCGGCGGTAGCCCGCGTCGGCGGAGGCGAGGTCGATCCGGTGCGCCCCTATGACGGCGGCATCGGCCCTGATGACGGCCCCGACCAGACTGTCCGCATTCTCGGGCACCCCGTAGTAGGTGCCCCCGGCGAGGTCCGAGCCCGGCATGAACGCGGCCAGGTACACGGCACGCCCCACCAACTCCGGTGCCCGTTGGGCGGCTCGGGTCAGCACCGCGCCGCCCATGCTGTGGGCCACCACCGTGACCGGGCGCCCGCCGCCGATCCGCGCCAACTGGTCGACCAGCAACGCACCCGCCCCGTCGAGGTCGACGTCCGCCACCGGAGAGACCTCGCCGGTCAACCCGGCAGGGTCGAAGGGCCGTTCGGACAGGCAGCGGGCGCGCCGCGCGCGCAGTCCGTGCCCGGCCATGTCCACGGCCACGGCGGGGCGGCCGGCCGCCGTCACCCGGGCGATCACCTCACTCCAGCACCAGGTGCCGTGCCAGGAGCCGTGGAGGAACAGCAGCGGGGCGGGACCGGTGGGCACGACGACTCCTTCGGCGGCGCCGACGGGCCGTCCACCCGGACGCGGGGCGGCCACCTGCACACGTCGGCAGCTGCAGGCGGGGTGGGAGGGACACGAGGGGCGCAAGCGTCAGCGTGGCACGCGGGTAGGTGATCGACCAGTACGACTTCCGCCAAGTGCCGGCAGGTACCCGTGCCCTCGCCCGAGCGGCCCGGTGCACGGGCGGACGCACGGATCGGGCATGCGGTTTGCACGGGGAAGGTGGGGCTCCGAATGGTGACAACCGCGACTGGCCGCCCCGGATCAGGCTGTGGAAACGTTTCTCCCGTCCCCGCCGAACGAATCCGTGAGGAGCGTGTGTGAACCCCGAGTACGCCGCGTACACCCAAGCGGACGCCGACTTCTACGACTCCCCCCGGCACGGTGCGGGGAAGTCCACCGAGGGACCCGAGTTGTTCGCCGCCGCCCGGGCTGCGGCGCCCGAGGGCTGGCAGACAGAATGGCGCGGGGACTGGCTCTCGTTCAGCCCGCAGGGCGTGCGGTTGCCCGCCCAGGGCTGGAAGATCCACATATCGGCCGCGGCCGACAACGCCGAACGCGTCCTCGACCGGGTCATCGCCCACTGCGTCGAACGACGGCTCCCGCTGAAGTTCGTCCCCGGCCCGCGGCTGCTGCTCCTGCGCAACGCGAAGTACGCCGACCGCGCCGGCAGCGGCAAGTTCATCACCGTCTACCCGCACTCCGAAGAGCAGTTCCCCGCCGTGGCCGAGGCCCTGGTCGACCTGCTCGCCGGAGAGCACGGGCCGTACGTCCTCAGCGATCTGCGGCTGGGCGACGGACCGGTGTACGTCCGCTACGGCGCCTTCGCCCGCCGCTTCTGCCTCGACGCCGAAGGCCGTACGGTGCCCGCGGTCGCCGACCCGGACGGCACCCTCGTCCCGGACCTGCGCGGACCGTCCTTCCGGGTCCCCCCGTGGGTGACCCCGCCGGCCTTCCTCGCCCAACACCTCGCCGCCCGCACCGGCGCCGACGCACTGCCGTACACCGTGGAGGGCGCGCTGCACTTCTCCAACGGCGGAGGCGTCTACCGGGCGCGCGACCCGCACACGGGCCGGCGGGTCGTCCTCAAGGAGGGGCGCCCGCACGCCGGCCTCGCCGCCGACGGGGCCGACGCGGTGCAACGCCTCGACCGGGAGCGCACCGCGCTCGAACAGCTCGCCGGGCTCGACTGCGTGCCCGAGCTGCTCGGCTCCTTCACCGTCGAGGGACACCGTTTCCTCGCCCTGGAGTACGTCCCCGGCACCACGTTGAACACCGTCCTCGCCCGCCGCTTCCCGCTGTCCCGGGCGACGGCCACCGCCGCCGAACTCGCCGAGCACGCAGCCTGGGCCCGCGACATGCACGCACGGGTGGCGGACGCGGTGCGCGCCGTGCACGAGCGCGGGCTCGTCATCAGCGATCTGCACCTGAGCAACATCATGGTCTCCGAGGACGGCACACGCGTCGTCCTCCTCGACTTCGAGGCGGCCTCGCCCGCCGTCGAGCGACGCCGTCAGATCGTCGCCAATCCCTCGTTCGTCGCCCCACCGGGCCGACGCGGGACCGACATCGACACCTATGCGCTCGCCTGTCTGCGGCTCGCCCTGCTGACCCCGTTGACCGTGCTCTTCTCCATCGACCGCGCCAAGGCCCGCCACCTGGTACGGGAGATCACCAGGATCTTCCCCGTCACCGAGGACGAGCTCGCCCCCGCGCTCGCGGAGATCCTGCGCGACCCCGATCCCGTCGCCCGACCGGTGCGCCCGGTCAGGTCCGGCGGACCCGCAGCGGCGCACCCCGACGCCCCGGACGTACCGGAACCGGCTGACTGGCCCCGTAGTCGGGACTCGATGGTCCGCGCCCTGACCGCGGCCTGCACACCCGATCGCGAGGACCGATGTTTCCCGGGCGACATCGCCCAGTTCCTCACCCCGGTCGGAGGCCAGAGCTTCGGCTACGGAGCCGCCGGCGTGCTGCACGCCCTGCACGAGACCGGAGCCACCCCCTGTCCCCAGGCCGCCGAGTGGCTGCTGGACCGCGCCAAGGAGCCCGTGTCCGGCACCCCGATCGGCTTCTACGACGGACTCGCCGGCATCGCCTGGACGCTGCACCGGCTCGGCCACCGCGAACAGGGCCTCGCCCTGGCCCGGCTGATCGCCCGTGAGCCGCTCGACGGCAGATCCGCCGATCTGCACGGCGGACACGCGGGCCTCGCCCTCGCCCTCGACGACCTCGGCCGCGCCACCGACGGGGCCGAAGCCGCGGCCCTGCGCACCGCCGCCGAACGCTGTACCGAACTCGCCGCGCACACCGTCCGGGACGCCTCCCCGACCCGCCGCACCGGACTGCTCCACGGCGCCAGCGGCCCGGCCCTCCTCTTCGTGCGCCGCTACGAGACCACCGGCGACACCGCTTACCTCGACCTCGCCGCCACCGCACTGCGCCAGGACCTCGACCGCTGCCGCACCGGCACCGACGGCGCCCTGCTCGTCCTCGACGGCAAGCGCACCCTGCCCTACCTCGGCGGCGGCAGCGCCGGCATCGCCATGGTCCTCGACGACTTCCTCACCCACCGCGACGACCCCGAACTGCGCGCCGCCCGCGAGCAGATCGAACCGGGACTGCGGTCCGCCTTCTACATCCAACCCGGACTCTTCCGCGGCGCCGCCGGACTCCTGCTGCAACTCGCCCGCACCCCCTGCGGCGACCCGGCCGAACGGCGACGGACCCGCGAACGGCACGCCCGACTGCTCGGGCTGCACTCCGTACCGTACGCGGGCCATCTCGCCTTCCCCGGCGAACAGATGATGCGCCGCTCCATGGACCTGGCCACCGGCACCGCCGGCTGTCTGCTCGCCCTCGGCGCCGCCTTCGGCGACCGCCCCGCCTCGCTGCCCTTCCTCCCGCCGCTCCCGCGGCCCACAGACCGGCCCCAGCCAGGGGCCGTACCCCAATGAGATCCATCCGTCCCCAGAAAGGACCCGTCATGGCGCTTCTCGACCTCCAGTCCCTGGACACCCCCGAAGAGGAGTTCGAGGGACCGGCCACCGGCAGCCAGGTGAGCCTGCTGGTCTGTGAGTACAGCTCGCTGAGTGTCATCCTCTGCACTCCGTGACGCTCCGCCGGGAGACCGCTCGATGAGCCGCCGCGCCGGTCCGGCCGACGCGTCCGCCCGTCCCTCCCGGCCATGAGTCGCCGGTCCCGGGCCCACCAGGGCCCGGGACCGGTCGTCGTACGGCGGTTCCCCGGCGGAGCGCCCCACCGGCGCCCCGCCGTCGGACCCGTTGCGGCCGACCCGGCACCGCCTCTGCACGGCGAACGCCATCCGCGGCGAAAGGACCCCGGCGTGCCCCCCAGCCACCCCCCGGCCCCCGAGGGTCCCCGGGCCGCCCTCCCCGTGCCCGCCCGGCCGCCGCTCGCCGTGGTCCTGCTCTGCTCCCTGGGCGGCGCCCTCGCCGCGCTCGCCCTGCCCGCCGTCCTCGGGCACGCCCTCGACCGGCTCCTCGACTCCGGCCGCGTCCCCTGGCCCGCCCTGCTGCTGGCCGCGGCCCTGACCGCGGCCGAGGTCCTGCTCGACAGCACGGTCGCCGTGGTGGGCGGCAGCACCACGGCCCGGTACGCGGCCCGACTGCGGATCGACGTCCTCGACCGGGTGCTGCACGCCGAACCCCGCCGTGCCCAGGAGTTCCCGGCCGGAGACCTCACCACCCGACTCACGGCGAACGCCGCCGAGGCCGCGGCCGTGCCGGTGACCCTCGCCACCGCCGCGGGCACGGTCCTGCTGCCGCTCGGCGGTGTCCTGTGCCTGTTCCTGATCGACCCCTGGACCGGATTGGCGCTGGTCACCGGACTCCCGCTGTTCGTCCTGCTGTTGCGGGCCCTCGTCCGGGACACCGCCAGCGCGGCCACCGACTACCAGCGGGAGCAGGCCGCGATCGCCGCCCGACTCACCGAGACGATCGACGGCATCGACACGGTGCGCGCCGCGGGGACCGCCGACCACGAGCGGGCCCGCGCCCTCGCACCCCTTTGGCGCCTCGCCCGGCACGGCCGGCGCACCTGGCGCGTCCAGGGGCGCGCCGCCGCCGGCGCCGGGGCCCTGCTGCCGCTGCTGACCCTGCTGGTGCTCGCCGTCGGCGGGCTGCGCCTGACCCACGGCGCGCTCAGCACCGGCGACCTGCTGGCCGTCGCCCGCTACGCCGTCCTCGCCGTGGGCCTGGGAGCCCTGACCGGCGCGCTCGCCGCGGTGTCCCGGGGCCGCGCCGCCGCCACCCGCCTCACCGCACTGCGGGACCTGCCCGCACCACCGCACCGCGGACTCTCCCTGCCCCCCGAGGGCGCCGGGGAACTGCGCCTGCACGGGGTCGGCATCGTCCGCGACGGGCGGCCCCTGCTGGCCGGCGTCGACCTGGTCGTGCCCGGTGGCACCACGGTCGCCGTCGTCGGCCCCTCGGGCGCCGGGAAGTCCCTGCTGGCCGCGCTCGCCGGCCGCCTCCTCGACCCCGACACCGGGACGGTCACCCTCGACGGCGTCCCCCTCGACGGAGTCGACCCGCGCGCCCTGCGCGCCGAGGTCGCCTTCGCCTTCGCCCGACCGGCCCTCCTGGGCCCGACCGTCGCCGCGGCCATCGCCTTCGGCACGGAACCCGAACCCGACGCGCACCGGGTGCGCACCGCGGCCCGGGCCGCCGCGGCCGACGGATTCATCGGCCTCCTCCCACAGCGCTACGACACGCCCCTCGACCAGGCGCCCCTGTCCGGCGGCGAGCGCCAACGCCTCGGCCTGGCCCGGGCCTTCGCCCGCCGCGGACGGCTCCTGATACTCGACGACGCCACCTCCAGCCTCGACACCGCCACCGAACGCCTCGTCCAGCGGGCGCTGGCCAGCGAGGCCGGACACCGCACCAGGATCGTCGTCGCCCACCGCATCTCCTCGGCCGCAGCGGCGGACCGCGTGCTCTGGTTGGACGGCGGCCGGGTCCGCGCCCACGGCCGCCACACCGAGCTGTGGCGCGACCCCGCCTACCGGGCCGTCTTCCGCCCCGGAACACAAGCCGCACCGCCCGCCCCCGCCGCGCCCTCCGCCCGGCACTCCGCCGCGGGGGACGCACGGTGAGCGGCCGGGGCGCACTCGCCCGGGTGAGCGGGCAGGCACGGCCGTTCCTGCGCGCCCGGCTCCCGGCGGTGGCCCGGCTGTCCGCCTGGTCCCTCCTGGAGTTCGCCCAGACCTTCATCGGCGGCTACGCCGTCGCCCGGGCGCTCGACGGCGGATTCCTCGCCGGCACCCCCACCACCGGACTCCTCTGGCTCTCCTTCGCCGCACTCGCCGTGCTGCCCGCGGCCCTCGCCACCCGCGGCGTCTTCCGCGGACTCGCCGACCTGGTGGAACCCCTGCGCGACGGACTGGTCCGCCGCGCCGTCACCCACGGCATCGCCGGGGCGCTCACCGCCCCCGCCACCGCGACCACCGCCCGGTCCGTCTCCCGGGTGACCCACCAGAGCGAGATCGCCCGCGACGGCTGGGCCGGACTCGTCCTGTCCCTGCGGTCGTTCGTGTTCACCGCCGTCGGCGCCCTGGCGGGCATGGCGGTCCTGTCGCCCCGACTGCTGCTCGTCGCGGTGCCACCGGTGCTCATCGGATGCGGGTTGTTCCTCGCCACCCTCGCCCCCATGGCCGCGCGTCAGCGCGCCTATCTCGACACCGACGAGGCGTTCGCCGCCCACACCGGCCGCACCGCCTCGGCCGTGCGGGACATCGCGGCCACCGGAGGCGCCCCGACCGTCCTCGACGGGGCGAGCCGCCTCAGCCGCGAACAGAGCCGGGCGGCCCGTTCCCTCGCCCGGTGGGCCGCCGTGCGCATCCTCGCGCTCGGGATCTGCGGAGCCCTGCCGCCCCTCCTGCTGCTGCTCACCGCCCCCTGGCTGCTGCGCCACGGACTCACCACCGGGGGACTGGTCGGCGCGTTCGCCTACCTCACCCAGTCGCTGGCCCCGGCGGTGCACGCCCTGCTCACCGTCCTCGGCACCGCCGGCGGACGCCTCGTCGTGGTGCTCGACCGCTTCACCGCTCCCGGGCGGCTACCACCCCCGCCGGCCCGGCATCCCGCGTACGGCCGCCCGCTGCCCACCGGTGTGGCCACCGCGGAACTGCGGGCCGTCACCTTCGGCTACGGGCCCGCCGCCCGCACCGTCGTCGACCGGCTCGACCTCACCCTGCGCCCGGGCGAGCGGCTGGCCGTCGTGGGGCCGAGCGGCAGCGGCAAGTCGACCCTCGCCGCCCTCCTCGCCGGGGTCCTGACACCCGACCGGGGCGAAGTGCGCTGGCTCGGACGTCCGTTGACGGCACCCGACGGCCCCGAGCCCGGTGCGGTGCGCACCCTGCTGCCGCAGCGCGGGTACGTGTTCACCGGCACGGTCCGCGACAACCTCAGGTACCTGTGCCCGGGGGCGGCCGACCGGGACCTCGTCGAGGCCGCGGACCAGCTGGGCGCGACCCGGCTGGTGGACCGACTCGGCGGTCTCGACGCACCCCTCGACCCGGCCCGGCTGTCGGAGGGCGAACGCCAGCTGCTGGCCCTGGTGCGGGCCGGACTGTCCCCCGCCCCGCTGCTCATCCTGGACGAAGCCACCAGCCAACTGGATCCCGCGGCCGAGATCCGGGCCGAGGAGGCGCTCGCCCGCCGTCCCGGCGCCCTGGTCGTCATCGCCCACCGGCTCGGCTCCGCCCAGCGGGCCGACCGGGTGCTCGTCCTGGACGGGGGAACGGCGGTGTGCGGGCCGCCGCACGACATGCCGCGCCGCTCCGCGTTGTACCGGGACCTGACCGGGCACTGGGCACCCGCACCGACGGCGGCGGACGTCGTGCCCCTGATCGGCGGAGCGCCGACGTGCGACCGGGCGGGGTGAGGGCGGTCGGACGAGGGGACCCGCGGTGCACGCCGGCCCGGCCGCCCCCGGCCGCGCCGGCCGACCAGGAACGGGCGGTGGTGCCCGGACGTGGCGCAGCCCCCGACCGGTCACAGCCAGCCGAACTCCCGGGACAGCCTGATGGCGTCGAGCCGGTTCCGCGCCCCGGTCTTGCGGATCGCCGCGGCGAGGTAGTTGCGCACCGTTCCGCTGGCCAGGCACAGGGAACGGGCGATGGAGGCCACCGACTCCCCGTCCGCCGCCAGGGCGAGCACCCGCAACTCCCGTGCGGACAGGGGGACGTCAGTGGCCTGGAGGAGGCTGAAAGCGAGCGATTCGTCGATGTGTCGACCGCCCGCCGCGACCTTGCGCACCACCTCGCAGAGGTGGTCGACCGGACCGCACTTGTCGATGTAGCCGGTGGCGCCCGCCTCGAACGCCCGCCGCAGATCACCGGTGCGGTTGCTCCGGGCGAGGACGGCCAGTGCCATCTCGCTCTGCGTGCGCGGCGTGCGCAACGATTCCACGAGTCTCAGGACGTCCCGGGAATCCGGACAGTCCAGGTCCGTGACCAGTATGTCCAGGGACGCCTCCGCCAGTGCCGACGGCACTCCGCCCTTGTCCGTGGCGTGTATGTACAGTTCGCTGTCCTCGCTGAGCAGGGAAACCAGGGAGGCACGCCACAGGGACACCGCGTGCACCAGCAGAACCTTCGTCATGAGCCGCTCCTCAACGCCGTTCCCACCGAACGCCGCGGCCGGGCCCGCCGCGCGCGTGATCCCGATCATCCGCACCCAGCACACCAGGGGCGCGCGCCGGGCATCTCCCGTTTTCGGCGAGTGGCCAGATGACTGGATGCACGAGGGCGCAACGAAAGAGCGTGCCCGACCAGGCCGTGCGCCCCTACGGTCACCGCCTGCCCCGAATGGGAGGGGGTGCGCATACTGCGGCGCTTTTGGCGGGAACTCGATTCCGGTCGGTCACGGATCACCCGCGGTGGCCGGCGTCATCGTCGAACGAACGGTGCCGAGTCAGGGCGAACCGCCTCGGGACAGTGGCGAATTGACGAAGGTGCGCCCCTGCGGCGGCGGTGGTACGGGCTGCTGCCGCCCCGGCCCGGTACGCGGAACCGCCCCGTGCCGGCCCGGTGGGCGGTACGGGGCGAGCAGCGGGCAACGATCCGGTGGACCCCGGCTTCGTCGGCGGGGTCCCGCGGGTCGGGGGGCGGGTACGAGGATGCTGAGGACCGCACGCGAACGCTGAACGGTGCTCCGGGGGACGCGGTGCGCGCGTCAGTCGGTCGCGGTGAACGCGAGCCGGGCCGCTCGGCGCCAACGATTGGCGGGTATCGCGGGGCGCAGTGCGGCGAGCGCGCCGCAGTACTTGGTGAAGACCGCGGGACGGATGCCCCGGGCGTGCAGGAACCGGTCGGCCTCGGTCAGCTTGCCCGCGTTCTTCGTCTCCACCAGGACCAATCCCGGATCGCAGCGCACCGCCGTGCCCGTGCGCACGTCCGCGCAGCGCAACCCGGCGTCACAGGTGACCCGTTCGCCCCGGGAGACCAGAGTGGCCCGCCGGTAGTCCGTCGTGATCGACGGATGGAGCCGCCGCGGGGCCTCGATGCCGTACGCGGAGCGCAGCCGGTCCGCGAGGAAGTCCCGGAACGGGGCGTCCAGCGGGGTGGCGCCCTCGCCCAGCGGACGGCGGTGCTTGACGGTCTCGCCGCGTCCGCTCTTGAGCTTGATCTCGAACTGCCGTTCCCCGGAGTCCTGGTAGACGCGTTCACGGATCTTGAAGCGGAGTCGGCGTCCCCGACGGTGGTCGTCGAAACAGCGCAGCTCCGGGGTGTCGTAGTAGACGGAGTGGTACCGGAACCAGCGGCGGCCGTCGATGGTGAGGGCGCGGAACGGTCCCCCGGGCCGGTCCGGGGCGGTGAGGTGGGCGGCCAGCTCGGCGAACACCTCGACGGGCACCAGATAGGCGTGGTCGAAGCGGGCCAGGAGTTCGGCGCTCGCCAGCACCTCGGGCAGGGAGATGGACGCGGCGGCGAGCACGGGGTCCGCCACGAGGGCCAGTTCGGGGGCGGGTGCGTCGTCGCAGCGGCGCGGGGCCTCCCGGACTGCCACGGCCTCCGCGGGGCCGTACACGCCCAGGGTGTCGGTGTTGTAGCGGCTCGGGCGGAACGTGCCCGTGTTCGGCGTGACCTTGTTGCGGGTGACGGCGCAGGGGTCGTTGGCCGCCAGGGTGACCGGGGTGGGCAAGGGAGCCAGGGGCGGGGCCGGCGGGCTCACGCGGCCTCCAGGGCGGACTCCGGGGCGGGCGCGGCGGCGATCTTCCCGCGGGGCTCCGACGGCTCGCGGTAGCGGACGTCCACGACGGTGAGGTCCCGCACGAAGTCCACCTCCATCACGGTCCAGTTCATCGGTTCGCCGAGTCTGCTGACGAGTGCGGCGCGCAGGTCCACGGGCCCGTCGTACACGGCGTCCAGGACGACGACGGTGCGTCGGGAGCGGGCGAACAGCCGGGGGTGGTCGGCCAGGTAGACCACGGCCAGGAGCACTGCGGCGAACGCCGCCGCGTGGGTGAGCCGCAGGTTCGGCAGTCCGCAGATGAGACCGAGCACCAGGGTGGTGAAGTAGTAGGCGACTTCCTCGTGCTGGATGGCGTCGGACCGCAGCCGGATGATCGAGAGCACGCCGAAGAGCCCGAAGCCGAGGGCCATGCCCCCCGATCCGCCGACCTGCGCGAGGGCCGCGACCACGGTGAACAGGGCGACGTTGAGGGCCAGGTACGCGGGCAGCAGATCGCGGCGCCGGTGCCTCGGGTAGTACACGGCGAACGTCAACAGGCTGACCGCCGCGAGGTCCACGGCGAGATGGACCGCCAGATGTCGTAGGGACTCCATGGAAACCTTCCAGCAAAGGGAATGTGAGAGGGGTCGGAATGCTGGAACTCTAAGGGAACATCGAGTAAACGATTCGGCAAGGGAAGTTCTGTCTATGGAAAAGAGGTGGGACGTGATTCGCGATATGCGGACGCCTTGTTATTGGCCCGACGGGTGAGAGTGTTCTCATCTGCGTGGCGAAATCCACTACGCTTTTTCGGCCGGTTGTCGACAAGTCGCAGGAAATGCCGTCGTGAAAGTGAAGAAGTTCGACTCTGATATCCTGCGAGGATTTCGCGAACTCGATCTAGGAATTCCTGGACGGCCCTCCCGGACCGTCGTGGCGGCGCTCGTATCAGGCCAGCGGCGCCACCGCGACGGCCGCCCGGTCAGGAGGCGGTGAACGGCACCGTCCGCCAGGGTCCTTCCGGATGGGCGGTCAACTCGTGGTGCGCGGCCAGCACCGTGGTGTACCAGGAGCCGAACGCCTCCTCGTCGAAGTGCAGGCACCGACCGAGCACGTAGCCCGCGGAGAACTCCGCCCAGGATCGGTACACGGCCCGGGCGGTCCGGGCGACCCGCTCCAGGGCGGTGTGCATCTCCGCCTCCGCCGCGTAGCGGGCGCCCCGCCCCCAGCGCGCCATCTGGGAGGCCCGCCCCAGGTCCCAGGCGGCGACGGTCCGTACCGTCCCGTCCGGCGGCAGCAGACCGTCCGCCCGGAACCTGGCCTCGTAGCGGAGCACCGAACCGACCAACGACCGCATGTGGGACACCAGTGCGTTGAACTCGGGGCCTTCGGCGTCCTTCCCCTGCTGGGCCGCGCCGGACCGTACCGCCCGTTCCACCTCGTCCCGCCACCGGGACGGATCGACCAAGCCGTCCGCGCGGTCGGCGTGCAGGGCGCTACGTGCTTCGAGGACGAAGTCCCACACCCAGGGGCTCACCTCCCGGGCCAGCAGCCGTTCCTGCATCGCGAGCCAGTCCTCCCGGCCCCGTACGCCCCAGCTGTCGGCGATCCGGTCCACCTCGCCCGAGTACCCCGTCCCGCCGTGCCAGTGCGCGGTGTTCCAGGCGTCGCCGTTCTGGAAGCACAGGTGCGCCCCGCACGCGAGTCCGTGCAGCAGGTCGCCCGGGCCGGGGCCGCCGGTGCGCAGGGTCACCACGCGGTCCGCCAACGTCGCCGGTTCGAAGAGTTCCTGGTGGAGATCCAGCCAGGTGTCCCGTTCCTCGGAATCGGTGGAGAAGTACTGCTCGCACGGAGTCGCGGCATTGACCGCGAGTACGTCGACGTGGTCCGGAAGGCCATGGGCGAGGGCACCCAATGTGGTGTGCTCGTAGACGAGGAACGGATGTGTGCGCGGCAACAGGCCCCCCGTGTACACCTGGGCAACGGTCCGTCCGTCCGGTACTTGGAACGTCAGCAGCGGCACGTCCCCGGTGCCGCATTTCGCTTGCGCCATCGCCGCGTCGAGTCGCACCGGGTAGTACACGCCCTCCAACGCCAGCGTGCGGAGATACGCGTAGCCGTTGTCCACCCGGCTCAGTGCGTACAGTCGCTGCTCGACATCGGTGGGAGCGATCCATCGACTCCCGTCGGACGGTGGTTCCACGTTCGGGAAGAACTCCTCGTGGATCTCCTCCTCGAATCCCGTGAGTTCGGCGACGCTCGTGGCGCCCGACTCCTCGGGTGCTTCCCCCCTGCTCATGCCCAACCCCTCTTCCCGGGCGCTCCCCGCGCCCCCGCTCCGGTCGCTCGCCCGGCCGTTCGTACGCTAGCGGCCCGTTCAGGGCGGTTGGCCCGCACGACCACCGGACGGCGGGGGCCCGGACCGCCACCGACCCGTCGCCCCGCGGGTGGTCGGCCGGCCGTCCGGTGGCCGAGCGCCCCTTGTATACGATCTTCACGATGCGGGCGCGCGGGTCGTCGGGTCCGCCGCGTCGGCCCGGGCAGCGTCCGGGCCCCCTTCTCGCCCGGATCGGAACCGGGTCGAGGCGGACCGGACCGTACGCGGCACCGTCGCCGCGCCGTTCGGACGACCTTCGGGCCCGCCCCCGCCCGACCTTCGACACCCCCCCACGCACCATCGGAGAGTTCACCCCCATGCAGGTCATCGACCGGAGGTCCGTGCGCGTCGCGGTCCGCTGCCTCGTCGCAGCCGTCCCCCTGGCCGCCGTCACCGGCACGTCATCGCCCGCCCTCGCCCACCCGGGGTTCGTGCACGGCTCCCCGGGCTCCGGCGCGGTGCTCGCCACCCCTCCGGACCGGGTGACCCTGACCTTCAGCGGCCCGATGAGCCAGGACTACGCCCAACTCGCCGTCTCCACCCGGCACGGCGGTTCGCTCGCCACCGGTGTGCCGCGGGTGTCGGGGGAGCGGGCCACGGTCGAGCTGGAGGGCATGGCCCCCGCCGGGCACTACCGGGTCGGGTACCGGGTGCTGTCCGCGCAGGGCCACCCCGTTTCCGGCTCGTACACCTTCACCGTGCGCTCCGCCCGTCCCGGGCCGGGTGCGACCACGCCCGGCGGCCCCGCTGCGGTGGCGCGGACCGCGAGGCACCAGGCCCTGGGCGAAGGGGCGTCCCCGGCCCGGTCCGTCCCCCTCCTCGCCGGGGTCGGCGCGGCGCTGGTGACCGTCACGGCGGTGGGTGCCCGCGTGGCCCTGCGGCGACGGTCGGACACCCCGGGCGAGGGGCCCTGACCGCACCCGTGTCCGACAACCGTCGGCCGAGGAGGCTCCGTTGTCCCCGCCCGCCCCACGTGTCACCGTCGGTCCGAACACGGTGACCGCCGGTGGGGCGGCCCGGTCGGGGAGGAGTCTCGATGAGGACACGCAGGTCCGGATGGATCGCGACGGTGGCACTGATCACGTCCGGGGCGACCCTCGCCGTCGGCGCACTGGCTTCGGGGGCCCAGGCGGCCGAGTCCCGCCCCGGTGCGACCGCCGGCACCCGGTTCGAGGTGGCCTTCCAGAGCGATCCGACACCGCAGGAGCAGGAACGACTGCGGGAGATCGCGGGTGCGATCTGGACCCCGCAACTCGCCGCCGGCTGGAACATGAACGCCGAGGTCGCGCACGTGCTGTCGCAGGCGACGGAACGCATCCTCACCTGTTCCGCCGCATTCGCGCTGGTGCCCAGGCCCCCGGGGTTCATCCCGGGCCTCGGCTATCTGGTGCAGTACTGGAAGAACCTGAAGGACTACTTCCTGGCGGTGAAGGACAACCGCACGTATCGCGCCTGCGTGGTGTCCACCGCCGCGTACTACCGCTCGATCATCGAGATGGCCTCCGCGGGCATCTGACCCGGGGCCGCGCGCCGCCCGGCGCCGCGCGGCCCCCCGTTCCCGCTACTTCACGGCCGCTCGGCTACTTCACGGCCACGATCATCGACTCGGGCCCGGACAGATGGGTGACCCTGCTCTCGGTGAACCCGGTGGCGGCCAGCCACTCCTGGCACTCGGGGCCCGTGTACTCGAAGCCGCCGGGGGTCTCCAGCAGCATCGTCAGGCTCATCAGGAGGCCGTGCACGTTCTCCTTCCGCTCGTCGTCGAGCAGGGACTCGTAGACGATGAGGCTGCCTCCCGCCGGCAGCGCCTCGTACGCCTTCTCCAGCAGGCTCCGGGCCTTGGACCGCGAGAACCCGCTGATGATGTGCCCCAGGATCAGCACGTCGGCGCGGGGCAGCGGCTCGGCGAAGAAGTCGCCGGGCCGGAAGTCCAGCCGCTCGCCGAGCCCCGAAGCGTCGAGCCGGCGCCGGAAGCCGGGAGCCACCGCCGGGAGGTCGAAACCGATGCCGTGCAGCTGCGGGTGGCGGTGCAGCAGATGGGTCAGGACCGCGCCCTCGGCGCAGCCGACGTCCGCCACGGTCCGGTACGGGGACCAGTCGAAGGTCTCCGCCAAGGCGTGCGCGGAGCCCATGGACAGGCCGGTCATCGCCTCCTGGAAGACGGCCAGCCGCTCGGGGTCCGCATAGAGGTGGGCGTACATGCCGTCGTCGTTCTCGGTGCTCCCGTTCTGCGGCTCCCCGCTGCGCAGCGCCGCTTCGAGGTTCCCCCACAGCCCGTACGTCCGGCTGTCGTTCATCTCCAGGAAGCCGCCGGCGTACGCCGGTCTGCCCCGGACCAGGTAGTAGTCGGCGGCCGGGGCGTTGCGGTAGCCGTCCGCACCGCGTTCGAGGGCGCCCAGGGCGACCAGGGTGTCGAAGAAGTCGTGTGCGGAGCGCGGATGCAGGTCCAGCCGGTCCCGCAGCTCGTCGCCGCTCACGGGGCCTTCGGCCAGGGCGGTGAAGAGGCCCACGCGGGCGGCGACGAGCAGCACCTTCGAGGCCATGAATCCGGAGGCGAGTTGCATCAGGTGGTCGATCGGCGGGGCGTCCGCAGGATCGGCGGAGGGGTGGGTCACGGTCGGCTCCTCGTGGGGGTCGTCGTGCGTCAGGTACCGCACGCACAGGCCCTTGCCTACCCCGTCGAGTGAGCAGTCAGGCACGCTCCGTGATGTCCGCTGGTGTGCGTGGGGTCGTTGTGCGCCGCCGGGACGAGCCGTGGGCGCCGATCTCCGCCCACGCCCCGGCGGGCGCCCCGTGCTCCGGCGCGGCTCGGTCCCGGCGCGTGGCACCGTTCTGACCTGCTGTTCGGTGTCGTCCGCACAGCAGGTAACGGTTTGACTTTTACCCTGTCTTTACGATTGTGTGCGGGTCTCACCATCAAGACCCCGGGGGTTTCACCATGCGTCGCTCCATCCGTGCCACGGCCGTGTCGGCCGTGACCGTCGCCGGTCTCGTGTTCGGACTCGGCGCCTGCTCCGAGGCCGCGGACGCGGTCAAGGAGAAGAAGGACCAGGCCGTCGACGAGGCCGTCGACAAGGCGATGAACGAGGAGTACGAGGTCACCTACGAGGTCACCGGGAAGAGCGTCGACTCCATCGAGTACGCGTCCGGCGGCGGCACCGCGGGCAACCCGAAGACGACGACGGAGAAGAAGCCGTCCCTCCCCTGGACGAAGACCGTCAAGCTGCGCGGCATCATCCCGCCCTCCGTGCTGCCCCTCGCCCTCGACGCGGGCGGCGACGGCGCCGTGACCTGCAAGATCCTCTACAAGGGCAAGCCGATCGCGGAGGAGTCCGGCAAGGGCGTCGCCAGCGCCGCCGGTTGTGTGGCGATCTCGCCCCTCGTCTGACGACACGCCCCCGACCCGGGGGCCGGCAGAACCACCCGCGGCCGGGTACCGGAACGACTCCGGTACCCGGCCGCGTCGTTGTGTCGGCCCCGTGAAATGTCCGGCCGCCGCGTTCACCCGGCACCGGCCCGATGGGATGCTGACCGCCCCTCCCCGCGCGGGGTGTCGGCACCGTGCCGGAGGTCCGTGAACACCGTGACGTCAGGGGTGCCGCCGTGTCCGTCGTGCTCGACCAGGAGACCCGCAGGTTGCTGGACGGAAGGAACTTCGCCACCGTCGCGACCCTGAACCCCGACGGCGGGCCGCACACCTCGTTGGTCTGGGTCACCAGGGACCTGGACACGGTGCTGTTCTCCACCACCGCCGGGCGTCGCAAGGCGCGCAACCTCGCCCGCGATCCGCGGATCAGCCTCACCGTCTTCGACCAGGCGGACCCGTACCGGACCGTGGACATCCGGGGAACGGTCGAACTGGTCGAGGACCCCCACAAGGTACTGCCGAGGGAACTCGCCCGGCAGTACCTCGGTGCGGACCCGCCGCCGGAGCCGGACGACGTGCTGCGGCTCGTCGTCCGGGTGACCCCGTTGAAGGTCACCTCCTTCTCGGTCTGACCGGCCCGCCCGGCCACCAGCGTCCCCTGTCCCGGGTCTACGTCTCCCGGGCCCTCACTCCCCACCGGGCGTGCACCACGGCCCCCAAGAGGAAGAGGACGACGGCCGCCACCCAGGCGCCGCCCCGTTCGGCGTGCGACACGGGCCAGCTGACGGCGCCCCAGACGCGTCCGCCGTCCGACCGGGCCACCAGGTGCACTCCGCACAACCAGACCAGCGGGGGCAGCCAGCTCAGCCGGGCGCCCAGGAGCACCGCGGACAGGGTCGCCACCCCCGCCGTCCCCAGCGTGTTGCGGGCCAGCACCGCCGTCCCGTACTCCTGCGCCGGGCCGTGGACGGCGACTGCCAGGAGGAGCACGGCGACGGCGGACAGCAGGGTGACATGGGCCAGTCGGCGCGGCCACCACGCACGCGCCGCGGTCCGGTCCAGCCCGTCCGCGTACACGTACAGGCTCGTCCCGACGACACTCGCCGCAGCCAGCGGGGCGAACAGCGCCAGGGCCACCCGCACGTCGAGGTGTTGGTCCGCCCACCGGACCCCGAGGGCGATCAGGACCAGCGCGCCGAGACTCCCGGGCAGCTTCCGGGAGCGGGCGTACAGCCACCCGCCGGCCGGAGCGCCGCGCCGAGCACCGGGCACTGCGAGGTGAGGGCGTGCGCTCACAGCGGCGGCACCCGCCCGGGTGCGCACGCTGCCCGTGCGGCGAAGTAGCCGGCCAGCCAGGTGCGTCGATCGGCCGGAGCCATGGCGTCGAGCCGCGCCACCGCCGCCTCGCGCGCATCGAGCGCGGCCACCTCCTCCGGCGCGCTCGCCGACCAGCCGCGCTGACGCTCCGTCTCCCGGGCCCGCGCCGGGTTCGGCAGGAGCCACAGCGCCACCGTCGAGCCCGCCGTCGCCAACCGGCCCGCACGACCGGCCCGGCACGACGCCGGATCACCGGTCAGTTCGTAGGTGACCGTGGTCAGATACCCCTCGGGGTCCGACAGCCGCCCGCGCAGCACCGTGTTGCCCGACTCCAGACGCGGCAGCACCGCGTCGTCGGGCCGTCCTCCGCCCTGGACGTCCCACAGCCGGGGCACTCCGGCGACGCCGCGCAGTCGCCCGTCGAGCGGCGCGAGGGCCTGCGCCACCTCCGGCAGCACCTGCGCGTACAGGCGGTTGGTGCAGATCCGGGGCACCGTCGCGGTGGCGCACACCGCCTGCCGGGACAACGGGTCGGGCTGCCACACCCGGTCACCGGTCCGCACCAGCGGCACCGCGGCCACCACCACGGCGACCAGCGGCACCAGCGCCAGGTACCGGCGCCGGGCACCGCGGGCCAGCACGACGGTCAGTACGAGGGCGCCCCACCACACGGTCACCGCCCACGGCTGCCACCACACGGCGACGGAGTCCACCCGCAGCAGGCTCCCGCCCGTCGGCGTCAGATGACGCGCCCCGGACGGAACGGACGAGCCGAACAGCACCAGCACGGCGAAGAGCGGGGGAGCCAGTCGGTGCGGGACCAGCGCTCCGCCGACGTGGCCGAGCACCGACACCGCCACCAGGAAGACCGCGTCCGTGAGGGCCGGGCCCAGCTGCGGTGCGCCGGCCCCCGCGTACGGGAGGGTCGCCCACAGGCACCCCGCCGCAGCGACCAGGTAGCCGACGGCCGCCCAGAGAGCACCGGGCAGCGCCGCGAGCGCCAGTTGGGGCAAGGCCCCGCGGGCAGCTCCGGCCCGCAGTTCGACGGTGCGCCTGCGGTGCTCCCGGGCGCCCTGCCAACAGCCCGCGGCCCCCGCCAACGGGGCGCCGAAGACGGCCGCCGCATGCCGTAGCGCCATCTGGGTCTCCCACCAACTGCCCTGCCACGAGGAGGAGGTGAGCAGCAGGGCGAGACCGGTCGCCGAGGCGACCGCGAGGCCCGTCCACGGGGCGATCCCGCGCAGCGACTCGACCCGCAGCGGATGGACGTGCCGGGGCGCCCGGCGCCCGGCGGGAGGTCCCGCGGCGGGCCGGGAACGGGTGTCGACGGCGCTCACCGGCGTCCCCCGATCCGTCCGCGGAGCCGCCCGCGCTCCGACGCTTCGCCGTGCTTCGGCACCCCGGTGGCCGACCGTTCCCGGTGGCGCCGCAGCGCCGCGGTGTACCCGCGTTCCCACGGGCTGGCCCCGCCGGGTTCCGCGCGCTCGGACCCCCACGCCCCGTCGCCCGTCACCTCGGAGGTGCCCAGCGCGGCCAGGCCCTCCGTGGTTCCGCGGTGCGCCACCCGGCCGGACTCGATCAGCGTCACCTCGGTGCACGCCGCAGCCACGTCCTCGACCAGGTGCGTCGACACGATCACCGTGGCCGACCGGCCCACCTCCATGAGCAACGCACGGAAGTCCACGCGCTGTTCGGGGTCCAGGCCGGCCGTCGGCTCGTCGAGCAGCACGAGCGGGGGTTCGTTCACGATGGCCTGTGCGATGCCGACCCGACGGACCATGCCGCCCGACAGCGTCCGCACCTTGTCGTCGATGCGGTCACCCAGTCCGACCCGGTCCACCGCGTCCTCCACCGCCGCCGCGACCGTGCGCCGCGGCATCTCCTTCAGCCACGCCACATAGGTGACGAACTCGCGGACGGTGAACCCGGGGTAGTAGCCGAACTCCTGCGGCAGGTAACCCAGCCGGCGCCGCACCCAGGTGCGTCCCGCGGAGTCCGACACCTCACGGCCCAGCAGCTCGACCCGGCCGGTGGAGGCCGCGGCGACGGTCGCCAGCACCCGGATGAGGGACGTCTTGCCCGCTCCGTTGGGGCCCAGCAGGCCGTGCACTCCGGTGCCGAAGTCCAGGTCCACGCCGTCGAGCGCCACCGTGCGGCGGTGTCGCACGGTCAGCCCGGTGGTCACGACCGAGCGGATCGTCGGCCCGTCCTCCGCCCGGTCCCGAAGGGTGGTGTTCATGTGCGCTCCAGATGGTCGAAGGACGAGCGGCGCACGGCGACCAGCACTGCGCACAGCAGTGCCGCCACCGCCCAACCGGCTTGCTGCGCGGGCTCCGTGGCGTACCGCGACAAGGACAAGGACAGGGACAGGCGATCGGTGACGCCGGCGGAGCGGTACAGCAGCGGCGGCAGGAAGGCCGCCGCCAGCCAGGCGCCGCCCAGCACCGCCGCGGCCGGCCGGCAGCCGGTGAACGAACCGAGCGCGAGGGTCGCCGCCGTCAGGGCCAGCGCGGGCAGCAGCCAGGCCGCCGCCCCCGGGACCCCGGCGGCGGACGGTAGCAGCGCCCCCACGGCGGTCAACAGCGGCACGCTCACCACGAGCACCGCGACGGTCCGGGTCAGCAACAGCCGCAGTCCCCCCGAACCGGTCGCCACGGTGATCTCGTGGAGCGGATCGCTGCGCGGGCCGTAGGAGAGGGCGACCCCGATCACCGGCAACGCGGGGGCCAGGGCCAACAGCAGCGGACGGGTCTGCGCCGCGAGTCCGGCGACGTGGGCGAGCACCAGGGCCGCCACCGCGACCAGGACCACCCCCACGAGCCACGACCCGCGCACCGCGGGCCCCGCCGCCCACAGGATCCGGGTCGTGGCCCGTGCCCCGCGGAGCGGTTGCGGCGCCCGCTGCGGTGCCCGACCCGTTTCTGCGTCGGGTACGTCGGGCCGCGCGCCCGCCTCGGCGAGGGCCGTCGCGAGGAGCTCCGTACGGACGTCGGCGAGCAGGGCCGCCGCGGAGCCTTCCCGTGCCGCCGCCGAAACCCGCGCCGCGCACCTTCCGCACCCTTCCACGTGCTTCTCCACGGACCACGCCTCGGCGTCCGGGACGCCGCCGTCGACGTACCGGGCGGCGAGCGCACCGCTCACGTGCCAGGTCCCGCCGACGTCCGACCGCTCCCCGTAGTGCTCCTGTCGGCCGTTCATGCGGTGCCTCCGATCGGTCGGGTCTGCGGGGCGCACTCGGCCAGTGCGGCCCGCAGCGCGCGGCGGGCCCGGGACGCCCGGGTCTTGACGGTGCCTTCGGGGATGCCGAGCAGCCGGGCGGTCTCGCGGACCGTCAGCCCGTCGACCACGGTGGCGCGCAGCACCTCGCGCAGTTCGGGGGAGATGCGCTCCAACGCGGCGCCCACGTCGCCGTACTCCAGCCCCGCCAACACCCGTTCCTCGGCGGACGGCGCGCTGTCGGCGCGGGTCGCGGGGTGCGGCTCCGCCCGCTCACGACGGGACCGCGCCCGCTGTGCGTCCACCAGTCGCCGCGCGGCGATCACCCACAGCCATCCGCCCGCCTCGCCCCCGCGGTGGGACCGCGCCGAGCGCCACACCGTGACGAAGGTGTCCTGGAGCACCTCCCGCACGGTCTCCGCATCGGCACAGCGGCGGCTCAGCCGGGTGTGGAGCCAGCCCGCGTGCCGGTCGTACAGCAGGCCGAGGGCGTCGGCGTCCCCACGGGCGACGGCCCGCAGCAACTCCGTGTCGTCCTCGGCTTCGGCCCCACCGGGGTGCATCGACCTCATGCCCTCCCTATCGCTCGCGGTGCCCCCTTCGGTTCACCCGCCCGCCGACGGCGGCACCGGGGGTGTCCCGGGGGCCGCGTTCCCGCACGTCACCGGCCCGGCGAGGGCCCACCGGCCGGTGACTATGCTGGGGCGCATGGACATCGTGATACCGCTCTTCGACAACTTCGAGCCACTCGACGCGATCGGGCCGTACGAGATCCTCGGTTACGTACCCGGAGCCACCGTGCGGTTCGTCACGAAGGAACCCGGTCTGGTGCAGGACGTGTTGGGCTCCCTGCCGGTGCACGTCCCGACCGGTTACGCCGAGGTGGAGCGGTGCGACGTCCTGCTGATCCCGGGCGGGGGCAGCTTCCTGACCATGGTGGACGACACCGAGTTCCTGGACTGGGTGCGCCGGGTCCACGCCGGCACCCGCTTCACCACCTCGGTCTGCACCGGCTCCCTGGTGCTCGGCGCGGCCGGCCTGTTGGAGGGCCTGACCGCCACCACCCACTGGGACGCGGTCGCGGATCTGGAGGCGTACGGCGCCCGTTACACCGCCGAGCGGGTGGTCCGGCAGGACAGGGTGATCACCTCGGCCGGGGTCTCCTCCGGCATCGACATGGCCGTCCAGTTGGCCGCCCTGCTCACCGACGAGCTGACCGCACAGGCGATCCAGCTGTACACGGAGTACGACCCGCAACCCCCCTTCGACACCGGCTCGGTGGCCAAGGCCCCGGCGGAGGTGCTCGAACTGGCCCGCACCCTGGGCTAGGGGACGGGGCGTCAGCCGACGACGCGCATCACCCAACGATCGGATGATCGAGAGAAACGCCCTAGGTGCAACGCCGTTCAGTCAGGGCGGGCTGGGTGGCGTCAAAGGTCGGTTGTGAGCATGTTGATGCTGATGGTGGCCTTGAAGGTGGCTCGGTCGATGGCGGGTCCGCGTGCGTTGCACGTGGAGATCCTCCCGCCTCCGAGGGGCGTCCTGGACGGCCTTCGGCCGAGGTGATGAGACCGGGCGAGGAGAGGTCACCCGGGCGGGGGAGGCGGTGAAGACTCCAGGCGGATTCGGCGGTTCGGGCCGCCGAACAGGATGAACACCATGAAGACGACAAGCAGCGCCGCCATGGAACCGGCCTCGCCCCGCATCCGCCGGATCGCCCACATCGGCGCGATCGCGCTGCTCCCGTACGCGGCGATGAAGCAGTACTGGTCCTTCGGCGGCACGTGGGGCATCCCCGCCGGGTTCCCGAGCGTGCTGGCGGAGATGGAGCACAACGCCCAGGGCAAGGACCTGGACCCGTTCAACGCCGCGACGCTGTGGCTGTACCAGCACGGGGTGGACATCACGGTCGTCATGGCCGGGATGGGCATCTTCCTGCTGCTGGGGCTGGTCAGCCGGTGGGGGCGGACCTTCCCCCGCTGGGTGCCGTTCGTGGCCCGCAGAGCCGTCCCCCGGTGGCTGCCGCTGACGCCGGCCTGGATCACCGCCTCGATCCTGGCCCCGGTGTTCGGCGTTGGCGCCCTGATCGGCATGGTGCTCGCGGCCCTGGGCCTCTTCAGCTTCGAAACCGGCGGGTTCTCGAACGCCGCGTTCTACATCGCCTACTCGGGCATGGGCCCCTACGGCCTCGCCCTCGGCGCCGCCGCCTGGTCCTACCAGCGCCGCACCCGCCGCCGGTCGGCGTGAAGCACTCCCTCGCATGTGTGCCGGCCTGGAACTAGCCGGCCCGTGGGGGGTGCCGCGCTTCAGCCGGCGAGCGCGGCGGTGATCTGACGGACCGTCTGCGCGGCCACCCGGGGGTCGTGCTCGGCGTACGCGGCGTGGGCGTTCAGTCCGGTGGCCAGGGCCCAGCCGCGGCCCCGGGTCCAGGTCGCCTCGTCGACCCCGAGTTCCGTGCGGAACACGGCTCGGCTCCGGGCGGACAGCAGGGTGAAGGCGACCATCAGGTCACAGGCCGGGTCGCCGACCCCCAGCCCACCGAAGTCGATCACGGCACTGAGTCGTCCCGCCGAGGTCAGCAGGTTCCCGGTGTGGAAGTCACCGTGGAACCAGACCGGCGGACGGTCCCAGCCGGGTGCCGCCAGCGCCGCGTCCCACAGGGCGGTCATCGCCGTCCGGGCCGTCCGGTCGAAGGCCCCGGACACCGCGGCGATCGCGGCGCGCGTCGCGCGGTCGCGGTCGGTCAGGGACCAGCCGGGAAGGTCGGGGTGCCCCGCCTCGGCCGGCACCCGGTGCAGCGCCCCCAGGAACCGGGCCAACTCGGTGGCCGCCTCGGTCGAGTCCCCGAGCGCGCTCACCGTCGCCACCTCGCCGTCCAGCCAGCGCGTCACCGACCAGGGCCACGGATAGCCGAGGCCGGGCACGCCGAGTGCGACCGGCACGGGCACCGCCAACGGAAGCCGCGGAGCGAGCCGGGGCAGCCACCCGGACTCCTTGGCCCCCTGACCGACGGCGTCCTGGTGCCGGGGCAGCCGTACGGCCAGGGCGTCGCCCAGTCGATGGATGACATGGTCCGAACCGGCGGGTGCGTACGGGACGAGCGGTAGTCCGGCCCACTGCGGGAACTGCGTGTCGACCAACTGCCCGACCAGTGCGGTGGTGATGAGCGGGCGGGTGTCCGGGACGGCGCCGAGGCCCAAGGACTGCTCCTGTCGCGGGCCCACTGCCGGCGGTGGGCGATGCCTTCATGGCACCACCTCGCAGGTGCGCCCGTCGAGCGCATTTCCCGGAGCCGCCCGGCCGAACGCCGCGCCGTCAGGGCGTTCCGGGGACGGCCTCGCCCGCCGCAGGGACCGGGGACGCGGGGCGGTCGGGCCGTGCCGGGTTCGGGGCGCGGAGCAGGGCGACGCCGTACGCCGTGGTCCACACCACCCAGAGCAGCCAGCCGACCAGGCCGAGCAGTCCCAGCGGGCCGCGTCCGTCGATGACCAGGGGGGTGAGCGTCGCGGAGCTGAACATCAGGGCCGCCGCGACCAGCCCCAGCACGCCGTGCCACCGTGCGATGAGCCCGGCCCGGGTCCCGGCGGTGGACAGTCCTATCAGGGCCATCGCGAGGAAGGTGCCGTTGAGGGTGAACAGCGCGTCGTGCACGGCCCAGAGCGCCGTGGCGGGGGCGCCCACGGGCAGGGCGACCGAGGCGAGCGCCAGTCGGATCGCGATGATCGCGGCGAACGCGCCGTTCTGGAGGATCAGGCCGGCGAAGCCGAAGAGGGACCACAGCTCCGAGCGGGCCCGCGAGCCGTGGCGCAGCGCGGAGACGACGCCGGCGCCGAACAACGCCGCCAACAGCCAAGCGGTCGGGGTGAGTAAGGAACCCAGCGCCACGCTGGTGCCTTCGGTGGCGAAGAACTCCGTGACCTCGTCGGTGGGGGAGCCCGTCGGCGGGAGCCCCGCGGGCACCAGGACCGCATTGCTGAGGGTGATGGACAGGGCGAAGCCGATCGCGGCGAACCCGCCGACCCGGGAGGTGGGGAAGGGGGTGCCGCGTCGTGATAGAAGTATCATGTATTCAATATAAGCACGTTAAAGCGAAGGGTGAGGGGAGCGGGAGTGGGAGAACGGATGGTGGGGGAGCCCGAAGGGGAGCCGGCCAAGCGCCCGTACGGGTCGCTGCGCCGGGCCGCACAGGCGGAGGTCACCCGGGCCGACATCGCGCGTGCCGCGCGGCACCTCTTCCTCGACCGGGGGTGGACGGCGACGACCGTGCGCGACGTCGCACGCGAGGCCGGCGTCTCCGTCCCGACGGTCTACGCGGTCTACGGGAACAAGACCGGGCTCGCCCGCGCCCTGGCCGATGCGGCGGACCTCTCGGCGGAACCGGGCCGTCTCCTCGCCGCGCTGGAGGCGCCGGGCGTCGAACCGGCGGGCCAACTCGCCGCGATGGCGGCCTTCGACCGGCGACTCTTCGAACGGGCCGGCGAGGTGATCGTGTTGGTCCGCGAAGCGGGCCGCAGCGAGCCCGAGTTGGCCACGTTCTACGCCGACGGGCGCCGACGTGCCGACGAGACCCGCACGGGTGTGTTCACCTCCTGGCCGCCCGGGGTCCTCCGGCCCGGGGTCGACCCGCGGACCGCGGCCGACGTCTATGCGGCGCTGTGCACCGTCGACGTGTACCGCACGCTCACCGTCGAGCGCGGCTGGAGCGCCGAACGCGTCGAGCAGTGGTGGACCGGGACCCTCGCCCGCGAGTTGTTGGCGCAGTCCCCGGACGCGCCGGCGGCCACCGGGGGATGACGGCGGCGCCCCGCGCACCGGGGCCCGTCCCCCCCCGGGGTTCATCCGCTGTACGCCGGGCACCCGGCCCGCCCCCGTCCCTCCTCCCACCGTGGCAGCCCTCCGCGTACGACTCGCCCGCACCGCACGGCGGTTGCTCGACGGAGGGCGCCGACCTCGACGTCCGCGCGCTGCGAACCGTGGGGGGCGTACAACCATCCGAGGGCCCCGTGCGTCTCCTCAGTGATCACACGGTGATCACGTACACGAGGAGACCGTCATCAGCACCGTCCGCAAGACCCTCGCCGCCACCGCCGTCGTCCCCCTCGTTCTCGTCGGGTCCGCCGCCTGCGGCACCATGGAGAACCTGTCGGCAGGTCAGAAGCTCGACCGCGCCTTCGACCGGATCGGCAAGGAGAACTCGCTGTCCTTCGAGCTCGACCTCGACACCGACGCCGCCACGCTCAAGGGGCTCGACGCCGCCGACACCGCGCCGGAGGACCGGATACCCGACGAGATCGCCGAGCTGATCAGCGGGGGGCGGATCTCCGTCTCCGTGGAGTCGAAGAAGCCGCTCGCCGAGTCCGGCGAGAAGGACCTCAAGGGCTTCGCCATGGAGGTCAGCGGTCCTGACAGCACCCTGCTGGAGTACCGCATGATCGGCGACTACGTGTACGGCCGCGCCGATTTTGAGCAGTTCGGCCAGCTGGCGGGCTCCTCGATGCCGTCCGTGGAGATGCTGTCCCCCGGCGACGAGCTGCCCAAGGGCGCCGAGGACCTGGAGAAGTTCTTCAACGGGGACTGGGTCAAGATCTCCACCAAGGAGTTCAAGGAGGCCGGCCTCTTCGGCGGCGGGCCCGACACCGGCGGTGTCCCCGACTCCGGTCGCCCCACCGACCTGCCCACCTTCGACGCCTCGACCCAGAAGAAGCTGCTCAAGGCCGTGGGCGACGTCATCTCCCACGAGGTGGACTTCACCACCGCGGACGGCAAGGACGGCGCCGAGCGCATCACCGCCACGGCCTCCCTCCGCACCCTCGCCACCTCGCTGATCGACGAGATCCGCCCGTTGGCGAAGGAGTTCCCGGCGGGCTTCGAACTGCCGACGGCCAAGGAACTCAAGGAACTCCCCCAGAAGAAGGGTTCCGCCGACTTCACCCTGAAGAACGGCGACCTGACCGAGGTGTCCTTCGACCTCACCCAGCTCGACAAGAAGCTCAAGGGCGAGAAGCTCGGACTGGTGCTGCGCCTCGGCGAGGGCGAGACGCCGACGGCCCCGTCCGGCGCCACCGAGCTGGACCTGGCCGAACTGCAGAAGGCCATGATGCCGGAACTCGACACGCTTCCGCTGGACGCCTGACCGCGCACGGTCGAGCCCGCCCCTGGTGACCCGCCCGGTGT
The DNA here is from genome assembly GCF_042724695.1 of Streptomyces sp. NPDC127068. Lineage (NCBI taxonomy): Bacteria > Bacillati > Actinomycetota > Actinomycetes > Kitasatosporales > Streptomycetaceae > Streptomyces > Streptomyces sp. NPDC127068. Next base: position 20,414 of record NZ_JBHXEN010000008.1, on the reverse strand, counting down.
CCGCGGTCACCGGGCGGGCGCGCAGCGGTCGGGGCGGACGCCGGTCGTCCGGCCGGGCAGGGCCGTCCGTGTGTCGCTCGCCGTCGAGCCCCTGCGCGCCCCCGTCGGACCGGGCGAGCCTTCGGCCGCGACGACCGGGGCCACGCCATGGTGTCCTGCGGGCCGGGAAGCCCGGTCCCCCACTCTCCGCAGGAGGCACCACCATGCGTCGAATCGCGCGCCTCGCCGCCGCTGCCGCGCTGACCTCGGGGTTGGCCGCAATGCCGGCCCCCGCGTCCGCCGCGCCGACGGCCCTCAGCCACTTCACCGGCTCCCACTGTCCCTCGAAGAGCCTCTGCCTCTACCGCGACCACGACTTCAGCGGCGGTGGCATCGCCATCCGGGCCGGGGACCACATCGGCTTCCTCGGGGAGCACGGCGTCAACGACCGGATGTCCTCCTGGTCCAACGACAGCGGAGCCACCTGCACCTGGTGGTCGGACGCGCACCAGCGCGGCGTCCCGCACCTCATGTACCACGGCTACCGCGTCAACGTCCGCGCCGCCGAGAACGACACCGCGTCCTCCGTCCACTGCTGACGGGGCCGGCAACGCGGGGCGTCAACGGTCCTGCCGTTGACGCCCCGGGCGCGTCCGGTCGTACCCGTCCGGCGGGACGACGGCCGCTCAGCGCTCGGTGAGCATGCCGGAGCGGAGCTCCTTGAGGGTGCGCGAGAGCAGCCGGGAGACGTGCATCTGCGAGATGCCGAGCCGTTCCCCGATGGCGGCCTGCGTCATCTCGCAGCCGAAGCGCATTTCGAGGATCAGACGGTCCCGGTCCCCGAGCTGCTCCAGGAGCGGAGCGAGTGCCCGGAGGTCCTCCACCAGCTCCATCGCCGGATCGGTGTCCCCGAGGACATCGGCGTAGGAGCGGGTCTCCTTGCCGCCCCCGGGGCCGTCCTCCGTCTCGGTCCGCGGCGTGTCGAGGGAGCTGGCCGTGTACCCGTTCGCGGCCACCAACCCCTCGACGACCTCCTCCTCGTCGAGGTCGAGCGCACCCGCCAGCTCCTGCACCGTCGGTTCCCGGTCGAGGACGCCGGCGAGTTCGTCCCTGGCCCGGGCGATCTCCGTACGCCGTTCCTGGAGCCGGCGCGGAACGTGGACGGCCCAACTGGTGTCCCGGAAGAACCGCTTGATCTCCCCGACGATGTAGGGGATCGCGAACGAGGTGAACTCCACCTCGCGGCTCAGGTCGAAACGGTCGATCGCCTTGATCAGGCCGATCATGCCGACCTGGACGATGTCCTCCATCTCCCCGCCGCCCCGGTTGCGGAAGCGGCCTGCCGCGTAGCGGACCAGGGAGAGGTTCATCTCGATGAGGGTGTTGCGCGCGTACTGGTACTCGTGGGTCCCCTCCTCCAGGACCGCGAGCCGGTCGAAGAAGACCTTCGACAACTGCTTCGCGTCCCTCGGTGCCACCCGGGCCGGGTCGGGGACGTACGGCAACTCCTGCGTCTGCTCCGGAGCCGTCCCGTCCGTAGTGGCGAACCGGTCGGTGGCACGGTGCGCGGTCGGGGTGCTGCTCGGCATCTTGTGGATCCCTTCGCGGAAGTCGGCGGGCCGGACGTGAGGCTGCGCCTGCCCCCGTACCCCGAACGCACACCTCCGTATGGCACGGTTCACAGCACCGGCACCCCGGTCCGCCCTCAGGACGAAGCGTCAGCGGGGTCCGCGTCGGGCCGCTGGAACCGGAAGTACCGCTCGTACAGGCGGTGGTACGCCCCACCGTTCGCCAGCAGCGTCACGTGGTCGCCGTCCTCGACGACCCGGCCGTCCTCCACGACGACGATCCGATCGGCCTTGCGGACCGTGGGGAGCCGGTGCGCGACGACAAGGGTGGTGCGGTGCGCCGCGAGCGCGTCCAACCCCTCCTGGACGAGTGCCCCGGTCAGCGGGTCGATGCTGGCCGTGGCCTCGTCGAGGACCAGCACCGGCGCGTCCTGGAGGAAGACCCGGGCCAGCCCCACGAGTTGGCGTTGACCGGCCGACAGGTTCCGCCCGCCCTCGTCGACGGACGTGTCCAGCCCCGCGGGCAGTTGGGCCACCCAGTCACCGCCGGCCACCGCCCGGGCCGCCGCCTCGACCGCGCCCCGCCCGGCCCCGGGCCGACCCCGGGCGATGTTGTCCGCGACGCTCCCCGTGAACAGGAACGGCGTCTGGGTGACCACACCGAGGTGACGCCGGTACTCCACCGGATCGAAATCGCGCACGTCCCGGCCGTCGACGGTGAGGCTGCCCCGCTGGAACTCGTAGGCGCGGGTGATCAGCCGGACCAGGCTGGACTTCCCGGCACCCGAGTGGCCGACCAGGGCCACCGTCTCCCCGGCCCGCACGGTGAGGTCGACCCCCTTGAGGACGGGACGCGTGCGGTCGTACCCGAAGTGGACGTCACGCAGCACGATCTCCCCCCGCAGCCGGGGCACGGGCGCGCGACTGGTCCGGTGCACCGTCGGGGTCCGGTCGAGGAGGGCGAACAGCCGCTCGCCCGCGGCCAACCCCTGCTGGAGCTGACTCCAACTGGCCGTGATGCCGGTGAGCGGTGCCCAGAAGAGTGCCAGGGCCTCCAGGAACAGCACCCACTCACCGACCGTCACCCCGCCCCGGCCCACCAACCGGCCCCCCACCAGCACCACGGCGACCGTGCCCAGCCCGGTGAGGGAGATGAGCAGCGGGAACACCCCGCTGAACAGCCGGTTCAGTCGTACGCTGGCACGGAACCACCGTGCGTCCACCACGCGCAGCCCGGCCTCGGCGGCCTGCTGCTGCCGGAAGTTCCGTGCCACGGTGACCCCCCGCAGTGTCTCCTGCACGAAGCCCTGGACATCGGCCAGGGCCTGCTGCTGGCGGCGGGAGGCATCGCGGGCGGCTCGCCGGAAGGCCAGGCTCACCACCACGATCAGCGTGGCCACCGCGGTCGTGACCAGGGCGAGCGGCACATGGATGACGAACAGCGCGCCCATCAGCAACAGGACCATCAACACCTGCCCTAGGGTCCCGAGGACCAGGGTGGTGAGCAGCGCGAACGCCTGCGTGTCGTTGACGACCCGGCTGACCACCGCACCCGTGGGACGGGCGTCGTGGAAGGCCATGCCCTGGCGCAGCGCCGCGGCGAACGCGTGCTCCCGCAGCCGCAGCACCACCGCGCCGACCACGACCGCGGTCCGGCGTTCCTGGAGGAACGTGCACAGCCAGGACACACCCCCCGCGCCGAGCAGCGCCCCCACCAGCAGACCGACGGTCCCGTTGCCGCCGTCCGTCCAGGCCGCGTCCACAGCGCGCGCCAACAGGACGGGCAGGGCGCTCCCCGTGATCGCGGCGGCGACCACGGCGAGCGTCACGAACACCACCGCGGGGCCCTCCCCGCGGAAGTACGGGGCGATGCGGCGCACCAGTTCCCGATCGCCGTAGCGCCGTTCCTCGTCGCCGGTCCGCCGATCGCCCGGCGCGTCGGCACGTTCCCGGCCGGCACGGATGTCCTCAGGGGCGTCGAGGCCGTCCAGCAGATGGGCCATCAGGGGGTCTCCTCCGTCGTGCGGGCGGCGCGCGGGTCGCTCGGCGCCGGGACGCCCGGGTCGTGCGCGGTGCGCGACCAGCCGGGTTCCTCGCGGTACGGCGCGAAGATCCGCCGGTAGTACGGGCACTCCCGGATCAACCGGTCGGGGGTGCCCTGGCTGACGATCCGGCCCGCGTCCAGCACGAGGACGTGATCGGCCGCGCGGATCTGGGACAGCCCGGGGGTGACCAGAACGGTGGTGCGCCCCGCCGAGGCGTGGCGCAGCGCGCGCTGGAGCTCGTGTGCGGTGGTGCTGTCGACGGCGCTCGTCGCGTCGTCCACCGCGAGGACCCGTGGATCGGTCAGCAGGGCGCGGGCCAGGGCGAGGCGTTGGCGTTGCCCTCCGGACAGGGTGCCCCCGCGCTCCCCGAGGACGGTGTCGTAACCGTTCTCGGTGGCCATGACGAAGTCATGGGCGCGGGCCGCCCGCGCGGCCGATTCCAGACGGTCCCGGTCGACCTCGCACGCCACCCCGATGCCGATGTTCTCGGCGATGCTGCGGGAGAAGAGCACCACGTCCTGTTCGACGACGGCGACCTGGGCGCGCAGTGAGGTGGTGTCCCAGTCGGCGGTGCTCACCCCGTCGACCAGGACCCGCCCGGAGTCGGGTAGGTAGGTGCGGTTCAGCAGGTGCAGCAGGGTGGACTTGCCGCTCCCCGTGGCGCCGACGACGGCCACGGTCGCGCCGGGCGGCACGCGGAAGGACACCCGGCGCAGTACCGGCCGGTCGGGGTCGTAGCCGAAGCTGACGTCCTCCAGGGCGAGTGCGCCGACGACCGGTGCGGTGTGCGCACCACCCCGTTCGTCGTGGTCGCCGGGGTCGTTGACGACCTCCAGGATGCGGTGGGCTCCCGCGGCGCCCAGGTGCAGGAGGCCCAGGCTGAACGAGGCGAGTTGGCTCGGGTCCCGCAGGGTGCCCATCAGGCCCAGTACGGCGACGAGTTCACCGAGGCTGAGGGTGCCCGCGCGCAGCAGCGTCACGGAGTGCAGCAGGACGCCCGCGGTGGCGAGGGTCAGCAACAGCGGCGGCAGGGACAGCGCTTGGGCGCGCGCCTGGCGGACCGTGGCGCTGCGGTGGTGCGCGGCCAGTTCGGCGAACCGGGCCCGTTCCCGGTCGGCGCCGCCCGTCGACTCGACCACCTCGATCCCGGCGATGCTCTCGGTGGCCTGCGCGGTCAGCGCGCCGAAGGACGCGCGGGCCGCATCGGAGACGGGCCCCAGACGCCGCCCGTGGGCGACCACGGAGAGGGCGAACAGGACGACGAACGTGACCGGGGACCACAGCAGACGCGGGTCGATCAGGCCGATGAAGACGATCGGCAGGAGGATGTTCAGCGCCAGGTCGACGGCCAGGTCCCAGCCGGGCGACACCATCAGGTTCAGCGACTCGGCGTCCGAGGTGGCCCGCGCCGACAGGTCGCCGACCCGCCGCCGGTTGAAGTAACCCTGCCCCTTGCGGAGCAGACTGCCGAAGACCTGGGCGCGCGCGGCACGTTCGAGGCCGCTGGCGAAGGACTCCAGGGCGTAGGTGGACGCGATGCCCGCGACGCCCCGCACCACCACGAGGGCCAGGAGCACCCAGACGACGGTGGTCAGGTCGTCACCGGGTCCGGTCCCCGCCCGGTCGGGCGGTACGACCGCGTCGAAGGCCAGACCGGTCGTGACGGGGATCGCCGCGGTGAGGGACTGCCAGAGCAGACTGCCCGTGAGGTGCACGGCGATGAACCCGCGGAAGGGCCGTGCCCGGGCGAGGAGCCAGCGGGCCACTCCGTCCCGGCGGCCGGGAGGATCGCCGGCCGGGTCGGGGCCGACGCGGTACGGGGAGGTTAACGACGGGGTCGGGAAAACGTTTTCGTCGGTCGAGGTGCATCGATCATCGGTCATGGTCCATCGATTTCCTTTTCGGCCGCGCCATCGAAATTCCCGACAGCACGAAAAAGGGTTCGGGAAAGTGAGGCGAGTCGACCCGATTGAATTCGGTTCGGTGTTCACGGCATGCCGGGGTGGGCGCCGGCGCTCAGGTCGGTGAGCGGGCGCGGCCCGCGCCATCGGGCAGCCTGACCAGCGAGTTCGTGGTCCCGACAGTATGGCGGCGGGCTGGAGCGAAAGGGGCTGCGTGGTCTCCTGGGTCAGGGGTCGGCGTGCCGAAATGCTCCGCGGACGCGACGGGCGGATGGGTCGTCGCCCTAGGGAAAGTACTTGTTTTCAGCGAAAAACAAAAGCCGAACCCGATGGTGAATCCGGAGGTGAATTCAATCAATGCCGTGAGCCGTCGGCCGAGCCCGCCGACCGGCCGAGCCGACGGGACGTCACCGGCCCGCCGGACGGCTGGGTGCGATCCGGCCGGGGCCCCTGCCCGCGCACGCCCCCTCACCCGAACGGCTCCCCGCCCTTTGACGCGCCCCGCGCCCCGCCGGATCGTGGCGAATGCCCCCTGCGTGGGCGGAAGGGCTGGTCGGCAATGGCGGACAAGCGGGCCGAACGCATCGCGCGACTCATCGCACCCCTGCGGGTGCCGCCGGGCACCGAGGTGGACCTGGCCAGGGACTACGACCCCCGCTACAAGGCCCACCTGAAGAAGCGCGAGGGCAGGGAACTGCTGGCAGTCGGGGTGGAACTCCTGGCCGAGTACCAGGCGCGGTTGGCGGCCCAGGACACGTACGGCGTCCTGTTCTGCCTCCAGGCGCTCGACGCCGGCGGCAAGGACGGCACCATCCGCCATGTGATGAGCGGGATCAACCCGCAGGGCGTCCACGTCAGCAGCTTCAAGGTGCCCTCCGCCGAGGAGCTGGACCACGACTACCTGTGGCGGTACGCGCGGCGGCTGCCCGCCCGCGGGGACATCGCGGTGTTCAACCGCTCGCACTACGAGGAGGTCCTCGTCGTCCGGGTGCACCCCGACGTCCTGGACCGGCAGCAGCTGCCGCCGAAGGCGCGCGGCAAGGGCATCTGGAAGCGGCGCTACCGCGAGATCAACGACTGGGAGCGCCACCTCACGGACAACGGGTTCGCCGTGGTGAAGATCTTCCTCAACCTGTCCCGGGAGGAGCAGCGCACCCGCTTCCTCAAACGCATCGACCTGCCGGAGAAGAACTGGAAGTTCTCCGCGGCCGACGTCCGCGAACGCCGCTACTGGGACGACTACCAGCGGGCGTTCTCGGAGATGCTGTCGGCCACCAGCACCAAGCGGGCGCCCTGGTACGTGGTCCCCGCGGACCGCAAGTGGTTCGCCCGGATCTGCGCATCGGCGGTGCTCGTGCACACCCTGATGGAGATCGACCCCCAGTACCCGGTGATCGGTGAGCGGGCCCGTGCGGACCTGCGCACCGCCCGCCGCGAGCTGGAGGAGCAGGCGCCCGAGGGGGCCCCGGCGGACCCGTACGCCGCCGAACGCGACCGGCGCGCCCGGACGGAGGAGTGACGATGGACGCACGGCCGGAACCCGTCGGCGCGCACCCCGTCACCGCGTCGGGCTGGTACGCGCGCTCCCCGCAGGAGGTGGTCGCGGCGTTCGACGTGGACCCCGCGGTCGGGCTCACCGCCGCCCGGGCCGCCGGGCTCCTGACGGCGAACGGGCCCAACGCCCTGCCGGAGGAGCATCCGCCGCCGGCCTGGCGACGGTTCCTCGACCAGTACCGCAGTTACATGCAGATCATCCTGGTGGTGGCCGCGGCCGTGTCCTTCGCGATCGCCCAGTGGAGCACCGCGATCCTGCTGGTGCTGCTGACCCTGCTCAACGCGGTGGTCGGCCTGCGGCAGGAGGGCAAGGCGGAGAGCGCGATGAACGCGCTCAAGTCGATGATGAAGGCGACCGCCCGGGTGCGGCGCGACGCCACCGAGTCGGAGATCCCCGCCGAACAGCTCGTCGCCGGCGACATCGTGCTCATCGCCGCCGGGGACCAGGTGCCGGCCGACGGACGCATCCTCACGGCGAACTCGCTCCAGATCGACGAGTCCGCCCTCACCGGGGAGAGCGTGCCCGCCACCAAGGACGCCGGCACCCTCCCCGCAGGCAGCCCGGGGCCGGGCGAACAGTCCAACATGGCCTTCATGAACACCCCCGTCACCCACGGCAGCGGCGTTCTGGTCATCACCGGCACCGGCGCGGACACCGAACTGGGCAAGATCTCCGGGATGCTCTCCGCCACCCGGACGGAGGACTCGCCGCTCACCCGGCAACTGAACAACCTGACCCTGTGGATCGCCGCGGCGGCCGGCCTCACCATGATCGTGATGTTCGCCCTCGGACGCGCCCGGGGACAGGCGTGGGACACGCTGTTCGTCAGCGCGGTCTCCCTCGCCATCGCGGCCATCCCCGAGGCGCTGCCCACGGTGACCCAGGTGATCCTCTCCGTCGGCGGCCTCAACCTGGCCCGACGGCACGCCATCGTCAAGGAACTGCCCTCGGTCGAGACCCTGGGGTTCACCTCGGCGATCAACTCCGACAAGACCGGCACCCTGACCATGAACCAGATGACCGCCGTGGAGGTGGTGACCCCGACCGACCGGTACACCGTGTCGGGCACCGGCTACGGACTGGAGGGCAAGGTCCACCACGCCGCCGGTTCCACCGCGACCATCGACGACGCGATCCTCCCGTTCCTGATCGCGAGCGACGCGCAACTCGTCGACGGCACGGTGGTGGGCGACCCCACCGAGGGCGCCCTGCTCGTCCTGGGACACAAGGCCGGGCTCACGATCGACGACACCCGCGCGCGGTTCCCCCGGCTGGCGACCCTGCCGTTCGATCCGGACTACAAACTGATGGCCACCTTCAACTCGGCGGTCGACGACACCGGCCGCCCGGTGGTGCGCTGCTTCGTCAAGGGCGCCGCGCCGGCCGTGACCGCGCGGGCGGCCAGCGCGATGGTCACCGGCGGACCGGACGTGCCGTGGGACGAGGGGCTCGACCGGCGCGCCCAGGAGGAGACCCGCCGCATGGGGGGCGAGGGCCACCGAGTGATGGCCGCCGCCACCCGTGACCTCGACCCCACCGCCTTCGACCCCGGGGGCGACCTCCTGGACAACGTCACCGACCTGCGGATGACGGCCCTGGTCGGCATGGTCGACCCGCCGCGCGCCGAATCCAGGGCGGCGGTCGCCAGCGCCCAGGACGCCCACGTCCGGGTCCGCATGGTGACCGGCGACGACGTCACCACGGGCGCCGCGATCGCCCGGCAGCTCGGCATCCCCGGTGAGGCGGTCCTCGGCGCGGACTTCGCTGCCCTCCCCGAGGAACAGCGGCTCGCCCGCATCGAATCCATCGGCGTCGTGGGGCGGGTGGCCCCCGAACACAAGGTGCTGCTCGCCGAAACGCTGAAGAAGAAGGGCGACGTGGTGGCGATGACCGGCGACGGCGTCAACGACGCGCCCGCCATCAAGGCCGCCGACATCGGCATCGCGATGGGCAGCGGCACCGACGTCGCGAAGAACGCCGGCCGGATGATCCTCTCCGACGACAACTTCGCCACGATCGTGTTCGCCGTGGAGGAGGGCCGCAAGCTCTACGACAACCTCACCAAGTACATCCGCTTCGTCCTCCTGCTGCTGGTCGCGTTCGTGCTCACCTTCCTCGGTGCGACCGTCCTCAACATCGCCGCCGGCCAACCCTTCACCCCCGCACAGGTGTTGTGGATCCACTTCATCGTCAACGCCCCGTTCGGCTTCGCCCTGGGCTTCGACCGGGAGAGCCCCGGACTGATGCGCAGGCTCCCGCGCCCCCGCGGCGAATCGGTGCTGACCCGGCCGCTGCTCGTCACCGTCTCCCTCGCCGGGCTGGTCGTGACCGTCCTGCTGCTCGCCCTGATCAAGCTGGGCGAGCACCGGTTCGACAGCGTCGCGACCGGCAGTTCGATGGCGTTCACGGCGTTCGCCCTGTGCCTGATCGTCGCCGCCTTCGAATGCCGCAGCGAGACCGCGTCGGTGCTGCGCGCCTCCACCTTCGACAGCAAGCAGATGAACTGGGCGGCCCTGGCCGAGTTCGCGCTCGCCGTGCTGGTGACCCAGATGGACGGCTTCCGCCGGCTCCTCGGCACCACCCGGCTCGATCTGGGGCAGTTCGGCTGGGCGTTGCTGGCCGCACTCGTCCTGTTCGTGACCTGGGAGACGGGCAAGCTCATCGCGCGCGCAGTCCGCCGCCCCTCCCGCCCCGGGCCCACCGACCGCCCCGCTCAGCGCGGTGCCGCCACCGGACCGTAGGTGTCGCCCAGGGTCCGAAGGGCCGTCCACCCCTGGCGCTGCGCCTTCTGGACGTCGAGCACCACCGACCGGGCGAGCTGGTCCACCGCGTACCGGGTCAGCGGCGGCGCGGTGTCCCGACGCACCCGGGACAGCGCCTCGCCCGCCAGCGCCGCGGCGTGCGCCAGGGGCAGCGGAACCCGGCCGATCCGCGCCCGCACGCCCTGCGCGCGCAGCACCGTCGCCACCGCCTCGTCCCGCCGGTACGCCACCGGGTCGGCGATGTTGTAGGCGCCCGGCGGCCACCCGGCCGCCACCACACACGCCTCGGCCAGGTTCTCCACCGCGGTCAGGCTGAGCGGTACGTCGTCCCCCGGCAACAGCAGCAGACCGCGCCGGACCCGGGCCAACAGCCGGGGCACCAGATGCGGGTCCCCGTCCCCGTAGACCGCGCGCGGGCGCAGCACCACCGCCCCCGCGGCGAGAGCCAGGGCCTCACCGGCCGCCTTGGTGCGCCCGTACGCGTTGAGCTGCCCGCGCACCGGGTGGTCCTCCGTGATCGGGGACCGGGTGGCCCGCGGTTCGTACACGCTGGCGCTGCTCACCCAGACCACCGTGCGTCCCGCGGCGGCCTCCAGCAGCCGGGCCGTGCCGTCGACGTTCACCGCGCGCATCAGCCGCTCCGCGGGCGAGCCGGGCACCGGGTCGCCGACCGCCGCCGCACAGTGGACGACGAGCTCCGCGTCGCCGAGGTCGGGAACCCCGCGGGTGGCGTCCCAGGGGAGGTGCCGACCGACCGGCCCCGGGCGGCGCCCCACGCACCGCACCGCCATCCCCCGCGCCGCGGCGGCGACGGCGACGTGGGAGCCGCAGAACCCGCTCGCGCCGGTCACGGCGACCACCGTCACCGCTGCTCCCCGGGCCCGTCGGGGGCGCCGGCCCGGACGGTGAGCGAGCGCCAGCCGGGCAGCGCGGCCCGCCGGTCCACCCGGGTCCGCACCACGACGGGCCGGTGCACGGCGAGCGCGGCGAGCACGTCGTCGAGTTGGGTCCGGGCCAGCCGGGCGCCCGGGCAGGCGTGCGGTCCGGCCCCGAACACCAGCTGCGCCACGGCGGGTTCGACCGGGCGGTGGGCATCGGGCGGGGCGCTGTGGGCGCGCACCGCGTGCCGGGCCACCAGGAGCAGCCGGTCCCCGGCTCGTACCGGCCGGCCGTCCAACCGGGCGTCGGCCGCCGCCACGCGCGGCAGCACGGGGGAGGGCGCGGTGACCCGGAGCAGTTCGGTGACCAGGGCGGGCCGCAGCCGGTCGTCGGCCGCCTGGTCCCACAGCCGGGCGTCCGCGCACCACGCCGCCGCCCGGGGCAGTGCGGCGACGGTGGTGGTGACGGCGGCCACGGCGAGCACCGACCGGAGCGCGGCGTCCGACCGGTGGCCCCCCGGGTGGAGCAGGGACTCCAGCCGGGCGGCGGCCTCGGCGGCGGCCCGCGTCCGGTGGGGGAACCGGGGGCCGGGGAGGTGATCGCGGACCGCGGCGGCGGCTGCGGCCGTCGCCGCCGCGGCCAGGTCCCGCGGGTCGGCGGTGCTCCCCAGCAGGGCGCACACCGTCGCCCCGGACAGGACCCGCGCCACGTCCACCAGGTCCACGGCCCCGCCGGCGCCGAGCGGGGCCAGCTCCTGTTCCAGCAACCGTCGCCACACGGGCCGCAGTTGCTCCACCCCGGCCGCGCCGAGATCCGCTGCGACGGCCCGGCGGGCCCCCCGGTGTTCCGTCCCCGTCTGGTCGAACAGCGTGCCGCCGCCGGAGAGTGCACGTGCGGCGCCGCCCGTGGTGCCGGCGGCGGTCCGGTCCAGGGGGACGCGCGTCAGCGCCTCCCGGTAGCGGTCCTCGTCCTGGACGAGGACCGCACGGCCCAGGCGGGTGACCGGGCGGCCACGGGTGGCGGCCAACAGCGCGAACAGCACCGGACGGGAACGGGTGTAGACGCGCCGGTCGCGTCGTCGGGCGGCGCGGGTTCCCGGGGGAGCGGTAGCCGGGGGAGCGGCGGTCGGGAAAGTGGTCATCGGACGTCCGTCTCGTACGGGTCGGTGGGAAGCGTCCGGCCCCCGCGGGGCGGACGGTCGGGGTGCCGGCGCCGTCATCGGACGGGCACCCCGCGGTGGTCGGCGGCGAGCCGGGCGGTGGCCGCCCGGTCGGGCTTGCGGGAGCGGCCGGACAGCGGGACCTCGGTGAGCAGCAACGCGTCCGGGCGGGCGGTTCCCATCCGGTCGAACACCTCGGCGAGCGCGGTGCGCACCCGGCGCGGGTCGGCTCCCCGACCGGGCTGCACGACGGCGACCAGACGTTCGTCACCGTCCCCCGCCGGAACGCCGACGAGGAGGGCGAGTTCGACGCCCGGGACGTGCAGGGCGGGCTCGTACAGACCGGGGTAGATGTTCTCCGCCCGGCGCAGCACCATGTCCTTGCAGCGTCCCGCCAACACGATCCGTCCGCCTTCCATGCGGGCCCGGTCCCCGGTCGCCACCCGCGGGTCGGGCTCGGCGCCGAGGTAGCGGTGGCGTGCGGCGGGGCCGGCCAACAGCAGTTCCCCGTCGGCCGCGACGGTGGCCGACACGCCGGGCAGCGGCGCGCCCACCAGGTCGCCGGAGCCCGTGAAGGCGGCCTTGTCCGCCTGTTCCACGGCCGCTGCGGGGAACAGCTCGGTGAGCGCGTACACCCCCCACGCCTGGTCGGCCCCGGCGGCCTTGACCCGGGTGAGCAGATCCTCGCTGGCCGGGGCGGAACCGGTCCACACGCGCCCGCCGAAGCGGGCTCCGGCCGCGAGCGCGGCCCGCAGGTGGGGCGGCGTCAGATAGGTGGCCTGGGGGTCCAGCCGGCGCAGTTGTCGGGCCAGCGCCCGGGGCCCGCGGACGGGCAGCGCGACCGGTGCGCCGGCGGCCAGGGACGGTACGAGGACGAAGAACGTCCCGCCGAGCACCGGGGTGCCGGGCGCGGGGCGCACCAGGTCCGTGACCGCCGCCATGCCCGCGGCCAACGAGGACCGGGTGTGCACCACGGCCCGCGGACGGTCGGTGGTGCCGGAGGTGAAGACGATCACGGCGTCCCCGTCTCCCCCGTCGTGCCGGGGCGGTCTGCTGCTGCCGGACGCCCCGCCCAGGGCGGGGGCGCAGCCCGGTAGGCGGAGGCCGACCGTGGCCACCGGACCCCACTGGGTCAGCTCCGGCAGGACGAGACGGGCCCGGCGGGCCAGGGCCCTGCCCCACCCGGCGGCGGCCTGGGCGACGGCATCGGCCAGGACGAGGTCCGGGCGGGCCAGGGCGAGCCGGGCCCGCAGTACGTCCGGACCGGCGCCCGGATCGAGCACGGCGACGCGCGCGCCGACGCGGTGCGCGGCCAGCAGCACGGCCAGGGCCCTCGGCCCGGGGCGCACGGCGACCCCGATCGTGCCGTCCCGCCCGACGCCCCGGGCCCCCAGGCCCGCGGCGTACCGGTCGGCGAGGTCCGCCAGGTCACCCCGGGTGATCCGGGTCCGGACCGTGCCGCGGCGGGTGGTGCCGAGCACGGCGGGGCGGTCCGGGGCGGCCCGCAGTGCGTGGTCGAGTCGGTCGAGCATCAGCGCGGGTCCTCTCCGTGACGGCCGGGACCCCGGTCGAGGTACCAGCGCGCGGTGCCGAGGACGCCGTAGGCGCGCAGCCGTCGGGTGGAGTTCTCCACCACCATGTCGCGGGCGTGCACGATGGCCGTGGTGTGGCGCCGCACCCGGTTGAGGAAGAGCCGGTCCGTGGGGGAGGGTCGCCGGGGCATTCCGCCGACCGCCTCGTACAGTCCGGCCGTGACGGCCATGTTGTTGCCCGCGTGCATCCGGTAGGCGCAGCGGTAGCCGTGGCTGCGGCGGTGCGCGGGACGCACCCGGCCGAAGAACGCGGCCGCGAGGACCAGCGCGCGGAACGCGGTCCGGCCGAGCGGTCCGTGTTCGTCGCGCCGGGCCACGATCCGGCCGCAGACCAGACCCGCTCCGCGGTCCGCCGCCGCCCGGGCGGCGGCCGTCCAGCCGGGCTGCGGCAGACAGTCGGCGTCGGTGCGGGCGAGGAGCCGGGCCCCGCGCTCGATGGCGAACCGGAAACCGGTGTCCACCGCGCACCCCACGCCCTTGTCGGCCTCGTGGAGCACGTGCACGGCGAACGGCGCGCGCCGGGCGAAGGCGCGGGCGATCACGGCGGTGTCGTCCCCGGAGGCGTTGTCCACCACCACGAGGGCGAAGTCCCGGTCGTGTTGGGCGGCCAGCGCCTCCAGGGTGCCGCCGAGCGTCGCGGCCTCGCGGTAGGCGGGCACCACCACCCACAGGTCGCTCACGTCTTCTCCCAGACCATCGTCATGATGCTGACGCCGCCGCCCAGGCCCACGAACAGCACCCGGTCGCCGGGCGACAACCCGTCGTGCACGCGGTCGAGTTGCACGCCGAGGGTGGCGCTGGCCAGATTGCCGAGTTCGCCGACGGTGACCACCAGCCGGTCCCGGGGGACCCCGGTCAACTCCGCGAAGCGCTCCAGGTAGGGCGCGGTGACCTGGTGGACCAGGACGTGCCGGAAGTCCGTCCACTCCAGTCCGGTCCGGGCCCGCATCCGGTCCAGCACCTCGGTGCCGACGTCCTCGAACACCTCCCGCAACGCGCTCCCCTCCCCGCGGAAGTAGGTGTGTTCGTCGCCCCTCGGGTGGCGTGAGCCGCCGCCCGGTATGCCGCCGACCCGCCAGTGCGCGGAGTGGGTGACGGCGTCCACGTCGAGGATGCCGCCCGAGGCCACCTCCTCCAGGACGACCGCCGCACCGGCGTCCCCGAAGGTGTAGCCGGCGAACGCGTCCCGGAACCCGGCCAGGTCGGCGGGGTCGTGGCGCACGGCGCGGCTGGGCGTCTCGCCGGTCACCACCAGGGCGCGCCGGGCCCGCCCGGCGAGGATCATCGCGCGGGCGGTGTCGATGCCGTTGACGAAGCTGTTGCAGGCGTTGGTGAGGTCCAGCGCGTGGGCGCGGGAGCCCAGTTCGTCCTGCACGATGTGCGCGGTGGCGGGCTCGGCCACGTCGCGCGAGGCGGAGGCGAACAACAACAGGTCGATGTCCGCGGGGTCCAGGGCGGCCCGGCGCAGGGCGACCCGCGCGGCGGCCGAGGCCAGGGTGGAGGCGAACTCGTCGGGGCCCGCGGCCCTGCGGGTCGCGATCCCGGTGGCCCGGGTGAAGACCCCGTGGGGCAGCGGCAGTCCACTGGCCGCGGCCACCCGGTGCCGCAACTCCTCGGATTCCACGACCCGGTGCGGGAGGAAGGCGCCCACGGAGGTGATGCCCACGCGCGGTGCGCCGACCCGGTGGGCGTTCGGTCTGTTCATGGCGGGAACGCTACGGAGCGTCCGCGGCGGGGCGCGTGAGCTGTCGTACTCAATCGGCCCTGGGGGAATCCGGTAGTCCGCCTGGGGGCCGGGGCGGTGGGGAGCCGGATCAGCGGGAGCCGCTCCAGGGGGCCGGCACGAAGGTCCAGGTGACCTCGGCGGGACCCGGGCCCGCGTTGCGCCAGGTGTGCGGTTCGCGACCGGAGAAGGTCAGGGTGTCGCCGGCCGCCAGGGTCTCCGTGCGGTCCGTGAACTGCACCGCGACCTCGCCGCTGACGATGTGCAGCACCTCGACGTCACAGTTGATCGTGTACAGCCGTTCGCCGCCGTGCGCGCCGGGTTCGAGCCGGGAACGCAGGATCTGGATCTTCGACTGGGCGCGGGGCGTGACCATGCGGTCGACGACGCCCTGGCCGCCCATGTTGAGGTGCGGGGCATCCGCCAGTCGGACGACCTCGGTGTCGGCGTCCTCGAAGAGCGAACCGACCGGCAGTGACAGCACCTGACACAGGGTGACCAGGGTGGTGACGCTCGGCGAGGTCTCGTCGCGCTCGACCCGGCTGAGGAAACCCCTGGTCAGGCCGGTGGCGGCGGCAACCTGCTCGATGGTGAGGCCCTGGGCCTTGCGGGACGCCCGCAGACGCGCCCCCACGCGGACCGGATCGCCGGACGGCGTCGGGTGCAGCGCTCTCATCGAACTCCTCGCGTCGCTCGGACGACTCACGGACGACCCTTGACAGGGTGGTGACCCAGGGCAACACTACCCGGAATACAAGTTGCCTAATAAGCATTCTTTGTTGTGTATAGGTAACTTCCCTCCTGGAACAGATCAGAGATCCCGATGAACTCCGTCGAACCCCCGATCGGCCCCCCGGACGCGAGTGCCAGCCCCCGGTACGCGGGCCTCGCGACCTTCGCGCGGCTCCCCCGCCTCGAAGACGTACCGCGCGCGGACATCGCCGTGGTCGGTGTCCCGTTCGACAGCGGCGTCAGCTACCGACCGGGCGCGCGCTTCGGGCCGTCCCACATCCGTGAGGCGTCCAGGCTGCTGCGGCCGTACAACCCGGCGCAGGACGTGGAACCCTTCGCCGCCCAGCAGATCGCCGACGCGGGCGACATCGCCGCCAACCCGTTCAGCCTCGACGAGGCGGTCACCCAGATCCACACCGCCGCCCGGGAACTGACCGCGGACGGCACCCGCCTGCTCACCCTCGGCGGCGACCACACCATCGCGCTCCCGCTGCTGCGCGCCGTCGCCGAACGGCACGGCCCGGTCGCCGTGCTCCACTTCGACGCGCACCTCGACACCTGGGACACCTACTTCGGCGCCCCGGTCACGCACGGCACGCCCTTCCGCCGCGCGTCCGAGGAAGGGCTCATCGACCTCACCGCGAGCCTCCACGTGGGCACCCGCGGACCCCTGTACTCCCGCCAGGACCTCCGGGACGACGAGCGCCTCGGTTTCGCCGTCATCTCCAGCCCCGAGATCGAGGCCGAGGGCCTGGCCCGCGCGATCGCACGCATGCTGGACCGCCTGGGCGACCGCCCCGTCTACCTGTCCATCGACATCGACGTCCTCGACCCGGCACACGCCCCCGGTACCGGCACCCCCGAGGCCGGCGGCATGACCAGCCGTGAACTCCTCGCGATGATCCGTGCCCTGCGCGCCGTGCGGCTGGTCGGCGCGGACGTCGTCGAGGTGGCCCCCGCCTACGACCACGCCCAGCTCACCGCCGTCGCCGCGGCCCACGCCGCGTACGAGATCCTCTCCGCGATGACGCCCGACCACCTGCCCCCGCCGGACGCCCGGCACCACGAGCGATAGGGGATGGCGATGTCCTCCTCGGAAACCGCGACCCAGCGCGAATCCGCGATCGAGCAGCACTCGATCGACTACGTGCCCCACTCCGAGCGGCACGGCAAGGTGTGGCACCAGGGACCGTTCTGGTTCACCGGGAACTTCGTCCTCCCCACGATGGTCGCCGGTTTCGTCGGCGCCTCGATGGGGCTGAGCGTCTGGTACAGCGTGCTGGCCATCGTGCTCGGCGTCGGTGCCGGCACGTTCTTCATGGCCTTCCACGCCAACCAGGGCCCGCGGATGGGCCTGCCGCAGATGATCCAGTCGCGGGCCCAGTTCGGCAGCCGCGGCTCCACCGTGCCGTTCGCCGCCACCGTGTTCGTCTACGTCGGCTTCCTGGTCTTCGACACGGTCCTCGCCGAGCAGGGCCTCGGCCTGCTGCTGCCGGACGGCAAGCTCTTCTGGTACCCGGTGCTGATCGCGGTCTCCATCGTCATCGCCGTGGTCGGCCACGACCTGCTGCACTTCGTGCAGCGCTGGCTGACGTACCTGCTGGTCGTGGTGTTCGCGATCCTCACGGTCGTGGCGATCGTCCACTTCGGCGGCAACCCCGTGGGCGCGGACGTGCCCGCCGCCACGGCGGGCTGGGACCTGACGGCCTTCCTGGTCCAGTTCTCCCTCGCCGCCGGCTACAACATCAGCTACTCGGTCTACGTCTCCGACTACACCCGCTACCTCCCGGCGAACGCCCCCGCGCGCAAGCTGATCACCGCCGTCTACGCGGGCGCCGCGTTCTCCGCCGTCTGGCTGATGTCGCTCGGCGCGATCCTCGCCAGCTACCTCCCCGACCCGGACCCGATCCTCGCCCTGCGCGAGGTGGGCGACCTGCTCTTCCCCGGCTTCGGCCTGATCGTCGTGATGACCTCGGTGCTCGCACTGATCTCCATCATGGGCGTCAACGCCTACGGGGCGATGCTCACCGGAGCCAGCGCGCTCGATGGCTTCCGCAAGGTCCGCCCGACGGTGCGGCTGAGGATCGTCGGACTGGTGGTCGTCGGCCTCGTGTCGCTGGTGGTGGCCCTGCTGATCCCGGACGACTACATCGGCAGCTTCAACAACTTCGTGCTGATGATGCTGTACTTCCTCGTCCCGTGGACCGCGGTGAACCTGGTCGACTTCTACTTCGTGCGCCGCGGCAAGTACGCCATCGCCGAGATCCTCAAGCCGGACGGGATCTACGGCCGCTGGGCCTGGCGGGGCGTCACCGCCTACGTCCTCGGGTTCGTCGCGATGATCCCGTTCTTCTCCACCACCTTCTACGTCGGCCCGGTCGCGGACGCGCTCGGCGGCGCGGACTTCTCGTTCGTCGTCGGTCTGACCGTCTCCGGCGTGCTGTACCTGCTGTTCTCGCGGAACCTGGACCGTGACGCCGAGGCCGCCGCCCGGGTGGCCAGCGAAGCCGAACTGGAGGGACCCGCCCGATGACCCAGCACCCACCCCGGTCCGCCGCGCCCGAGCGCACGGCGGTCACGGTCGCCGTCTGCCAGATCGCCCCGCAGGTCGGTGACGCCGAAGGCAACCGGCGACGCATCCGCGAGGCCGTCGAGGAGGCCGCGGACCGGGGTGCGCGCATCGTGGTCCTGCCGGAGCTGGCCAACACCGGCTACGTCTTCACCGACGCGGCCGAACTGCTCGCGGCGGCCGAACCGCTGGACGGCCCCACCCTCCGGGAGTGGGAGGCGCTCGCGGCCCGCCGGGACCTGGTCATCGTCAGCGGATTCGCGGAACTGGGGGAGGACGGCCGGGCCTACAACGCGGCCGTCCTCGTCGACGCCACCGGGCTGCGCGCCACCTACCGCAAGGCCCACCTGTGGAACGGCGAGAAGAGCTGGGGCTTCACCCCCGGGGACGCGCCCCCGCCCGTGGTCGACACCGCCCACGGCCGGATCGGCTTCATGGTCTGCTACGACCTGGAGTTCCCCGAGTGGGTGCGGCTGGCGGCCCTGGCCGGCGCCGAACTGCTCTGCGGACCCGTCAACTGGCCGCTGTACCCGCGCCCGGAAGGCGAACGACCCGGGGAGGTCGTCCGCGTCCAGGCCGACGCCGCCGTCAACCGGATGTTCGTCGCGGTCGCCGACCGCACCGGCACCGAACGGGGACAGGACTGGCTCGGCGGCAGCGCGATCATCGACGCCGACGGCTACCCGGTGGCCCCGCTGCGCCTGGGCGAGGAAGCGGTCGTCACCGCGACGCTCGACCTCGCCGAGGCCAGGAACAAGGCCATCAGCGAACGCAACGACGTCCACGCGGACCGTCGGCCCGCGCTGTACGCCCCACCCCCCGGACGCCCCGGAACGCCGGGACCCGGAGCACAGGAGCAGCCATGAGCACCACGGTCGCCATCGTCCAACAGCCGCCGGCCCTGCTGGACCTCGACACGTCCCTGCGCCGCGCCACGGCCCATGTGACGGAGGCCGCGCAGGCCGGTGCGGACCTCGTCGTCTTCCCCGAGACCTGGCTCACCTGCTATCCGGCGTGGGTGTTCGGCCTCGCGGGCTGGCGGGACGCCGAAGCGCGGCACTGGCACGCACGGCTGCTCGAACAGAGCCCCGTCCTGGACCACGAGGGCGGGGACGACGCGCTCGCGCCCGTCCGGACGGCGGCCCGGGAGCACGGGGTGACCGTCGTCCTGGGACTCAACGAGCGGGCCGCCCGGTCCTCCGGCTCCCTCTACAACTCCCTGGTCACCATCGGCCCCGACGGCGGCACGCTCAACGTGCACCGCAAGCTCACCCCGACGCACACCGAACGCATCGTCTGGGCGGCGGGCGACGGGGCGGGACTGCGGGTGGTGGACACCCCGGCCGGACGGGTGGGGTCCCTGGTGTGCTGGGAGCACTTCCACCCCCTGGCCCGGCACGCGCTGCACGCACAGAACGAGGAGATCCACGTCGCCGCCTGGCCCGACATGCCGGAGAGCCATGTGATCGCCGCGCGTTCCTACGCGCTGGAGGGCCGCTGCTTCGTGGTCTCGGCCGGGCTGGTGCTCTCCACCGACGACGTGCCGGCCGACCTGCTGGACGCCTACCGGGCGGGCGTCGGCCCGGACGCCCCGGCCGACGGACCGCTCTTCACCGGCGGTTCGAGCATCGTGGGACCGGACGGTTCCTGGATCGTCGAACCGGTCTACGACGAGGCCCGCCTCATCACGGCCACCCTGGACACGGGGCGCCGCTACGAGGAGGCCCTCGACCTGGACGTGGCCGGTCACTACGGCCGGCCCGACGTGTTCACGCTCTCCGTCGACCGGTCCCGGCGCGGCAGCGGGGTCGACTTCACGGAGTGACACCCGGCTTGACGGAACGGGCGGGCGGGGGGGGGGGGGGGGGGGGGCGCCCCCCCCCCCCCCCCCGCGCGGGAGGGGGGGGGTTTTAAAAAAAAGATCGGGCCGGGGGGGTGGGGGGGTGGGTA
>NZ_JBHXEN010000007.1:0-180683 GCF_042724695.1 Streptomyces sp. NPDC127068 | reverse complement strand
CTAGAACTACACACATACCCCGCTCGTCTGGTTCTTTTTTTTAATCTCCACCGTTTTCCCCCGGGCTCCCCCCTCCCCCGGGGCGCCCTGACACGTCCGGGCGCCCGTGGACAGGGGTCTCCGCCCGTCCGGAACAGCACGCCGCTCCACCGTCGCAGCGGCCCACCCGAGGAGCCGCCATGCCCACGTCCGCCAGCGATCCCGCCTACCCCGTCGGGCTCCGCCTCACCGGCCGCCGGGTCGTGGTGCTCGGCGGCGGCCAGGTGGCGCAACGCCGCCTTCCCGCACTGATCGCAGCCGGCGCCGACATCCACCTCGTCTCGCCCTCGGCCACCCCCTCCGTGGAGGCCATGGCCGACTCCGGCGAACTCACCTGGCACCGCCGCCGCTACGAGGACGGCGACCTCGCGGACGCCTGGTACGTCCTGGTGGCCACCCAGGACCGTGCGGCGAACACCCGGGCGTCCGCGGAGGCCGAGGCCCGCCGGATCTGGTGCGTGCGCTCCGACGACGCCGACGCCGCCACCGCCTGGACCCCCGCCACCGGCCACAGCGCCGGCGTCACCGTGGCCGTCCTCACCACCGACGCCCAGGGCCGTGACCCCCGGCACACCGCAGCGATCCGGGACGCCGTGGTCGAGGGACTGCGCGACGGGACCCTCGTCGCCCCCCACCACCGGGCCCGCGCCGCGTCCGTCGCGCTCGTCGGCGGGGGCCCCGGCGACCCCGACCTGATCACCGTCCGGGGCCGCAGACTGCTCGCCGAGGCGGACGTCGTCATCGCGGACCGGCTCGGCCCCCGCGATCTGCTCGCCGAACTGCCGCCCCACGTCGAGGTGATCGACGCGGCGAAGATCCCCTACGGCCGGTTCATGGCCCAGGAAGCCATCAACGAGGCGCTGATCGAGCACGCCAGGGCCGGCCGGACGGTGGTCCGCCTCAAGGGCGGCGACCCGTTCGTCTTCGGTCGGGGCATGGAGGAGGCCGAGGCGTTGGTCGAGGCCGGCATCCCGTACACGGTCGTCCCCGGCATCTCCAGCTCGATCTCCGTGCCCGGCGCGGCGGGCATTCCGGTCACCCACCGGGGCGTCGCCCACGAGTTCACCGTCGTCAGCGGCCACGTGGCACCCGACGACGCCCGTTCGCTGGTCGACTGGGCGGCCCTCGCCCGACTGCGCGGCACCCTCGTCGTGCTGATGGGCGTGGACAAGATCGGCCGGATCGCGGAGGCGCTGATCGCCCACGGTCGGGGCGCCGACACACCCGTGGCCCTCGTCCAGGAGGGCACCACCCCCGCCCAGCGCCGGGTGGACGCGACGCTCGCGACCGTCGCCGCCACCGTCGAGCGCGAGGGCGTGCGCCCGCCCGCGGTGATCGTCATCGGTGACGTCGTCCGGGTCGGCCCCCCTGCGCCGGGCGCCCCCACCGGGGCCGCACCCAGCTGAACCCGTACCGGCCCGGTGCCACCCCACCGGGCCCGTACGCACGGTCGAAGCGCCCCCCTCCCCACCCCCACTGGCCCCGAACCCGGACAAGGCGGTACCACCCCGTGGCCGAACTGATCACCGTCGAGGACCCCGACGACCCCCGACTGCGGGACTACACCGGACTCACCGACGTCGAACTGCGCCGCCGGCGCGAGCCCGCCGAAGGACTGTTCATCGCCGAGGGCGAGAAGGTCATCCGCCGCGCACGGGACGCCGGGTACGCGATGCGGTCGATGTTGCTGTCGTCCAAATGGGTCGACGCCCTGCGTGACGTGATCGACGAACTCCCCGCGCCCGTCTACGTGGTGACCCCCGAACTGGCGGAGCGGGTCACCGGCTACCACGTCCACCGGGGTGCCCTCGCCTCCATGCAGCGCGCCCCCCTGCCGACCGCGGACGACCTGCTGACCACCGCCCGCCGGGTCGTCGTCATGGAGTCGGTGAACGACCACACCAACATCGGCGCCATCTTCCGTTCCTCCGCGGCCCTCGGCATGGACGCCGTGCTGCTCTCCCCGGACTGCGCCGACCCGCTGTACCGCCGTTCCGTGAAGGTCTCCATGGGCGCCGTGTTCTCCGTGCCGTACGCCCGACTGGAGTCCTGGCCGAACGGACTGGAAACGGTGCGCGCGGCGGGCTTCGACCTCCTCGCACTGACCCCCGACGAGCGGGCGGTCACCC
This sequence comes from Streptomyces sp. NPDC127068, assembly GCF_042724695.1. Lineage (NCBI taxonomy): Bacteria > Bacillati > Actinomycetota > Actinomycetes > Kitasatosporales > Streptomycetaceae > Streptomyces > Streptomyces sp. NPDC127068. The sequence continues at coordinate 178,515 of NZ_JBHXEN010000007.1, read as the reverse complement.
TGGACGCGGCGGCGCCGCACCGCCGGGAACGGGTCGCGTTGATGCTGGGGGCGGAAGGCGACGGCCTCTCCACCCGGGCCCTGCGGGCCGCGGACGAGTGGGTCCGCATCCCGATGGCGCACGGTGTGGACTCGCTGAACGTGGGCGCCGCCGCGGCGGTCGCCTTCTACGCGGTCGTCACCGGCCGTCCGACCGCCTGACCCGACGGCCCGACCGGCGCCCCGCCGGCGTCAGCGGGCGGCGGTGGCGTCGGGAGCGGCCCGGTCCGCGGCGTGCGTCACCACGGGTGCGGGAACCCCGGCCCCGCTTGCGGGACCCTGGCAGCCTTGGGCGGCGGCGATGCCCAGCGCCACCAGCAGCGTCACCACCACGAACACGATGAGCCGCTGGCGCAGCAGCCGGGGGTTCGCCGGACGCCGCCCCGCACCCGTCGGCCGCTGCCGCTCGCGCCCGTTGCGGGGGGCGGGCCGGGTGCCCGAGCGGGGGGCCCGGGTGCCGCTCCGCGAACCATTCCCCGGACGGGCGCCCGAGCGGCTCGTCCCGGACGGTTGGGTGGGGCGGGGCGGGCGACCCGTTCCGGAACGCTGGGTCGGCTGTGCGGCCCGGGACGCCTTGGACGACGAGGAGGGCCGCGGGGGCGGGGTGCCCTGCGGCCGGCGCTGGGTGCGCTGCGCGGCGTACTCCGCGGCCAGGCCCCCCGAGGGCCGGTCCGGCTGACCGCGCGGCACGGGCGGTCGCGGATCGGTCAGACCCTGGGCCTCACGCGCGGCGATCTCCTTGAGCCGCAGGGAGAGTTGCAGGGTGCTGGGCCGCTCCTCGGGGTCCTTCGCGAGACAGGCCCGCACCAGGGGCGCCAGCGCGTCGGGCACTCCGTGCAGCTGGGGCTCCTCGTGCACCACGCGGTACAGCATCACCTCGGAACTGCCGTGGCCGAAGGGCGAGTCGGAGGTCGCCGCGTACGCGAGCGTCGCACCGAGCGCGAACACGTCGGTCGCCGGGGTGACGGCGGCACCCCGTACCTGTTCCGGGGCGAGGAACCCGGGGGAGCCGACCGCGGTGCCGACGTGCGTCAGCGTGCTCGCGCCGGTCGCCCAGGCGATGCCGAAGTCGATGATCCGGGGGCCCTTGGGGGACAGCAGGATGTTCGACGGCTTCAGGTCCCGGTGGACGACCCCGGCCTCGTGGACCGCGACCAGCCCCTCGGACAGTGCCGCTCCGATCGCCGCCGCGTCGGCCGCGGGCAGCGGACCGTCATCGGCGACCCGGTCGTGCAGGGAGGGCCCGGGTACGTACTGGGTGGCGAACCAGGGCCGCTCCGCCTCCAGATCGGCGGCGACCAGCCGCGCCGTGCAGCCACCGCGGATGCGACGGGCCGCCGACACCTCACGGGCGAACCGCTGGCGGAACTCCTGGTCCTCGGCGAGATCGGGGCGGATGACCTTCAGCGCGACCCGCTGGCCACGGCGGTCGGACCCGAGGTAGACGACCCCCATGCCGCCCGCTCCGAGCCGTCGGTGCAGCCTGAACGAGCCGACCACACGCGGGTCCTCACGCCTCAGGCGCATCATCGCCATGTTCATCCCCGCTGCCCGGTCCGGTTGACGAGCCACAGCTTACGTACACCGGGCCCGGAGCGCGCAGAGGCCGCGCCCTCTCGATCCGATCGATTGTCGGTGCCGGACCAGCCGCATGAAGGGGAGTCAGGGAGCCCGAGCGGCTTGCGTGGAGGTCCCGCGACCGGGACCAACCGGCTTTTCGACCAAGGAGGTTGACCCGACGTCGGGTGGCGGCCCCGGAGTATCCGCACGCCTGCTCCGGGGGCGTCACCCGAAGGCGCGGGCGGCCGGCGGCACGGGTCGCCGCGGGGCGTCGCGGACCCGAGCGGACGGGGTGGAAGTGAGCGAACTCACCCGGGGCGGGCACACCGCCCCGGCCGTCCGCCACCGGCCCCGGCGGCTCCCCTCGGGGAAGACCCCGAGACGTGCGCGCCCGTCTCCACCCAGGGGAGTACGTACGGGGGAGCCGGTCATCCTTGCGGAGGCCCGGCATGCGATACGAGGGCATGACGACCGGACGGCTCCCCGGTCATAGATTTGTCGTCAAGCGGCGGGTGCGGTACTCGTCCCCCGAGGTCAAGCGCCCGCCGCTCCGTACACACGACGTGCGACGGGCCCGGCACCGGGTCCCGCACGGGAGACAACCAGGAGAGGGACCATGGCGGACACGGCCACCCGGACCATGATCCGTGCACGAGGACGCAAGGCGTACGCCGCGTTCGACGGCAGCCGGCCCGGTGAGCGCCACCCCTTGGTGGCGACGGCCATGGTCCTCCCCCTGGCGGCCCTGCTCGTAGTCGTCTTCGGCGGCTGGGAGGCAGTGGTCACCCAAGCGTCGTCCGTGGTGGAGATGCTGGGGCGCTGAGCGGCGCCCCGGGCCCGGAAGAGCGGTCCGGGCGGGGACATCCCACCATGAAACCCCGTGGGGACGGGGGTGCGGCGGACGGCACAAGGCCCGCGCAACCTGGGGAGGTTGCGCGGGCACTTTGCTGTGTCAGCCCCCTCGGCCGCACGCGGGGCGGGCGGGCTCGTAGGCTGACCGGAGCGCGGCGGCCGGTACGGACCCTCCGTCGAGCGGGGCGTCGAACCAGGGGCGGGGCAGTCGATGAGCGGTGCGGTGGTGCGGGGACTGCGGGTACGGGCCCGGACCGCGGTCCACGGGGCGGATACGGAGTGCCGCTGCGGGCACGTCGGTGACGTGCTCGCCCGCCGGGACGACGGGGTCGTGGTGCGCCACGGTGACGTCGTGGCCAAGGCGCATGCCGACGGCTCCGACCCGGACGAACTGGCCGCCCGGATCGCGGTGGCGGGCCACCCCGCGCTGGCGGACGTGTTGCTGCCCCCGCTGGCCCCCGGCGCGGCGGAGCACACCGCCGCCCCCGCGACGACACTGGCCGGCCGCCCGGTCAGCCTCTGGCCGTACGGGGTCCCGGTCGATCCCGACGCCCCCGAGCGCGCGCCGTGGGAGGCTGCGGGCGCCCTGCTGGCCCGCCTCCACCGCGTCGACGTGTCCCGGCTGCCCGGTCCCCTGCCCGCGATGCGCGGGCCGACGAAGGCCGCGCTGGCCGTCCACCGGATGCGGACCGGGGCCGGCGGCGGGCCCGGCCTCCCGTGGCCGCTGCCCGCGGGCCCGGCGGCAGCGGCCGTCGCAGCCGTGGAACGTGCCTGGCGGACCCTGCCGCCCTGGGCCCGGGGCGAGGCGGCGGCACCGGGCCCGCCCGCGCTCTGCCACGGCGACCTCCACCTGGGGCAACTGGTCAGGGCGCCGGACGGCCCCTGGCGCCTGATCGACGTGGACGACCTCGGCGCCGGGCCGGCCGCCTGGGACCTCGCCCGGCCCGCCGCCTGGTACGCGTGCGGGCTGCTCGGTCCGGACGAGTGGAGCCGTTTCCTCGGCGCGTACCGCGCGGGGGAGGGCCCCGCGGTGCCCGCCGGGGGCGACCCCTGGCCGGCGCTGGACGTCGTCGCGCGGGCCCTGACCGTGCAGACGGCGGCCCTGGCGATCACCAGGAGCCTGCGGGAGGGCCGCCCGCCCGACGGGGACGAGTGGGCGGTGATCAGCGCCTGCGACCGGATGGGCGGGGCGCCGCCCGCCGAGTGACCCGTTCGTCGGGGGAGTTGGCCGGGAGGGAAGCGAAGTAGGGTGCAGGAGAACGAAAGCCGGGCAGCATTCCGGCGAAGCGGTACCTAACGGCGAGGAGTTGAGCCCGTCCATGCAGTGTCCGAAGTGCCACGCGCCCATGAACACCTACAACCGCAACGGCGTCCAGATCGAGCAGTGCTCCGGTTGCCGCGGGATATTCCTGGACTACGGCGAGCTTGAGGCGCTGACGCGGTTGGAGTCCCAGTGGACCCAGCCCGCGCCCCCGCCGCCCGCCCCGCAGGGCTACCCCGCCCAGGCCCCGCCGGCACCGGCCTGGGGCGCACCGCAGCACGGTGGGCACGGCGCGCACCACGGTCACCACGGGGGGCACGGCGGCCACCGGAACCGCGGCTTCGGGCGGATGCTGTTCTCCTCCTGAGCCCACGGCTCGCCGGCCCGTCGCACGACGGCGCGTGAACGGTTCCGTGCCCCGGAGGCATCCCGGCCCCCGGGGCACGGAGTCCGTACGTGAGCACGCGGCCCGGGCACGACGCAGCCCCCGGTGTCGAGGACGACCGGGGGCTGACGGGTGGTGCGCGATACTGGGATTGAACCAGTGACCTCTTCCGTGTCAGGGAAGCGCTCTCCCGCTGAGCTAATCGCGCGGGTGTCCCGGGAGACTACCAGGAGCGGCGGCCCGGAGGGCCACGCCGGAGTCGACCGGAGGGTGGTGCGTGTACTGCGTGCGCGATACTGGGATTGAACCAGTGACCTCTTCCGTGTCAGGGAAGCGCTCTCCCGCTGAGCTAATCGCGCGGGCACCCGATGCCGGGTCCAGTGGACGATACTGGGATTGAACCAGTGACCTCTTCCGTGTCAGGGAAGCGCTCTCCCGCTGAGCTAATCGTCCGTGGAGGTGGAGACGGGATTTGAACCCGTGTAGACGGCTTTGCAGGCCGTTGCCTCGCCTCTCGGCCACTCCACCAGGGATGCGGCGGGTTCTGGGAACTCCCCGCTCCTGAGCGGACGACGAGGTTCGAACTCGCGACCTCAACCTTGGCAAGGTTGCGCTCTACCAACTGAGCTACGTCCGCATGTCGTTTCGGTGCGCTTGCGCGTCCCGGCGACGTGTTGAACTCTAGCGGATTCCCGGGGAACCACAAAAACGCGTTTACGCAGCGTGCTGCCCCGACACCACCCCACGGCGCCCACCGGGTCCCCCGGCCTAGACTCGCAGCCGTGCGTACCCTCCCCGCCCTGGCCCGCTTCGGCGGCCTCCTCGCCACCGGTCTGCGTGACGTGACCAGCGATCCCGCCGCGTTGGACGGCCGGGGCTTCTGGGCCGTGTGTGCCGACTTCGAGGGCCGGCTGGTGTGCGCGCGCTTCGACGACGTACGACCCGCTCCGGTGCCCGCGCCGACTCCGGGGGCGTGGCGGGGACCCGGCCCGGACGACTGGTCGTCCTCGCTCGACCGCGAGGCGTACACCGGGGGCGTGCGGCGCATCCGCGCCCACATAGCGGCGGGCGAGGTGTACCAGGCGAACCTGTGCCGGGTCCTGTCGGCTCCGGTGGCCGGGGACGCGGACGTGGACGCGTTGACCGCACTGCTCGCCCGCGACAACCCCGCCCCTTATGCCGGAACGATTCGCCTGCCGGAGCACGGCGTGGAGATCGCCACCGCCTCGCCCGAACTGTTCCTGCGCCGCACGGGCCGGACCGTGGAGTCGGGGCCGATCAAGGGGACCGGACGCACCGAGGCCGACCTGCTGGAGAAGGACCACGCCGAGAACGTCATGATCGTGGACCTGGTCCGCAACGACCTCGGCCGGGTCTGCGTCACGGGCTCGGTCACCGTCCCCGACCTCTGCGTGGTCGAGAAGCACCCCGGGCTCGTCCACCTCGTCTCCACCGTCCGCGGCGAACTGCGCCCCGGCGCCGGCTGGGCGGAGCTGCTGGCCGCCGCCTTCCCGCCCGGGTCGGTCACGGGCGCGCCCAAGTCCAGCGCCCTGCGGATCATCGAGGCCCTGGAGGTCGGACCGCGCGGCCCCTACTGTGGGGGCATCGGCTGGGTCGACGCCGACCGGGGCACGGGTGAGCTGGCCGTGGGCATCCGCACCTTCTGGATCGACCGTGCCGCGGGTCTGCTGCGCTTCGGCACCGGTGCGGGCATCACCTGGGGCTCGGACCCGGAACGCGAGTGGCGCGAGACCGAACTGAAGGCGGCCAGACTGCTCACCGTGGCGTCGGGCGGCTCGCCGCCCACCACGGACCCCGACCCCCTGGAGGGCTCCCCGTGAAACTCTGGCTCGACGGCGGACTCCGGGACGGCGCGTCCGCGCGCGTCTCCGTGTTCGACCACGGACTCACCGTCGGTGACGGGATCTTCGAGACGATGAAGACCGTCGACGGGCGGGCCTTCGCCCTGACCCGCCACCTGGACCGGCTGGCGCGCTCCGCCCGCGGCCTCGGCCTGCCGGAGCCCGACCTCGACGAGGTCCGCCGGGCCTGCCACGCCGTCGTGGACGCCAACCCCATGCCGCTCGGGCGGCTGCGCGTCACCTACACGGGGGGCGAGTCCCCGCTCGGCTCCGACCGGGGCGAACACCCGCCCACCCTGGTCGTCGCGATCGGCCCGGTCGCCCGGCGCGCCGACACCACCGCGGTCGTCACCGTGCCCTGGACCCGCAACGAGCGCGGCGCCCTGGCCGGGCTGAAGACCACCTCGTACGCCGAGAACGTGGTCGCGCTCGCCCGGGCCCGGGAACGGGGCGCCACGGAGGCACTGTTCGGCAACACCGTCGGACGGCTCTGCGAGGGCACCGGATCGAACGTCTTCGTCGTCCTCGACGGCCAGCTCCACACCCCGCCGGTCGCCTCGGGCTGCCTCGCGGGCATCACCCGGGCGCTCGCCGTCGAGTGGGCGGGCGCACAGGAGACGGACCTGCCGTTGGACGTCCTGGAGCGCGCGGAGGAGATCTTCCTCACCTCGACGCTGCGTGACGTCCAGGCCGTGCACCGCGTCGACGGCCGTGAACTGCCGGCGCCCGGACCCGTGACCGCCAAGACGATGCGGATCTTCGCCGAGCGGTCCGCCGACGACCTGGACCCGTGAGCCGGTGGCCGTGCCCCCGGGCGCGCTCCCGAAATCCCGATGACTCGGTGCCGTTCGGCGGGTAGACATCAGCGATGACCACCACCCTGCGGCCGACCGGGCCGCTCCAGCAACTCGCCGACGGGGGCCGCGCCCGGCACTTCCGGATCTGCGTCAACAGTCGTCCCGTGGGCGAGATCGACCTCGCCACCCACGAGCGGTTCGGCCCCCGGGTGGCCCGGGTGCGCGAGCTGCGGGTCGACGAGCCGGACCGGGGCCGCGGCCGGGGGACCGTTGCCGCGCTCGCCGCCGAGGAGGTGGCCCGCGGCTGGGGCTGCCGGCGGATCGAGGCGTCGGTACCGGCCGACGCCCCGGTGGCCCTGCGACTCGCCCGGGCCCTCGGGTACGTGGAACGCAACCGGCTCATGGCCCTCGACCTCGACCGGGCGGCGCCTTCGCCCCCGGACGGCTCGGCCCGGCCGATGACCCCGGCCGAGTACGGCCCTTGGCTCACGGCGTCCCAGGAGGCGTACGTCGGTGACTGGATCGAACGGGGCGTGCCGGAGGACGAGGCCCGGGTCAGGGCCGAGCGCGACTACGTCCGACTGTTGCCCGACGGGCTCGACACCCCGGAGGCGGCGATCAGCGTCCTCGAACACCGGGGCGCGGTGGTCGGCACGGTGTGGGTCGCGTTCGGCGCCGACGGTTCCTACGTCTACGAGGTGGAGGTCGTCCCGGAGCACCGGGGCCACGGCCACGGACGCACCCTGATGCGGCACGCCGCGGCGCAGGCGCTCGCCGCGGGGCACCGGACGATCGGCCTCAACGTCTTCCTCGGCAACACCCCGGCCCTGCGGCTGTACGAGTCGCTGGGGTACGAGCCGACCGTCCACCACCTCTACAAGCCCCTGTGACCGCTGCGGCGGGAAGGGTCAGCGGGCGAGCAGTCCGTCCACGATCTCCTCGATGCGCTCCCGCAGCCCGTCCTGACTCTCGCCCCCGTCGAGCCGCTGCCCGTCGACGACGTACGTCGGGGTGCCCGTCACGCCCAGCGCCTTGCCCTCCGCCTGGTCGGCGTCGACGATCAGGGTGTGTCGCCCGTCGATCAGCGCGGTGTCGAACTCGTCCGCGTCCAACCCCAGTTCCCGGGCCACCTCGACCAGCAACGCCTCGCCCCCGCGGTCCAGTTCCTCGGCCCGGGCGAGTACCGCCTCGACGTAGGCCCAACCCCGGCCCTGCACCGTCGCTTCCTCCGCGGCCTGGGCGGCGGCGAACGCATGCCGGTGCTTGGCCAGCGGGAAGTGGCGTAGCCGCAGCTCCAGCCGGTCCCCGTAGCGGGCCCGCAGGGCGTGGAGGTCGTCCAGCGCGGTCCGGCAGTCGGGGCACTGGAGCTCGCACCAGAGGTCGAGGACGGGACGGCCCGCGGGCTGCGGGAGAGCGGAGTCGTTCATGGGGCAAGTCTCGCAGCTCTCCCCGGCGGGTCCGGCCCGGGACCTGGGGAGGAGATCGACCCCGAGTTCTCCCTGAGGTGCGTTCCGGCCGTGGCCCGAGGGGGCGGGGTCGGTGCAGGATGGATGGGGACGAACCGTCCGACCGATTCAGTTGGAGGCCGGAATGATTGCCGAAACCGTGTGTTCCGCCGTGGCCGTGGCGGGCCTGGGCATCGCGGCGGTCACCGCCTACCGCAAGCGGTTCCTCGCCGCGGCCCGGACGGCCGCCTATGCACTCGTACCGCTCGGGCTGGTCATGACCGGGGCCGTCCAGTGGATCGTGGACACCGCTTTCAGCCCGACCGCGTGGGCCGGGTTCGGGGTGCTCGGCGTGGCGTGGGGCCTGTTCATGACGACCCGGGCGGTGGAGCGGCGGCGCGGGATGAGCCGCAAGGACCGGCGGGCGGCCAAGGCCCAGGCGAAGGCGGCCGGCGCCGCGGAGCGGGAGGCGGTGGCGCCCGGCGCGTCGTCGCCGGCGAGCGGCCGTCCGTCGCTCAAGCCGTCCAAGCAGTCCGCCAAGCCCGCCTCCCGACCGTCCTCGGCCCCCGGCTCGGAGGACTTCAGCGACATCGAGGCCATTCTGAAGAAGCACGGCATCTGACGGCTGTCGGCTCCCGCCGGGAGCCCCGCCCGGGGCACGAACGCCCTGCCGAGCCGTCTCAACATGTGACACGGAATCCGGTGAACTCCCGCCCAATACGGGCGTGTTGATCGCGTCGCGTCTGGCGATGCGTCATCATCGGCGCGAGATGCTCGACACCACGCACCACGGTGCCGCCCTCGTCGATCCAGTCGCCGCGAACACGGCGGACCGGGCCGGTCGGGCCCCCCTGGACGACGGCGCCACCAGGAACCACACAGCCACCCCCACCCACACAGCCACCCCCGCCCACACCGTGCGCCCCAGCGCACGCCGGCCCCGGAACCGACGCACCGCGCCCTCGGTGTGGCTCCCCTCGGGAGCCGACCCGTCCCACGCGCACCCGGCAGGGCCACCCCCGTCCCCGGTGGCGGTCCGCCGGGCGCACGCCCGTCCGGTGGGCCGCAAGGACCTCCGACGGTCACCCTGGGTCACAGCGTACGGGGGACGGTCGGCGCGTCCCGTGAGCCGGCGGGAGCCGGTCGAACCGCCGCCTCCCGTCCCCGTTCGACCGGAACGGACCGGGACGCCCTGCGCCGACGTGCCCGCGGGGGTTCCCCAGGAGGCGCAGGGGTGTCTCTACGCCCTCTCCCAACCACCACTGATGATCTTCCTGACGGTGATCGGCGCCCTGTTGATGATGGGGGCGGTGCACGACCTGTTCCTGCTGGGACGCTGACCGGGCGCGGGGGACGGGCGGCCCGCCCCGATCAGCCGGTGGCTTCCCTGCGGCGGGCCCGGTACGCGGCGACGTGCAGACGGTTGCCGCAGGTGCGGCCGTCGCAGTAGCGACGGGAGCGGTTCCGGGACAGGTCCACGAAGGCCCGCCGGCAGTCCGGGGCCGCGCAGCGGCGCAGCCGTTCCTGCTCCCCGGCGACCACGAAGAACGCGAGGGCCATCCCGCAGTCCGCCGCGAGGTGGTCCCCGATGGAGGCTCCCGGCGCGAAGTAGTGCATGTGCCAGTCGTAGCCGTCGTGGTCGGTGAGCCGTGGGGTGGTGCCCGCTCCGGCCACCAGTTCGTTGATCAGTGCCGCCACCGTCGCCGGACCGTGGCCCGCGAACGCCTCGGCGAACCGGGCGCGGACCCGGTGCACGGCGGTGAGGTCCGCGTCGGTCAGGGCGCCGACGTCGCTGATCTCGTGGTCGCGCACGAAGGCCCGCAGCGCGGTGAGGTCGGCCAACCCGTCACTCTTCGGATCGGCGCCGTCGTCCTCCGGTGCGGAGTTCACCAGATCGACCACGGTGTTCAGAGCGCACCGGGTGTCATGGGTGATCAGCACGAATCGCTCCCCTGGCCGCGAACCGGACCCGTGGCCCGTCTGAGGGCCGATGCTACTGGCTCCGCGAGCCCCTGTACGGGCGCCTGCGCCCCTCCCGGGCCCCGAACGCACTCACCGGCGCCCCCGCACGGTGTTCCGCTGCGGTGGCGCCGGTGAGTGCCCTCTACGGGGGCCGGGGCCCGCGCCGTCTCCCCGAGTCGGACGGCGTCGGGCTCGTTCGGTGTGGCTGTGCCTGCCCTCTCTCGTCGTGCGGTGGCTCTCCCGGACCTCTCCTAGCTCTCGGCCAGGATGTGGGACAGCTCCGTATCGAGATCGAAGTGGCGGTGTTCCGTGCCCGGCGGCACGGCTGCGTCCGTTCGCTTCAGGAACGATTCCAGGGCCCGCGCCGGGGCCTCCAGTAGGGCCTCACCTTCGGGGGAGCTCAGGGCGATGCACACCACGCCCTGACCGTGGCTCCGGGACGGCCAGACGCGGACGTCGCCGGTGCCGGTGGGCCGGTGCAGGCCCTCGGCGAGGAGATCACGGGCGAAGACCCACTCGACGGTCTCCTCGGCTCCGGTGTGAAAGGTGGCGTGCACGGCGTAGGGATCGGCCGTGTCATACCGCAGTCCTGCGGGAACAGGCAGTGAGGACTCGCTCGACACAACGAGGCGCAGGTGCAGCTCGCAGCTGACCGTGGTGTTCATAAGCGCCATGGCCTTTCGCTCAGTGTGCGCTCGGGGATTCGCACGTCGGCGAAATCGACATGCCACCTACGGTGTCGTTGTAAACCCCTCTGAGGGTTTTGCGTGTCTTTAGGTACCCCGTACGGCGGAGCCATTGTTCGTACCACGGGACCATTCCGGTGACCGGATTCCTTCGGGTACGTTTGTCCCCATGAATACGGGGAGTGACGGAACGGGGAAGGTGGCCTTGGCGGCCGACGACGCGGAAGACGAGCAGGCGGAACGGCCCCTGGGCTCCCGGGCCCCGGCGTACGTCCAACGGCGCAAGGTGCTGCACCTGAGCTGGCAGGTCGGTGTGTTCATCGTGGGGCTCGCCGTGGTCGGCGCCGGCGTCGCGATGCTGGTGCTGCCCGGTCCCGGCTGGCTGGTCATCTTCGCCGGCATGGCCATCTGGGCGACCGAGTTCGTCTGGGCCCAGCTGGTGCTCCGATGGACGAAACGCAAGGTCACCGAGGCGGCGCAGCGGGCACTCGACCCCAAGGTGCGCCGTCGGAACATGATCCTCACGGGGCTCGGGCTCACCATCATCGGTGTGCTCATGGGCTACTACCTGTGGAAGTACGGGCTGGCCATGCCCTGGGACGTCGAGTGGTGAGCCGCCCGGCGGGCCCGTCCGTCGGGCGGGCCGGGGTGGTCGGAGCGCCGGCTGACATGCGGTAATGTTCTCCGTGCACCCGGGGCGATTAGCTCAGTGGGAGAGCGCTTCGTTCACACCGAAGAGGTCACTGGTTCGAACCCAGTATCGCCCACCCCGGACCCGTGGCCCGGAGGCCCCAAAGCCTCCGGGCCACGGGTATTTGGCGTGATACTTCACTGACCGTGTTCGAGGCTGAATTGTCACCGTCGCTTTCCGGTGAATTCCCTGTGTCGGAACTCGGCTTCTCCGGGGTGATTCTGACCGGCGCTCAGTTCGCCCCGCCGCGACCCCCGTCGAAGCCCCGCCCGGGGTCGCGCGGCCCCGGGCGGGGCACCCCTCACCCGTCGGTCCTCAGCGCAGCCGACCGAGTGCCGTACGGAAACGGCGCACGTCCCGCAGACGGTGTTCGTACGTCGCTCCCACCGTCAACAGCAGCAGACCGGCGAGCGCCGGGGGCAGCCAGCGCGGCAGGGCTCCCGCCACCTGGGCGACGTACGGGGCGAGTTCGTGCAGGGCCACCAGCGCGACGACCGTCCCGCCGAGGACCAGCGGCGCCTGGAGGCGGTGGCGCGCACCCACCAGGGTCACGCCGAGCGCCCCCGCGCCGAGCAGCAGCGGCCGTACCCATCCGGTGTCGGACCACGCAGCCATCAGCGAGGGCAGCAGCGTCACGGCCAGACCCGGCCCGTACGCGGTCCAGGAGGAGGTCAGCGGCCGGCCCCGCCTGCGCAGCACTCCCACCGCCAGGGCCAGCACCGTCACCGGAAGGGCGTACGCCTCCGGGGCCGTCACCTCCCAGCCGAGCAGCCGGGCCCAGGCGGACAGCACGAACAGCGTGGCCGCCACGTACCCCGCCGCCCGCCGGTCGGCGCGCAGCGCGGTCACCGCAGCCAGCCCGCCGCACAGGCCGAGGACCAGGGAGAGCGCCGCTGCGTCCGGTACGGCGAGCAGCACCGCGACGACGGCCGCCGGCACCCCGCCGCCCTCCACGGCCCGGGTCAGCGGATCGTCCCCGAGCCAGGCCGCGAGCAGGACGGTGACCGTCGGCACGGTGAGGACCAGCAGGGCGGTGCCCGGGTGGCCGAGGTCGAGCGCCGCGCCGACGGCCCCGAGCAGGCCGGTGGCGTAGCCGAGGCAGACCACGGCCGCCACCGGGGCCGCGAGCGGCACACGGCTCCCGCGCAGCGCTCGACCGGCACCGCCGGACAGGGCGCACAGGGCGCCCAGGACCACCAGGGTGGCGGTCTGCGTGGCCAGGGCCAGGGACGTGGTGCTGAACGAGGTCAGCAGGGCGAGCGGCAGCGCCGGGTGCGGCAGTGCCGCCGGCCCGCCCTCCTCGCCGGGCGTGGCGCTGCCGGGCGCCGTCCCGCCGCGACGGCACCCCTGGGCCACCAGTACGGCCACCAGCACCCCGTACGCCGTCAGTGCCGCCGCGTAGGGCAGTCGTAGGGCGAGCGGGAGCGACACCGCGCCCGCCCAGCCCAGCACGACGACGGCGAGCCGCAGCCGCGGGTCCGGGACGCCGCCGCGCTCCCGCAGCACGGCGAGGCCGTACGCCACGGCGGCGAGCACCCCGAGGACCACGGTCGCCGCCAGCGGCTCCGGGAGCCCGGCTGCTCCTGCCGAAGACGGCAGGTGCTCGGGAGTCCCGGACCACACCGCGCCCCACTGCCGCAGCGGTCCCACCACGCCCAGCGCCACCACGGGGCCCGCCCACAGCAGGCCCGCCGTCTGCACGACCCCCGCCGCCAGCAGCGCACCGCGGCGCACCGGACCGGCCGGCCACCGCGAGGGCTCCGGCAACAGGGCCGCGGCGCCCAGGACGAGCGCGACCGACAGGTACCCGGGGAGCACCCAGGCGTCCGGCAGGAACCGGGCCGGGACGACACCGAGCGCCGCCACCGCGAGGAGACCGCCGGTCAGCGACAGCGCCAGGGCGAGCCCCGTCGACGCCACCGCCCGGGCCGCCGCCACCGCGAGGGCCGCGGTGGCGGCCAACAGCGCGGCACCGACCAGGGAGTCCGCCCACGAGTCGGCCGACCCCACCTGCCACAGGCTCGCGAGCACCGCCGCCGATCCCGCGACCCCCGCCGTCACCGCGGCGGTGATCCGCACGGCACGGCCCGGGGCACGCAGCGCGAGCACCGTGTCGCCGGCGCTCGTCACCAGGAGCGCCGCAGCCAGCACCGGGACCTCCGCCCCCGCCGCCACCGCCCACAGGAACAGCACCGGTTGCGCGGCGAGCACCGCCGCGGGGACCGGCAGCCGCAGGGCGCGCACCCCCAGCCCGTAGCCCGCCCACCCGGTGGCCAGGACCGCCGCGGCGACCGCCGTGTAGGCCGTCGCCCCCAGCTCGGGCAGCGCCACCCGGTGCACGGCGTACGCGTCCAGGACCGTCAGCACCAGGCCGGTGCCCGCGATCGCCTCGGCGGTGGAGCGCAGTCCCCGGCGCAGCGCGACCAGCGGCACGGCGAGCGCCGCCGCGGTCACCGCGCCGAGCACCAGGGAGCGCCCCGTGATGCCCATCCGCCCCCAGCTCAACAGCGTGAAGGCGACGGCCGCCACCGCCAGCAGCAACCCGCCCAACACCAGCAGGAGGTTCTGCACCCCGCGCGCACCCGTGTCGGGGCCCGGAGCCCTCCATCCGGACGGCGGGCCCGTGCGGGCCGGCGGCGGGACGGGGGCGGCGGCCCGGAGCACGTTCAGCAGCCAGGCCCGGCGCTGGAGCAGGACCGCTCGACGGGCGTCCAGCATCCCGAGTTCGCGGTCCACCAGCCGAAGTTCCTCGGCCGGCGGGGGGTAGTTCGTCATACCGGGAGTGTGACGACGATCGGCGCGCACCACCTGAGCACGCGTACTCAGCCGGCGTACTCAGTGCTCGGGCGCGTCCCGCCGGGAGGGGCGCCCCCGGCCGGGCACACTGCCGGCATGGACTGGTGCCACTACCGCCTGCACAGCCGTTGGGACCTGCCCGCGCCGCCCGGCACCGTCTTCGCCGTCCTGGAACGGGCCGAGGAGTACCCGCGCTGGTGGCCGCAGGTCCGGGAGGTGACCCCGGCGCCCGGGCGCACCCGGGACGGGCAGCCCGCCGGCACCGCCCGGTTCCGCTCGTTCCTGCCGTACGCGCTCGTCGTCACCGCGACCCGCCTCCGGAGCGACCCGGCCGCCGGGGTGCTGGAGGTCGCCATGAGCGGGGACCTCGACGGCTGGGCCCGCTGGACCCTGGCGCCCGGTGGGCTCGGCACCCTGGCCCGCTACGAACAGGAGGTCGAGGTGCGCCGGCCGTCGATGCGCCGGCTCGCCGTGCCGGGCCGGCCCTTCTTCCTGCTCAACCACGCGTGGATGATGCGCTGCGGGCGGCGCGGCCTCACCGCGCTGCTGCGTCGGGGCACGCAGCCGGGGGCGGGCAGAACGGTTTGAACGAACCCGCCCGGGACCTGTATGGTTCAGTGCGTTCCCGGGCGATTAGCTCAGTGGGAGAGCGCTTCGTTCACACCGAAGAGGTCACTGGTTCGAACCCAGTATCGCCCACCCGGGAGAGGACCGGTCCGCCGAAAGGCGGGCCGGTCCTTCTGCGTTCGGACGCCGCCGGGCCCCTCAGACGGTGGTCCGCAGCTCGGGGCGCAACGGCCAAGCCGGGTCGACCGCCTCCTCGACGCCGGGACGGGCGAACCACGCCTGGGGACCGCGGGCTTGTGCGGCGTGCCAGACCGCCTGGAGGGTGTGCAGCTCGGCGGGCGAGAGCCGGCCGAGCCGGGCCGCGAAGCGCTGGCCCACCGCCCGGACCACCTCCATCGCCCGCAGGGCGTCGGCCGCGGTGTCGTGCGCCCCGACCGGTTCCAGGGCGTAGTGCGCGCACAGGTCGGCCAGGGTCCGGCCGCCCTTGCGGTAGCGGTCGAAGTGCCGGTCCAGCACCCACGGGTCGAGCACCCGCAGCGGGGTGGTCTCCAGGTAGCGGGGGAGCGTGGCCGCCCGGTGCCGACGCAACTCGCGGTCCAGCAGGGTCAGGTCGAACGGCGCGTTCATCACCACCAGGGGGCGGCCCGCCGCGCCGTGGTCGCTGAGCGCGCGGGCGATCTCCTCCATCACCGGGGACGGCCACCGGCCGGTCCGCGCCACCTGCTCGTCCGTCAGGCCGTGCACCGCCGTGGCCCGCTCCGGTATCGGCACGCCCGGGTTGACCAGCCAGCGCGTGACCCGGGGGCGCCCGCCCGGCACGTCCTGACAGACCACGGCCGCGGCGACGATCCGGTCGGACTCGACGTCCACGCCGGTGGTCTCCGTCGCGAAGGCAGCCAGCGGGCCCTCGTACCAGAGCGTCATGGTCACCCAACTCCTCAGTCCAACTCGGCAGTTGGCTGTCGCCTGCTGCCCGCTCGGGTGATACCCGGGCCGCTTCGGGCATACGCGGGCCGGCGGCAAGACCCCGCCTCGGTTACGGCAGTTCGACGACCCGCCGGCACCGCTGGCTGCGGAGGGGGAACGTCCCCCGTCCGAGGAGACCCGGCGCCGCCGCGCGCAACGGGGCGCGGTGACCGGGAGCGGGCGAGGCGGGGCGTGCGAGGGGGCGCCGGGGGAGTACACGGAGCGTCGCCCGCGGTAACCGTTTCGCGGTGGACGGCCCCGGCTCGGTACGATCCGGGGAGCGCGTACCCGCGACTGGTAGCGCCCCACCTTCAGGCAGGAGAGTCCGGTGTCAGACGTCCGTGTGGTCATCCAACGCGATTCCGAGCGGGAAGAGCGAGCGGTGACGACGGGCACCACGGCCGCCGACCTGTTCCCCGGCGAGCGTTCCGTCGTCGCCGCCCGGGTGGACGGCGACCTGAAGGACCTCGCGTACGAGGTGCGCGACGGGGAGAGCGTCGAGCCCGTCGACATCTCCTCCGAGGACGGCCTCGACATCCTGCGCCACTCCACCGCGCACGTCATGGCGCAGGCCGTGCAGGAACTGTTCCCCGAGGCCAAGCTCGGCATCGGCCCGCCGGTCCGGGACGGCTTCTACTACGACTTCGACGTGGCGAGGCCCTTCACCCCCGAGGACCTCAAGGCCGTCGAGAAGAAGATGCAGGAGATCCAGAAGCGCGGCCAGCGCTTCTCGCGCCGCGTCGTCAGCGACGAGGCGGCCCGCGAGGAGCTGGCGGACGAGCCGTACAAGCTGGAGCTGATCGGCCTCAAGGGCGCCGCCTCGCACGACGACGGCGCGGACGTCGAGGTCGGCGCCGGCGAGCTGACGATCTACGACAACCTGGACGCCAAGACCGGGGACCTGTGCTGGAAGGACCTCTGCCGGGGCCCGCACCTGCCGACCACCCGGAACATCCCGGCGTTCAAGCTGATGCGCAACGCCGCCGCGTACTGGCGCGGCAGCGAGAAGAACCCGATGCTCCAGCGCATCTACGGCACCGCCTGGCCCTCCAAGGAGGAGCTGAAGGCGCACCTCGACTTCCTGGCCGAGGCCGAGAAGCGCGACCACCGCAAGCTCGGCAACGAGCTGGACCTCTTCTCGATCCCCGACCAGATCGGCTCCGGCCTCGCCGTCTTCCACCCCAAGGGCGGCGTCGTCCGCCGGGTCATGGAGGACTACTCCCGGCGCCGCCACGAGGAGGAGGGGTACGAGTTCGTCTACACCCCGCACGCCACCAAGGGGAAGCTGTTCGAGACCTCCGGGCACCTCGACTGGTACGCCGACGGCATGTACCCGCCCATGCAGCTCGACGAGGGCGTGGACTACTACCTCAAGCCCATGAACTGCCCGATGCACAACCTGATCTTCGACGCGCGGGGTCGCTCCTACCGTGAGCTCCCGCTGCGCCTGTTCGAGTTCGGGACGGTGTACCGGTACGAGAAGTCGGGGGTCGTGCACGGCCTCACCCGCGCCCGCGGCTTCACCCAGGACGACGCCCACATCTACTGCACCAAGGAGCAGATGGCGGACGAGCTGGACTCGACGCTGACCTTCGTGCTGAACCTGCTGCGCGACTACGGCCTCACCGACTTCTACCTGGAGCTGTCCACCAAGGACCCCGAGAAGTTCGTCGGCTCCGACGAGATCTGGGACGAGGCCACCGAGACGCTGCGCAAGGTCGCCGAGAAGCAGGGCCTGCCGCTGGTCCCGGACCCGGGCGGCGCCGCCTTCTACGGCCCGAAGATCTCCGTCCAGGCCAAGGACGCCATCGGCCGGACCTGGCAGATGTCGACCGTGCAGCTCGACTTCAACCTGCCGGAGCGCTTCGACCTGGAGTACACCGGCCCCGACGGCACCAAGCAGCGGCCGGTCATGATCCACCGTGCACTGTTCGGGTCGATCGAGCGTTTCTTCGCGGTGCTCCTGGAGCACTACGCGGGGGCCTTCCCGGCGTGGCTGGCGCCGGTCCAGGCGACCGGCATCCCGATCGGGGACGCCCACGTGCCCTACCTGGAGGACTTCGCCCGGCAGGCCCGCAAGCGCGGGCTGCGGGTGGAGGTCGACTCCTCCTCGGACCGGATGCAGAAGAAGATCCGGAACGCGCAGAAGCAGAAGGTGCCGTTCATGATCATCGCGGGCGATGAGGACATGGCCAACGGTGCGGTCTCCTTCCGCTACCGCGACGGCTCCCAGGAGAACGGCATCGCCGTCGCCGACGCCCTGGCCAAGATCGAGCAGGTCGTCGCGGACCGCACCCAGGTCTGATCCGGCACCGCGGCATCCGGCCCCCGGGAGGCTCGTCCTCCCGGGGGTCTTATGCTGCACAACATGACGACGAGTGAGCCGGAGCACCAGATCGGAGTGGGCGTCCCCGACGCTTTCCAGAGGCTGTGGACGCCCCACCGGATGGCGTACATCCAGGGAGAGAACAAGCCGACCGGCCCCGGGGTGGACGACGGCTGTCCGTTCTGTGCGATTCTGGCCAAGTCGGACGAGGACGGGCTGATCATCGCCCGCGGCGAGCAGGTCTACGCGGTGCTCAACCTGTACCCGTACACCGGCGGGCACGCCATGGCCGTGCCCTACCGGCACGTCGCCGACTACACCGAGCTGGACCGGAGCGAGACGCTGGAGCTGGCGGACTTCACCCAGCGCCTGATGACCGCACTGCGGGCCGCGTCCGGAGCGCACGGCTTCAACATCGGCATGAACCAGGGGACCGTCGCCGGCGCCGGCATCGCCGCGCACCTGCACCAGCACGTGGTGCCGCGCTGGGGCGGTGACACCAACTTCATGCCCGTCGTCGGACACACGAAGGTGCTGCCCCAGCTCCTCGCCGACACCCGGGCCATGCTCGCGGCGGCCTGGCCCGTCTGAGCCGCCCACCGCCCGTGCCCTTCGGGGCGCGGGCGGCGCAGCCGCGGACCTCAGGCGTCGTACAGGTCGGCCTTGCGCGGTGACGGGTCCTGGACGGCTCCCGAGAGGAACGCCGAACGGGCGCCGAACTTGTCGGTGTCGACGCCGTTCTCGTCGAGCACCTTGAGCGCCGCCGCGTGCACCACCCGCAGGACCGGGGTGGCGGCCCGCAGCGCGTCGTCCGCCATGAACCGGTGCCGCCAGGGCTGCGAGGCCCATGCGTGCCGCAGCCCGAACGGCTCCGGCAACGACATCTTGCCGCCGAGCCAGTCCAGCAGCGGCGGGTACCAGGTGAGCGGCGCCCGCGCCGCCAGCCGCACCACCTCGTCCGGTTCGATCAGCGGCAGGTTCACCGTCCTGGTCTCCCAGAACCTGATCGCCTTGGACACGGACTTCGTCTTCGGCGACGACGGCGTGGTGAACAGCCCGTGCACCGGCCCCAGGGCGTGCCCCGTGACCTCGATGCGCAGCGTCTCGTGGAGCACCGTGACGGTGATCATCATGGTGATCACCAGTTGGCCGTCCCACAGCACGAACTGGACGCCCAGGTAGTGCCGGTCACCGCTGCCGAACTGCTGCTCGTTGCAGATCCGCTGTATCTCGTGCGACTTGATCTGGTACGCGTCGACGTCCGTGCCGCTCGGCCGCGACACCCCCTTCGCGCCCTCGCCGATCGGCGTCACGATCCAGTGCCGTATCGAGGGGGTCGGGAAGCCACCGGTGTGCAGGGGGCCGCGGGTCAGCATCCGCAACTGGTCGTGGATGGCGCGCACCACGTCCCAGCTGCGGAACGGATGGATCTCCTTGCCCGGCTCCCGGGACACCAGGTCCTCGGCGAGCTGCCAACTGCCCCAGCGGGTGCCCATCCCCAGGATGCCCTTGGGGCCGGCGTAGAACACCGAGTTGGACTGCTGCTCGGCGCCCAGCCGGGCCAGCCCCTGGCGCAGCGCCTCGGCGGCGGTCTGGTTGGGGTGGGTGGGCACCGACTCGGGGATCTTCGCTCCGACCCCGCCGCCGGACAGCAGACCGTCCCAGCGCGAACGCAGGTCCTGCGCCGTCCGCTCGCAGATCTGCTTGGCCCACAACCAGCCGACGACCGGGGCGACGATCGCGGCCCGCGCGTACCAGGGCCAGAAACCGGTGAACGGCAGCTTCCACAACAGCAGGGCGGCGAACACGCCGACCCCGATCAGCAGCGCGGTGCCCAGCGTGGAGGCGCGCTTGTCGGTGGAGCCGTTCACCCAGCGGCGCACCTGGAAGACCAACAACCAGCCCAGCAACCCCGGGAGGAAGACGAACCCGCACAGCGCCATGATCGCGGTGAGCCAGCTGTCCCGGTGCTTGCGGATGCGACTGGCTGCCAGGGCGTGTTCCACGACGGCCTGCGGATCGATGCCGAAGGACTGGATCAGCGGCGCCCGGCCGCCCCCCAGCATCCGGACCTGGATCGCCCGGGAGAACGCCTCCCCGAGGTTCGGCGCGAACAGGGACGCCCAGGGGCGACCGCCGTCCACGCCCGACTGGTACAGCTCGTTGTCCGCCTGCTTGATGTCCTCGATCGGACTGTCCCGGTACGCGGCCGACGCGAGCGCCGTGGTGGCCGCGGTCTGACCCGATGAACCCGAGAGCGGAACCTGAGCCCCCGGAGTGAAATCGAAACCGTCCGCCACCGCAGAACCCCCTCCTTGCCGCGCTGTCGCTCCTGCGGCCCTTCCCGACGTGACTGCTCCGCACACCTGTTGACCAGGTGGACGGCTGGATCGAGCCGCCCCCGCCGTCCTGACGGCACGGGGCGCACGCGCACCGCGACATGACCAGGACTCAGCGTATCCGCAGGGGCCGGTATCCGTCAGGGGACGACGAAAGGCCACCCGCCGGGGCGAGTTCGTCCCCGGCCCTGCCCCCCGTCCCTGCCCCGGCCCTGTCCCCGCCCTCGCCACCGGGGCCGACGCTCAGGCGCCCGCCTTCCCTTGCTCCCGCACCCGCTCCGCGACCTGCCGCGGCATCGGTTCGTGACGGAGGTAGCCCCGGCTGAAGCGGGCCGTCCCGTGCGCCAGAGCACGCAGGTCCACCGCGTACCGTCCGATCTCGATCTCCGGGACCTCGGCCCGTACCAGCGTGCGGCCCCCCGGCTCCTGCTCGGTGCCCACCACCCGGCCCCGCCGCCCGGTCAGATCGCTCATCACCGGGCCCACGTACGCGTCGCCCACCAGGACCCGCACCTCGGCGAAGGGCTCCAACAGACGGACCGTGGCGCCCTCGGCGGCCTCCCGCAGGGCGAGTGCCCCGGCCGCCTGGAACGCGGCGTCCGACGAGTCCACCGAGTGCGCCTTCCCGTCCCGCAGGGTGACCCGCACGTCGATCAACGGATGGCCCGCGACCACCCCCTTCGCCGCCTGCGCGCGCACGCCCTTCTCCACCGAGGGGACGAACGCCCGGGGCACCGCCCCGCCGACCACCGCGTCCACGAACTCGATCCCCGAGCCGCCCGGCAGCGGCTCCACCTCGATCTCGCAGACGGCGAACTGCCCGTGCCCGCCGGACTGCTTGACGTGCCGACCCCGTCCGATCGAGGGCCCCGCGAAGGTCTCCCGCAGCGGCACCCGATGGGGCACCACGTCGACCTGCACCCCGTACCGGGCGCGCAGCCGTTCCAGGGCCAGTTCGGCGTGCGCCTCCCCGACGCACCACAGGACCACCTGGTGGGTGTCCTGGTTCTGCTCCAGCCGCAGCGTCGGGTCCTCGGCCGCCAGTCGCGCGAGCCCCGTCGACAGCCGGTCCTCGTCGGCCTTTCCGTGCGCCCGGACCGCGACCGGCAACAGCGGGTCCGGCAGCTCCCACGGGGCCATCAGCAGCGGGTCGTCGGTCGAGGACAAGGTGTCACCGGTCTCCACGGCGCTCAGCTTCGCCACACACGCCAGATCACCCGCGACGCACTCGGCGAGCATCCGCTGCTGCTTCCCGAAGGGCGAGGTCAGCGCACCGATCCTGGCCTGCGCGTCATGGTCCTCGTGGCCCCGGTCGGCGAGCCCGTGCCCGGACACGTGCACCGTCGCGTCCGGCCGCAGCGTCCCGGAGAACACCCGTACCAGCGACACCCGGCCCACGTACGGGTCCGACAGCGTCTTCACGACCTCTGCCACCAGCGGGCCGTCCGGGTCGCAGACCACCCCGGGCCGCTCCGCCCCGTCCGGGGTCGTGACCGGCGGCGCCGTGCGCTCCAACGGGGTGGGGAAGCCACCGGTCAGCAGCTCCAGCAGCTCCACCGTGCCGAGGCCCTGCCGGGCACCCGGGGCGGCCGGGGCCGCCGCGACCACCGGGTGGAACACCCCGCGCGCCACGGCCCGCTCCAGGTCGGCCACCAGCGTCTCCACCTCGACGACCGCGCCGGCGAGGTAGCGGTCCATCAGCCCCTCGTCCTCGCTCTCGGCGATGATCCCCTCGATCAGCCGGTTCCGTGCCTCCCGGACCAGCGGCTCCTGCTCGGGTCCCGGTTCCGTCGCCACCCGCCGACCGGAGGAGTAGTCGTACGACCGCCCCGACACCAGGTCGACCAGCCCGGTCACGGGTGCGTGGCCGTCCGGCCCCGGCTCGCCCCGCAACGGCAGGTGGAGCGGGAGCACCGCATCGGGGTCCTCGCCGCCGAAGGTCCGGGCGCACCGCTCCGCCACCTCCTCGAAACCGGCACGCGCCGACTCCAGGTGGGTGACCACGACCGCCCGGGGCGTCCCCACGGCGGCGCACTCCTCCCACAGCAGCCGGGTCGCCCCGGCCGTCACCTCCGGCCCCTCGGCCGCCGACACCACGAAGAGCGCCGCGTCGGCCGCGCGCAGCCCGGCCCGCAGCTCCCCGACGAAGTCCGCGTAGCCGGGGGTGTCCACCAGGTTCACCTTGCAGCCGTTCCACTCCAGCGGGACCACGGACAGCTGCACCGAACGGTGCTGCCGGTGCTCGATCTCGTCGTGGTCGGAGACGGTGCTGCCGTCCTCGACCCGGCCCGCCCGGTTCACCGCCCCCGCGGTCAGCGCCAGGGCCTCCACCAGGGTCGTCTTGCCGGAGCCGCTGTGGCCCACCAGCGCCACGTTCCGGACCGACGCGGGACCGTCGGCCGGCAGCACCCCCGCGGCGGCTCCGGGATGCGCGTTCGCCTTGTCGCCCATGGCCTGCCTCCCGGTCGTGTGCACGGTGGGAGCCCCGTCCGGAGCGGGTCCTGCGGGGCCGCACGGGGAGGGCGGCCCCGCAGGACGCGCGCGGTGCTCGTGAGCCTTCCCCTCCCGTAACCGTGCGTCCATCCGTCGGACGCGGCCACCGGGGCGGACGGTGCCCGGGGGAGCACCCGGCCGGGCGTGGCTACGATGGGCCAGCCGGAGGCCAGCAAGGGCCGACCGGTCCACCGAACCTCCGGGAAGGCCATGCTGAACAAGTACGCGCGTGCATTCTTCACGCGTGTCCTCACGCCGTTCGCCGCATTTCTGATCCGCCGCGGGGTGAGCCCGGACACGGTCACCCTCCTCGGGACCGCCGGAGTGGTGGTGGGCGCGCTGGTCTTCTTCCCCCGGGGCGAGTTCTTCTGGGGGACGATCGTCATCACGCTGTTCGTCTTCTCGGACCTCGTCGACGGGAACATGGCCCGCCAGCTGGGCCGCTCCAGCCGCTGGGGGGCGTTTCTCGACTCCACCCTGGACCGGGTCGCCGACGGGGCCATCTTCGGCGGGTTCGCCCTCTGGTACGCGGGGCAGGGCGACAACAACGTCCTGTGCGCGGTGTCGATCTTCTGTCTGGCCAGCGGCCAGGTGGTGTCGTACACCAAGGCCCGCGGCGAGTCGATCGGGCTGCCGGTCGCCGTCAACGGCCTCGTGGAGCGCGCCGAACGGCTCGTGGTGTCGCTGGTCGCGGCGGGCCTCGCCGGACTGCACGCCTTCGGGGTCCCCGGCATCGACGTGTTGCTCCCCATCGCGCTGTGGATCGTCGCCGTGGGCAGCCTCGTCACGCTCGTCCAGCGGGTGATCACCGTCCGCAAGGAGGCCGCCGAGGCCGACGCCGACAACCCGCGCCCGCCCAGCGGTCACACCGCCGCCGGTAGCGAGGCGACCGGATGAGCCTCGGCGACCGGCTCGCGGACACCCTGTACGGCACCGGCTGGGCCACCGTGAAGAAGTTGCCGGAGCCCGCCGCCGCCCGGCTGGGCCGCACGGTCGCCGATCTCGCCTGGAAGCGCCGCGGCAAGGGGGTCCTGCGGCTGGAGGCCAACCTCGCCCGGGTGGTCCCGGACGCCGGCCCCGAGCGCCTCGCGGAGCTGTCCCGGGCCGGCATGCGCTCCTACCTGCGCTACTGGATGGAGTCGTTCCGGCTCCCCGCCTGGAGCGAACAGCGGGTGCGGGCCGGATTCACCTGCGAGGACGTCCACCACCTCACCGACGGGCTCGCCGAGGGCAAGGGCGTCGTCCTGGCCCTGCCGCACCTCGCCAACTGGGACCTCGCCGGGGCGTGGGTCACCACCGAACTCGGGACGCCGTTCACCACCGTCGCCGAACGCCTGAAGCCCGAGACCCTGTACGACCGCTTCGTCGCCTACCGCGAGGGCCTCGGCATGGAGGTGCTGCCGCACAGCGGTGGCGCCGCCTTCGGCACCCTCGCCCGCCGGCTGCGCGCGGGCGGTCTGGTCTGTCTGGTGGCGGACCGCGACCTGTCCGCGTCCGGGGTCGAGGTCCGGTTCTTCGGGGACACCGCCCGGATGCCCGCCGGGCCCGCCCTGCTCGCCCAGCAGACCGGGGCCCTGCTGCTGCCCGTCACCCTCTGGTACGACGACTCGCCGGTGATGCGGGGCCGGGTCCACCCGCCCGTCGAGGTGCCCGCTTCGGGTGACCGGGCCGAGAAGACGTCCCTCATGACCCAGGCCCTGGCGGACGCGTTCGCCGCCGGGATCGCCGACCACCCGGAGGACTGGCACATGCTCCAGCGGCTGTGGCTCGCGGACCTCGACCCGGCGCGGGCGCCCGACGCCCCGCGGTACGGGGGAGCGGCATGAGGATCGGCATCGTCTGCCCGTACTCCTGGGACGTGCCCGGTGGCGTCCAGTTCCACATCCGCGACCTCGCCGAGCACCTGATCGGGCTGGGCCACGAGGTCTCGGTCCTCGCGCCCGCCGACGACGAGACCCCGCTGCCGCCGTACGTGGTGTCCGCCGGGCGCGCGGTGCCCGTCCCGTACAACGGCTCGGTGGCGCGGCTCAACTTCGGGTTCCTGTCCGCCGCCCGGGTCCGCCGCTGGCTGCACGACGGCACCTTCGACGTGATCCACATCCACGAGCCCGCCTCGCCCTCGCTCGGCCTGCTGGCCTGCTGGGCCGCGCAGGGCCCGATCGTGGCGACCTTCCACACCTCCAACCCGCGCTCGCGGGCGATGATCGCCGCGTACTCCATCCTCCAGGCGGCCCTGGAGAAGATCAGCGCCCGGATCGCGGTCAGCGAGTACGCCCGCCGGACCCTGGTCGAGCACCTGGGCGGCGACGCGGTCGTCATCCCCAACGGCGTCGACGTCGACTTCTTCGCGCGCGCCGAGCCCCGCCCCGAGTGGCAGGGCGAGACGATCGGTTTCATCGGACGGATCGACGAGCCGCGCAAGGGCCTCCCGGTCCTGATGGGCGCCCTGCCCCGGATCTTCGCCGAACGGCCGGGCGCCCGGCTCCTGGTGGCCGGCCGCGGGGACGCCGAGGAAGCCGTCGCGACCCTGCCCGCCGCCCTGCGCTCCCGGGTCGAGTTCCTCGGCATGATCAGCGACGAGGACAAGGCCCGGCTGCTGCGCAGCGTCGACGTGTACGTGGCGCCGAACACCGGCGGCGAGAGCTTCGGGATCATCCTCGTCGAGGCCATGTCCGCGGGAGCGCCCGTCCTCGCCGCCGACCTCGACGCGTTCGCCCAGGTGCTGGACCGGGGCAACGCCGGGGAACTCTTCGCCAACGAGGACGCGGACGCGCTCGCCGAGGGCGCGGTCCGGCTGCTGGCGGACCCCGAACGGCGCGCGGAACTGCGCCGGCTCGGCAGCACGCACGTGCGTCGCTTCGACTGGTCCACTGTGGGCGCCGACATCCTGTCCGTCTACGAGACCGTCACCGCGGGAGCCGCGGCCGTCGCCGCGGACGAGCGGGTCACCGGGCTGCGCGCCCGGCTCGGCATCGGCAACTGACGACGTGGACGGCGGCCCTCGGCGGGCGGACGACTAGCCTTGCCCCCCGTGACCTCCACATTGATCTGGATCGTCGTGGCCCTGGTGGCCGTCGGCCTCTACCTGAGCTGGACCGCGGGTCGGCTGGACCGCCTGCACACCCGCATCGACTCGACCCGCGCCGCCCTGGACGCGCAACTGCTGCGACGGGCCTCCGTCGCCCAGGAACTGGCCACCTCGGGGGTGTTGGACCCGGCGGCCTCCATCGTCCTGTACGAGGCGGCCCACGAGGCCCGGCAGGCGGACGAGGAGCACCGCGAGGTCGCCGAGAGCGATCTGAGCCAGGCGTTGCGCGCGGTCTTCGGGGAGGCCCCCCAGATCGAGGCGGTCCGCGCGGTGCCGGGCGGTGAGGAGGCCACCGGCGAACTGGCCCGGGCGGTGCGCATGGTGCCGATGGCCCGCCGGTTCCACAACGACGCCGTACGTGCCGCCCGGGCCCTGCGCCGGCACCGCAAGGTCCGCTGGTTCCGGCTGGCCGGGCACGCGCCCTTCCCGCTGGCGTTCGAGATGGACGACCGGCCGCCGGCCGCGCTGGCGGAGCGCGCCGCCTAGCCGCCAGCCCGCCGCGCAGGCCCCACAAGCCCCACGGGGCGGACACGGCGCCACAGGGTCGCAGCGGGGCGCACGGGGATGCCTGCCCGGCGGTCGTGTCCGGCGGTCGTGCACGGCGGAGCGGCGGACACCCGTGGCAGGGGCCACCGCGCGGGCCGGGCCGGCGCGGTGGCCGGGTGGACGGGCGAGAACGATCCACCGGCTCCCCATTGGCTCTTGTCGCCCGACCCGCCCGAAAGGTTTCCTCGGGGCAGCAGCATCACTCTTCCCCCGAGCGAGGTCCTCCCGTGTCCAGCACGCCCAGCACCGACCAGACCGCCCCGGCCGCCCCGCAGGGCACCCCCGCCACCGGCACCGCGCGCGTCAAGCGCGGCATGGCGGAGCAGCTCAAGGGCGGCGTGATCATGGACGTCGTCACCCCGGAGCAGGCGAAGATCGCCGAGGACGCGGGTGCCGTCGCCGTCATGGCCCTGGAGCGGGTCCCGGCCGACATCCGCAAGGACGGCGGGGTGGCCCGGATGTCCGACCCGGACATGATCGAGGGCATCATCGGGGCCGTCTCGATCCCCGTCATGGCGAAGTCCCGCATCGGCCACTTCGTCGAGGCCCAGGTCCTCCAGGCGCTCGGCGTCGACTACATCGACGAGTCGGAGGTGCTGACCCCCGCCGACGAGGTCAACCACTCCGACAAGTTCGCCTTCACCACCCCGTTCGTCTGCGGCGCCACCAACCTCGGCGAGGCGCTGCGCCGGATCGCCGAGGGCGCGGCGATGATCCGCTCCAAGGGCGAGGCCGGCACCGGCAACGTGGTCGAGGCCGTCCGGCACCTGCGGCAGATCAAGAACGAGATCGCCCGGCTGCGCGGCTACGACAACAACGAGCTGTACGCCGCGGCCAAGGACCTGCGCGCCCCCTACGAGCTGGTCAAGGAGGTCGCCGAGCTGGGCAAGCTGCCCGTGGTGCTGTTCTCCGCCGGCGGCGTCGCCACCCCGGCCGACGCGGCGCTGATGCGGCAGCTCGGCGCCGAGGGAGTCTTCGTCGGCTCCGGCATCTTCAAGTCCGGCGACCCGGCCAAGCGCGCCGCGGCGATCGTCCGCGCCACCACCTTCTTCGACGACCCCAAGGTCATCGCCGACGCCTCCCGCAACCTCGGCGAGGCCATGGTGGGCATCAACTGCGACACCCTCCCCGAGACGGAGCGGTACGCCAACCGCGGTTGGTGACCGGCCACCGCCCCCGGCACGGCGCCCCCGCGGCGCCGTGCCCCCGTACCGCACCGAGTAGCGAGGCACAGGTCACCCGAACCATGACGACCACCACCGTGATCCCCCCGCAGCCGACCGCGCCGGACGCCCGCACGCCGCTGATCGGCGTGCTCGCCCTCCAGGGCGACGTACGGGAGCATCTGGCCGCGCTCGCCGCGGCCGACGCCGTGGCCCGACCGGTCCGCCGCCCCGAGGAACTCGCGGAGGTGGACGCCCTGGTGATCCCCGGCGGCGAGTCCACCACCATCTCCAAGCTGGCGGTGCTCTTCGGGCTGATGGAGCCGCTGCGGGCACGGGTCCGTGCGGGGATGCCCGTCTACGGCACCTGCGCGGGCCTGATCATGCTCGCGGACCGCATCCTCGACCCCCGTTCCGGTCAGGAGACGATCGGCGGGATCGACATGGTGGTGCGGCGCAACGCGTTCGGCCGGCAGAACGAGTCCTTCGAGGCCGCCGTCGAGGTCACGGGCGTCACCGGGTCCCCCGTGGAGGGGGTCTTCATCCGCGCGCCCTGGGTCGAGTCCGTCGGCCCCGGCGTCGAGGTGCTGGCCACCCACGCCGGGCACGTGGTCGCCGTCCGCCAGGGCCGTGCCCTGGCCACCTCCTTCCACCCGGAACTGACCGGCGACCACCGGGTGCACGCCCTCTTCGTGGCGATGGTGCGGGCCGCCGTCGCCTCCTGAGGGAGAACGGCCCGCGCCCGGGACGGGTCGGGCGTGCGGACGGGGGGCCGTGCGATCCTTGTAGGATCGCTGGCGTTCGTAAAGAGATGGGTTACGCGAAGGAGACAGGCAGATGTCCGGCCACTCTAAATGGGCCACGACGAAGCACAAGAAGGCCGTGATCGACGCCAAGCGCGGCAAGCTCTTCGCGAAGCTGATCAAGAACGTCGAGGTCGCGGCCCGCCTCGGTGGCGTCGACCTCGAAGGCAACCCGACGCTGTTCGACGCCGTGCAGAAGGCCAAGAAGCAGTCGGTTCCCAACAAGAACATCGACTCCGCGATCAAGCGCGGTGGCGGTCTCGAAGCCGGTGGCGCCGACTACGAGACGATCATGTACGAGGGCTACGGCCCCAACGGCGTCGCCGTCCTGATCGAGTGCCTCACCGACAACCGCAACCGGGCCGCGTCCGACGTGCGGGTCGCGATGACCCGCAACGGCGGCTCCATGGCCGACCCGGGCTCGGTGTCGTACCTCTTCCACCGCAAGGGCGTCGTGATCGTCCCCAAGGGCGAGCTGAGCGAGGACGACGTCCTCGGCGCCGTCCTGGACGCGGGCGCCGAAGAGGTCAACGACCTCGGCGAGTCCTTCGAGGTGCTGAGCGAGGCGTCCGACCTGGTCGCCGTCCGCACCGCCCTCCAGGAAGCCGGCATCGACTACGACTCGGCCGACACCAACTTCGTCCCGACGATGCAGGTCGAACTGGACGAGGAGGGCGCCAAGAAGATCTTCAAGCTGATCGACGCCCTGGAGGACAGCGACGACGTGCAGAACGTCTTCGCCAACTTCGACGTCCCGGACGACGTGATGGAGAAGGTCGACGCCTGACGCCGCAGCCCGCGAACCGTCCCCGGACGGGTTCGCGGACCGCACCGGGCACGCCGACGGGCCGACGGGACACACCCGTCGGCCCGTCGCCGCGTACGGGTCCGCGACCCGTACCGTCGACACGGGGCGCGCGGGCCCCGTTGTCAGCGGGTGCCGATAGCCTGCGGGAACAGGTGATCGACGGAAGGCGGTTGACGTGCGCGTACTGGGGGTGGACCCCGGGCTGACCCGCTGTGGGGTGGGAGTGGTGGAGGGCGTCGCCGGACGGCCGCTCACCATGGTCGGCGTCGGGGTGGTCCGCACCCCTGCCGATGCGCCCCTCGGCCACCGACTGGTCGCCATCGAGCAGGGCATCGAAAAGTGGCTCGACGAACACCGCCCGGAGTACGTGGCGGTGGAACGGGTCTTCAGCCAGCACAACGTGCGCACGGTCATGGGCACCGCCCAGGCCAGCGCCGTGGCCCTGCTCTGCGCCTCCCGCCGCGGACTGCCCGTCGCCCTGCACACCCCCAGCGAGGTCAAGGCCGCCGTCACCGGCAGCGGGCGCGCGGACAAGGCCCAGGTCGGTGCCATGGTCACCCGCCTGCTGAGGCTCGACGCCCCGCCGAAACCCGCCGACGCCGCCGACGCCCTCGCCCTCGCCATCTGTCACATCTGGCGCGCTCCCGCCGTGAACCGCCTCCAGCAGGCCCACGACGAGGCCCGCCGGGCCAGCACCCTCGCACGGAAGGTCAACCGATGATCGCCTTCGTCAGCGGCCCGATCGCCTCGCTCGCCCCGGACGGGGCCGTCGTCGAGGTCGGCGGCATCGGCATCGCCGTCCAGTGCGCGCCGAACACCCTCTCCGCGCTCCGCGTCGGCCAGCCCGCCAGGATCGCGACCTCGCTGGTCGTCCGCGAGGATTCGCTCACGCTGTACGGATTCGCCGACGAGGACGAACGCCAGACGTTCGAACTGCTCCAGACCGCGAGCGGCGTCGGCCCCCGGCTCGCCCAGGCGATGCTCGCCGTGCACAGCCCCGACGCCTTGCGCCGCGCCGTCGCCTCCGCCGACGAGAAGGCACTGGTCGCCGTTCCCGGCATCGGCAAGAAGGGCGCGCAGAAGCTCCTCATCGAACTCAAGGACCGACTCGGGGCCCCCGTCGGCAGCGCTCCGGCGTCCGCCGCCCCGGCCGCCCCCGGCTGGCGCGACCAGCTCCAGACCGCCCTGATCGGACTCGGCTACGCCCCCCGCGAGGCCGACGAGGCGATCACCGCCGTGACCCCGCAGGCCGAGGCGGCCGAGGGCGCCCCCCAGGTCGGCCACCTCCTCAGGGCGGCCCTCCAGAGCCTGAACAAGGCCCGCTGACGCCCCGCCGCCCTCGTCGTGAGGGCGCCGCCGACGTCAGCCCCCCGCACCGGCTTTCGCACGCCACCCGCCGGCCGGACCGACCGGCCCCCTCCACCACCCCGAGGCACGCTGATGAACTGGGACGACTCGACCGACGAGACCTCCGAGGCCGACCGGCTGGTGGGAGCGTCCGCCGACCGCGAGGACCAGGCGGTGGAGGCCGCCCTGCGGCCGAAGGACCTGGCCGAGTTCATCGGTCAGGAGAAGGTCCGCGAACAGCTCGACCTGGTCCTGCGGGCCGCCCGGGCGCGCGGTGCCACCGCCGACCACGTCCTGCTCTCCGGCCCCCCCGGCCTCGGCAAGACCACCCTGTCCATGATCATCGCGGCCGAGATGGGCGCTCCCATCCGGATCACCAGCGGCCCGGCCATCCAGCACGCGGGCGACCTCGCCGCCGTCCTCTCCTCCCTCCAGGAGGGCGAGGTCCTCTTCCTCGACGAGATCCACCGCATGTCGCGGCCCGCCGAGGAGATGCTCTACATGGCCATGGAGGACTTCCGCGTCGACGTGATCGTCGGCAAGGGACCCGGGGCCACCGCGATCCCCCTGGAACTGCCGCCCTTCACCCTGGTCGGCGCCACCACCCGCGCCGGACTGCTGCCCCCGCCGCTGCGCGACCGCTTCGGCTTCACCGCGCACATGGAGTTCTACGGCCCGCCCGAACTGGAGCGCGTCGTCCACCGGTCCGCCGGCCTCCTCGACGTCACGATCGACACCGGGGGCGCCGCCGAGATCGCCGGCCGGTCCCGGGGCACCCCCCGCATCGCCAACCGACTGCTGCGCCGGGTCCGCGACTACGCGCAGGTCAAGGTGGACGGAGCGATCACCCGTGAGGTCGCCGGCGCGGCCCTGCGGGTGTACGAGGTGGACGAACGCGGACTCGACCGGCTGGACCGGGCGGTGCTGGAGGCGCTGCTCAAGCTCTTCGGCGGCGGCCCGGTCGGCCTGTCCACGCTGGCCGTCGCGGTGGGGGAGGAGCGCGAGACCGTCGAGGAGGTCGCCGAGCCCTTCCTGGTCCGGGAGGGGCTGCTCGCGCGCACGCCCCGTGGTCGGGTGGCCACGCCGGCGGCCTGGGCGCACCTCGGGCTGACCGCCCCCGAGCGGGCCCCGGGCGGATTCGTCGGCGGAATCGGACAACAGGACCTGTTCGGGGCGTGACGGCGCGTGTCCTCGCGGGGTCGGGAACCCCGGTGCCATGCTGAGCGTTGTTCCATCAGCGCGGACTCGCTTAGACTCCGCCGATGGCCCCCTCATGGGGGCGTCACCACACCCCCAATGATCAGGCCGCGCCGCAAGCGGTCCCTTGAAGGAAGTTCCGACCCGTGAGTCTCGTGACCCTCCTCCCGTTCATCGTGCTCATCGGGGCCATGTTCCTGATGACGCGGTCTGCGAAGAAGAAGCAGCAGCAGGCCGTCCAGATGCGGGACCAGATGCAGCCCGGATCAGGCGTCCGCACGATCGGTGGCATGTACGCCACCGTCAAGGAGGTCAGCGAGGACACGGTGCTCCTCGAAGCCGCCCCCGGCGTCCACCTGATCTTCGCCAAGAACGCGATCGCCGTCGTCCTCGAAGACGACGAGTACAACCGTCTCGTGCACGGAACCGACGAGACGGACGAGACCGACGGGTCCGACGACCTCGACGGCGCAGTCGTCCCCGATGACGCTTCCTCCCTCACCGAAGCCGCCGAATCCGAGGACTCCCGCGCCTCCCGCATCGACCTCGGCAAGAAGGACGCCGACACCGAAGCCGCCGGTGACGCGGCGGACGGGGCCGAGAAGGCGGCCGATGCCGAGCCGAAGAAGACCGACGGCGAGTCCGACGCGAAGTAGTCACGCCCGGGAGCTCCGCCGAGACCGCTCACGTGCGGTGGCTCCCGGGTCGTGCTGGCTTCACGCCGCGTCTCCACACCAGTGACCGGCCGTCGGCGCCCGACCCGCGCGGGGCGGCTGGAGAGGGAGAAACGACAAGGTGGCAGCACCCAAGAAGGGCCGTAAGCCGAGTGCACAGGGAAAGCCCGGGCGCACGCTGGTCCTGATCCTGATCGCCATGGTGGCGCTCACCGGGGGAATGTTCCTTTCGGGGCACACTACCCCGCGACTCGGGATCGACCTCGCCGGCGGTACGAGCATCACGCTCAAGGCGAAGAACGAACCCGGCCAGAAGAACGCGGTCAACCAGACCAACATGGAAACCGCCGTCGGCATCATCGAACGGCGGGTGAACGGCCTCGGCGTGTCCGAGGCCGAGGTGCAGACCCAGGGCAACGACAACATCATCGTCAACATCCCCCGGGGCACCGACGAGGAATCGGCGCGTGAGCAGGTCGGCACGACCGCGAAGCTGTCCTTCCGACCCGTCCTGACCGGCATGCCGGTCACCGAGTCGGGCAAGGAGTCGCCCAGCCCGTCCCCGAGCGCCTCCGGCGACAAGGGCGGCGACAAGGGCAAGGGCGACGAGAGCGGCAAGCCCTCGGCCAGCTCCAGCAGCTCCGCCTCCGCCTCGCCGTCGAGCAGCGCCACCACCCAGGGCCGCGCGGTGACCGGGGCCCTCGCCGCGGACGCCACCCCCAGCGGTTCCGCCTCGGCCGAGCCGTCGGACTCCACCAGCCCGGCGCCGTCGTCCAGCTCCTCCGCCGACGCGGCCGCCGCCGCCCAGGCCACCGACCTCCAGAAGCGGCTCGAAGCGCTCGACTGCTCCACCGCCGAAGGCCGCTTGGACGCCAGCGACAAGGCCCGCGGCGCGAAGCCCGAGGACTCGATCGTCGCCTGCGACCCGGACAGCGGCTACAAGTACGTGCTGGGCCCCGTCGCCGTCGAGGGCAAGCGCATCTCGGACGCCAGCGCCGTCATCGACCCCCAGGGCGTCGAGGGCTGGATCGTGCAGATGGACTTCGACAAGAAGGGCGCGGACCAGTTCGGCAAGATCACCTCCCAGCTCGCCGCGAAGGCCGCCCCGCAGAACCAGTTCGCCATCGTCCTCGACGGTGAGATCACCTCCGCCCCCTCGGTGAACACCGCGATCACCGGTGGCAACGCCCAGATCTCCGGCAACTTCAAGCAGGAGGAAGCCGAGAACCTGGGCAACATGCTCTCGTACGGCGCCCTGCCGCTGACGTTCGAGGAGCAGAGCGTCACCACCGTCACCGCCGCGCTCGGCGGTGAGCAGCTGGAGGCCGGCCTGATCGCCGGTGCCATCGGCCTCGCACTCGTCGTGATCTACCTGGTGGTCTACTACCGCGGCCTGGCGCTGATCGCCATCGCCTCGCTGCTGCTCTCCGCGGCCCTCACCTACGTGCTCATGTCCCTGCTCGGCCCGGCCATCGGCTTCGCGCTGAACCTGCCGGCCGTCTGCGGTGCGATCGTCGCCATCGGCATCACCGCCGACTCGTTCATCGTGTTCTTCGAACGGGTCCGCGACGAAGTCCGGGAAGGCCGTTCGCTGCGGCCCGCCGTCGAGCGCGGCTGGCCCCGGGCCCGGCGCACCATCCTGGTCTCCGACTTCGTGTCGTTCCTCGCCGCCGCCGTGCTGTTCATCGTCACGGTCGGCAAGGTCCAGGGCTTCGCGTTCACGCTGGGCCTCACCACCCTGCTCGACGTGGTCGTGGTGTTCTTCTTCACCAAGCCGCTGCTGACCCTGGCCGCCCGCTCCAAGTTCTTCGCGGACGGTCACCCCTGGTCCGGCTTCGACCCGAAGCGCCTCGGGATCAAGGCCCCGCTGCGCCGCACCCGCCGCCCGTCCGCCCCTCTGACCGACCCGAAGGAGGCGTGACATGTCGCGACTCGGTGAACTGGGCGCCAAGTTGTACCGCGGCGAGGTCGGGTACGACTTCGTCGGCAAGCGCCGCTTCTGGTACGGCGTCTCCATCCTGATCACCATCACGGCGATCGTCGGCCTCGCGGTGCGCGGCCTGAACATGGGCATCGAGTTCCAGGGCGGTGCCGTCTTCACCACGCCCAAGGTGAGCGTGTCCGCCTCCCACGCGGAGAAGGTCGCCGAGGAGGCGGCCGGGCACGACGCGATCGTGCAGGAACTGGGCACCGGCGGCATGCGGATCCAGATCAGCAACGTCGACACCAGCAAGGCCGACCAGATCCGGCCGACGCTCGCCAAGGAACTGAACGTCGACCCGAAGGACATCAACGCCGAGCTGGTCGGCCCCAGTTGGGGTGAACAGATCGCCAACAAGGCGTGGACCGGCCTCGGCGTGTTCATGTTCCTCGTGGTGATCTACCTGGCGATCGCCTTCGAGTGGCGGATGGCGCTCGCCGCGCTGATCGCGTTGATCCACGACATCACCATCACCGTCGGCGTCTACGCCCTCGTCGGCTTCGAGGTCACGCCCGGTACCGTCATCGGTCTGCTGACGATCCTCGGCTACTCGCTGTACGACACCGTGGTCGTCTTCGACTCGCTCAAGGAACAGTCGAAGGACCTCACCAAACAGACCCGCTACACCTACAGCGAGGTCGCGAACCGGTCGATCAACAGCACCCTGGTGCGGTCGATCAACACCACGGTCGTCGCGCTGCTGCCGGTCGCCGGTCTGCTGTTCATCGGTGGCGGTGTCCTCGGCGCCGGCATGCTCAACGACATCTCGCTGTCGCTGTTCGTCGGTCTCGCGGCCGGTGCCTACTCGTCGATCTTCATCGCCACGCCGCTCGTCGCCGACTTCAAGGAGCGCGAGCCCCAGTTCAAGGCGCTCACCAAGCGGGTGCTCGCCAAGCGCGCCCAGGCCGCCCGCGACGAGGCGGCGGCCGGTGGCGACGGTGCGCAGCCGCAGGACTCCGTGCCCGACGGCGAGCAGCACGCCGTCGTCGGTCCCCGCAGCCAGCGGGGCCGCGGTCGCTCCTCGGGCAAGCGCCGATGACCGGGGTGAGCGAGCTGCTGCTGAGCCGCATCCGGGACGTGGCGGACTACCCGGAGCCGGGCGTGGTGTTCAAGGACATCACCCCCCTGCTCGCCGACCCGGAGGCGTTCACGGCGCTGACCGACACCCTGACCGAGCTGACGCTGCGGTACGGGGCCACCAAGGTCGTCGGTCTGGAGGCCCGCGGCTTCATCCTGGGCGCTCCGGTCGCCGTGCGGGCGGGGGTGGGCTTCATCCCCGTCCGCAAGGCCGGCAAGCTGCCCGGTGCCACCCTCAGCCAGTCGTACGACCTCGAGTACGGTTCCGCCGAGATCGAGGTGCACGCCGAGGACCTCACCCCCGACGACCGGGTGATGGTCATCGACGACGTCCTCGCCACGGGTGGTACGGCCGAGGCATCGCTCTCGCTGATCCGGCGCGCGGGCGCGTCGGTGGCGGGGGTGGCCGTCCTGATGGAGCTGGGGTTCCTGAACGGCCGCACCCGGCTGGAGGCCGCGCTGGACGGCGCGCCCCTCCAGTCCCTCATCACCGTCTGACCGGCCCGCCGCCGGCGCGGCACGGTTTCGGGGCGCCCCCGGGAACACCAGGTTCCCGGGGGCGCCCCACTTTCGGTGATCCCCGCTCTTCGGCGATCACCAGGAATTCTTGGCGCATATCTTGCGTTGACAGCCGCACAGGATGTCCCATGGGCCACAGCAGCGCCCCGGGCACCTCCCGAGGCCCTGACACATTCCTGCGCACAGGTGTCGCGCGTCGCCGTCCCGGGAACGCCGGGGGCGTCCGCGGTGCCCACGGTCACGACGGCCGCTCGCGCAGGGCGGCGTCCCGCACGACAGGAGGCCGCGGCCCGGGGTCGATACCATGGGCCTGCCGGGACCTGACCGGAGGACCCGGAAGCGCACGAGGAGCGCACTTGCCAGACGAGCCCCAGCCATTCGCCGCCACGCCCGACACGCAGGCAGAACGGGCGGCGGCGGCCCGCACCACCGCGACCGCCAAGCCCGCGCAGGACGCGCGGCAGGGCAAGCCCGCCGAGCGCGCGCGCAGCGGTCGGGCGGAGGAACCGTCACGCCCGAAACCGTCTCCGCGGCCCGCTCCCGCCTCCCCGGCGTCCGGTCCGGCCCGCCCCGCCCCCGGGCAGGCCTCGTCCCGCTCCGCCTCGTCCAACCGGGTCCGCGCCCGGCTCGCCCGGCTGGGCGTGCAGCGCTCCAACCCGTACAACCCGGTCCTGGAACCGCTGCTGCGGATAGTGCGGGGCAACGACCCCAAGATCGAGACGGCGACCCTGCGCCAGATCGAGAAGGCGTACCAGGTCGCCGAGCGCTGGCACCGCGGTCAGAAGCGCAAGAGCGGCGACCCGTACATCACGCACCCGCTCGCCGTGACCACGATCCTCGCCGAGCTGGGCATGGACCCGGCGACCCTCATGGCGGGCCTGCTGCACGACACCGTCGAGGACACCGAGTACGGGCTCGACACCCTGCGCCGGGACTTCGGGGACACCGTCGCCCTGCTGGTGGACGGCGTCACCAAGCTCGACAAGGTCAAGTTCGGCGAGGCCGCGCAGGCCGAGACCGTCCGCAAGATGGTCGTCGCGATGGCCAAGGACCCGCGGGTCCTGGTCATCAAGCTCGCGGACCGCCTCCACAACATGCGCACCATGCGCTACCTCAAGCGGGAGAAGCAGGAGAAGAAGGCCCGCGAGACGCTGGAGATCTACGCCCCGCTCGCCCACCGGCTGGGCATGAACACCATCAAGTGGGAGCTGGAGGACCTCGCCTTCGCGATCCTCTACCCCAAGATGTACGACGAGATCGTCCGGCTCGTCGCGGAGCGCGCCCCGAAGCGGGACGAGTACCTGGCCATAGTGACCGACGAGGTCCAGGCCGACCTGCGGGCCGCCCGCATCAAGGCGACCGTCACCGGTCGCCCCAAGCACTACTACAGCGTCTACCAGAAGATGATCGTCCGCGGCCGGGACTTCGCGGAGATCTACGACCTGGTGGGCATCCGCGTCCTGGTGGACACCGTCCGCGACTGCTACGCGGCCCTGGGCACCGTCCACGCGCGCTGGAACCCGGTTCCGGGGCGCTTCAAGGACTACATCGCGATGCCCAAGTTCAACATGTACCAGTCGCTGCACACCACGGTGATCGGGCCCAACGGCAAGCCCGTCGAACTCCAGATCCGCACCTTCGACATGCACCGCCGGGCCGAGTACGGCATCGCCGCGCACTGGAAGTACAAGCAGGAGGCCGTGGCGGGCGCCTCCAAGGTCCGCACCGACGCCCCCAAGAGCCCGGCCGGCAAGGCGGGCAAGGACAGCGCGGCCGTCAACGACATGGCGTGGCTGCGCCAGCTGCTTGACTGGCAGAAGGAGACCGAGGACCCGGGCGAGTTCCTGGAGTCCCTGCGCTTCGACCTGTCCCGCAACGAGGTCTTCGTCTTCACGCCCAAGGGCGACGTCATAGCGCTGCCCGCCGGCGCCACCCCCGTCGACTTCGCGTACGCCGTGCACACCGAGGTGGGCCACCGCACCATAGGGGCCCGGGTCAACGGCCGGCTCGTCCCGTTGGAGTCCACGCTCGACAACGGCGACCTGGTGGAAGTGTTCACCTCGAAGGCGACCAACGCCAGCCCCTCCCGGGACTGGCTCGGCTTCGTCAAGTCCCCCCGGGCCCGCAACAAGATCCGCGCCTGGTTCTCCAAGGAACGCCGGGACGAGGCCATCGAGCAGGGCAAGGACGCCATCGCCCGCGCGATGCGCAAGCAGAACCTGCCCATCCAACGCATCCTCACCGGGGACTCCCTGGTCACCCTCGCCCACGAGATGCGCTACCCGGACATCTCCTCGCTGTACGCGGCGATCGGCGAGGGCCACGTCGCCGCGGCGAACGTCGTCCAGAAGCTCGTGCAGGCGCTCGGCGGCGAGGAGGCCGCCAGCGAGGACATCGAGGAGAGCGTGCCCCCGGCCCGCGGTCGCGGCCGCAAGCGGCGTTCCAACGCCGACCCCGGGGTGGTCGTCAAGGGCGTCGACGACGTCTGGGTGAAGCTGGCGCGCTGCTGCACCCCCGTGCCGGGGGACCCGATCATCGGGTTCGTGACCCGCGGCAGCGGCGTCTCGGTGCACCGCGCGGACTGCGTCAACGTCGAGTCCCTGTCCAAGCAGCCCGAACGCATCCTTGACGTCGAGTGGGCGCCCACCCAGTCCTCGGTGTTCCTCGTCGCCATCCAGGTCGAGGCACTGGACCGCTCCCGGCTGCTCTCCGACGTCACCCGGGTCCTGTCGGACCAGCACGTCAACATCCTCTCGGCCGCCGTCCAGACCTCCCGGGACCGGGTGGCCACCTCCCGGTTCACCTTCGAGATGGGCGACCCCAAGCACCTCGGCCACGTCCTCAAGGCGGTCCGCGGAGTGGAGGGCGTCTACGACGTCTACCGCGTCACCTCGGCCCGCAGGCCCTGACCGGCTGACCGGGGCGCTCACGGAGCACGACGAAGGGGGCTGACCCGCACCGGAGTGTGCGGGTCAGCCCCCTTCGTCGTCGCTACGGGGCCCGGGGTCAGCCCCCGAACTCCTGGAGACCCTTGAGCGCCTGGTCGAGCAGCGCCTGCCGGCCCTCCAACTCACGCTCCAGCTTGTCCGCCTTGGCGTTGTTGCCCTGCGTCCGCGCCGCGTCGATCTGCGCCCGCAGCTTGTCCACGGCCGCCTGGAGCTGCCCGGTCAGGCCCTCGGCCCGGGCCCGTGCCTCCGGGTTGGTCCGGCGCCACTCCGACTCCTCCGAGTCCTGGAGGGCCCGCTCCACCGTGTGCATACGGCCCTCGACCCGCGCCCGGGCGTCCCGCGGCACGTGACCGATGGCCTCCCACCGCTCGTTGACGGAACGGAACGCGGCCCGGGCCGCCTTCAGATCCGTCACCGGGAGCAGCTTCTCGGCCTCCGCGACCAGCTCCTCCTTGAGCTTCAGGTTCTCCGTCTGCTCGGCGTCACGCTCCGCGAACACCGAACTGCGGGCCGCGAAGAACACGTCCTGCGCGCCCCGGAAGCGGTTCCACAGGTCGTCCTCGTGTTCCCGCTGGGCCCGGCCCGCGGCCTTCCAGTCCGCCATCAACTCGCGGTAGCGGGCCGCCGTCGGACCCCAGTCCGACGAAGCCGACAGCGCCTCCGCCTCGGAGACCAGCCGCTCCTTGGTCTTGCGGGCCTCCTCGCGCTGCGCGTCCAACGACGCGAAGTGCGCCTTGCGCCGCTTGGAGAACGCGGAGCGGGCGTGCGAGAAGCGGTGCCACAGCTCGTCGTCGGACTTGCGGTCGAGGCGGGGCAGCCCCTTCCAGGTGTCCACCAGCGCCCGCAACCGCTCACCGGCGGACCGCCACTGCTCGCTGCGGGCCAGCTCCTCCGCCTCGGAGACCAGGTCCTCCTTGGCCTGCCGCGCCTCGTCGGACTGCTTCGCCCGCTCGGCCTTGCGCTCCTCACGGCGCGCGTCGACCGTCTCCACGAGCTTGTCGAGCCGCTTCCGCAACGCGTCGAGATCGCCCACCGCGTGGTGCGCGTCCACCTGTTCACGGAGGTGGCCGACA
This sequence comes from Streptomyces sp. NPDC127068, assembly GCF_042724695.1. NCBI lineage: Bacteria > Bacillati > Actinomycetota > Actinomycetes > Kitasatosporales > Streptomycetaceae > Streptomyces > Streptomyces sp. NPDC127068. The sequence goes on along the minus strand of NZ_JBHXEN010000007.1, from coordinate 138,265 downwards.
GCGGTCTGGGCGTCCTTCGCCGACAGGTCGGTGGTCCTCACCCGGCGTTCGAGGAGGCCGATCTCCACGACCAGGCCCTCGTACTTGCGCTCGAAGTAGGCCAGCGCCTCCTCGGGAGAGCCGGCCTGCCAGGAACCGACGACCTGCTCGCCCTCGGCCGTCCGCACGTACACGGTCCCCGTCTCGTCGACGCGGCCCCACGGGTCGCTGCTCACAGCGCCTCCTCCACATGATGCCCGCGCGGGCCGAGGCGGCCCCCGGGCATCGTCCACAGTTTCGTCACGGTCAATCTAGGCGACCGGCGGGGCGGCTGTCCGCATCCCGCGCGACCGGATTTACGCAGTCCGGATCAGGACTTGGTGACCGTGGCCTTGTTGATGACCACGGTCGCGTTGGGCTTGGTCGTCCCCATCTGGTCCGGGGCCGCGGCACCCGCGCCCGCGATCTTCTTCAGCACCTTCATGCCCGACGCGGACAGCGTGCCGAACGGCGTGTAGTCCGGCGGCAGCTGGCTGTCCTGGTAGACCAGGAAGAACTGGCTGCCGCCCGAGTCGCGGCCCTTGTTGGTCTGCCCGTTGTACTGGTTCGCCATGGCCACGGTCCCCGCCGGGTACACGTTGCCCTTCAGCCGCTTGTCCTTCAGGTTCTCGTCCGGGATCGAGTAGCCCGGCCCGCCCTGCCCGGTGCCCTGCGGGTCACCGCACTGGAGCACGTAGATGCCGCTGGTGGTGAGCCGGTGGCACTTGGTGTGGTCCAGGTAGCCCTTGTTCAGCAGGAAGTCGAACGAGTTCACCGTGCGGGGCGCCGCCGCCGCGTCGAGCCCGATGTCGAGGACACCGCACGTGGTGTCCAGCTTCATCGTGTACTTCGCGGACTTGTCGACGGCGAGCTTGGGTTCCTTCTTGTACGTCGCCGTCTTCGGCTTGCCCGCGGCGGGCTTCTCGCACGGGTCCGGGGCCTTGCTCGGCGAGGCCGCGGCCCCGCTCTTCTTGTCGCCGCCGCCGTCGAACGCGCCCGCGGCGTACGACACCGCGCCGCCCGCCACGACCACGGCCAGTACCGCCGCGATCACCGCGTTACGCGTACGCCCCTTGCGCCGTGCGTCCTCGCGCCGCTGCTGCTGCCGCAAGAACTTCTCCCGGGCGAGCTGCCGCCGCCGCTGCTCCTGGCTGACCAACGGGATGTCTCCGTTCCTGTCGTGGTCAGTCGTGGCTACGCCTCGAAAACCCTGACCGCCTGCGTATGTGCCCCGTACCGTATCCGGGTTCGCTGTGTGTACGGCAGCGCCGGTAGGCTCTGGGGGAGCCGCGCCCTCCGGACGGCGGGCGTCACGGCATCCCATTCGTACGAGACGTACGAGAACATTCCGAGACACACGAAGGACGATCGTGCTCATTGCGGGGTTCCCCGCCGGGGCCTGGGGCACCAATTGTTATCTGGTCGCCCCCGCCGCCGGCGAGGAGTGCGTGATCATCGACCCGGGCCACCAGGCCGCCCAGGGAGTCGAGGACGCCATCGCCAAGCATCGACTCAAGCCCGTCGCGGTCATCCTCACCCACGGCCACATCGACCACGTGGCCTCGGTGGTCCCGGTGTGCGGCGCGCACGACGTGCCCGCCTGGATCCACCCCGAGGACCGGTACATGATGAGCGACCCGGAGAAGGCCCTCGGCCGGACCATCGGGGCGCCCCTGATGGGCGAGCTGACCGTGGGCGAGCCCGACGACCTCCGGGAGCTGACCGACGGCTCCACCCTGGAGCTCGCCGGACTCGACCTCACCGTGGCGCACGCGCCCGGGCATACCAGGGGGTCGGTGACCTTCAGGATGCCCGAGGGCGCGGACGTGCCGTCCGTGTTCTTCTCGGGCGACCTGCTCTTCGCCGGCTCCATCGGACGCACCGACCTGCCCGGCGGCAGCCACCCCGAGATCCTGCGGTCCCTGGCCCGGGTGTGCCTGCCGCTCGACGACTCGACCGTGGTGCTGTCCGGCCACGGCCCCCAGACCACCATCGGCCGGGAGCGCGCCACCAACCCCCATCTGCGGCAGGTGGCCGACGGCCAGGGAGCCCCTGCGGCCCCCCGACGAGGAATGTGACGAGACCAACCCCGTGAGCACCTTCACCGCCCCCAAGGGCACGTACGACCTGATCCCCCCGACCAGCGCGGCGTTCCTCGCCGTCCGTGACGCGCTCGCGGCGCCGCTCAGGGCCGCCGGGTACGGGTACGTCGAGACCCCCGGCTTCGAGGACGTCGAACTCTTCGCCCGCGGCGTCGGCGAGTCCACCGACATCGTCACCAAGGAGATGTACACCCTCACCACCAAGGGCGGCAGCGAACTGGCGCTGCGCCCTGAGGGCACCGCCTCCGTGCTGCGCGCCGCGCTGGAGGCCAACCTCCACAAGGCCGGCAACCTCCCGGTCAAGCTCTGGTACTCCGGCTCGTACTACCGCTACGAGCGCCCCCAGAAGGGCCGCTACCGCCACTTCTCGCAGGTCGGCGCCGAGGCCATCGGCACCGAGGACCCGGCACTCGACGCGGAACTGATCCTGCTGGCCGACCAGGCGTACCGGTCCCTCGGCCTCACCGGCTTCCGCATCCTGCTCAACTCGCTCGGCGACCGCGAGTGCCGCCCCGCCTACCGGGCGGCGCTCCAGGACTTCCTGCGCGGCCTCGACCTGGACGAGGAGACCCGCCGGCGCATCGAGATCAACCCGCTGCGCGTCCTCGACGACAAGCGCGCCGAGGTGCAGGCCCAACTCGCCGGCGCCCCGCTGCTGCGGGACCACCTGTGCGAGGCGTGCCGCGCCTACCACGCCGAGGTCCGCGAGCTGCTGACCGCGCAGGGCGTCGCCTTCGAGGACGACCCGCGGCTGGTGCGCGGCCTTGACTACTACACCCGGACCACCTTCGAGTTCGTCCACGACGGCCTCGGGGCGCAGTCCGCGGTGGGCGGCGGCGGCCGGTACGACGGCCTGTCCGAGATGATCGGCGGCCCCGCGCTGCCCTCCGTCGGCTGGGCGCTCGGCGTGGACCGGACCGTCCTCGCGCTGGAGGCCGAGGGGATCACCCTCGACGTCCCGCCCGTCACCAGCGTGTACGCGGTGCCGCTCGGCGAGGAGGCCCGCAAGGTCCTCTTCGCCGTGGTGGCCGACCTGCGCCGGGCGGGGATCGCGACCGACTTCGCCTACGGCGGTCGCGGCGTCAAGTCCGCCATGAAGTCCGCGCACCGCTCCGGCGCCTGGTTCGCGCTGGTCGCGGGGGGGAGGGACCTGGCGGACGGAGTGGTCCAGCTCAAGAACATGGAGTCGGGCGAGCAGGAGCCCGTCGCCCTGGACGCGGTCGTCGACAAGCTGCGCTCCCGGCTCGGCTGAGCGCACATCCGTACGAGGGGGTCGCGCGGCCGGGTGCCGTGCGGCCCCCTCGTCTTCCGTCCGGGGGGACCCGTCCGACGCCCGAGCGGCGCCCGTCACCTGCGACGGGGCCGCCACCGATGCGGACGGACCTTATCCGTACCGAACGGTGGGTCCCGGGTCACGTACGGCACAATGACCCTGCCCTTGGACCGCGACTCGACTGACGGAAACGGCGAGATGACCAAGACGACGACAGCAGAACCCCCGGTGTCCTCGGCCCCCTCCGCGCCGGACACTTCGAGAGCGGGTGCCGGCCGGGGGCTCGCCCTGCTGCTGGTGATCACCGGCGCGGCCGGACTCCTCGCCGCGTGGATCATCACCCTGGACAAGTTCAAGCTCCTGGAGAACCCGGACTACGTCCCCGGGTGCAGCGTCAACCCGGTCATCTCCTGCGGCAACATCATGAAGAGCGAGCAGGCGAGCGTCTTCGGGTTCCCCAACCCGATGCTCGGGCTCGTCACCTACGGCATCGTCATCGCCGTCGGCATGAGCCTGCTCGCCGGGGCCCGCTTCCCGCGCTGGTACTGGCTCACCATGAACGCCGGAATGCTCTTCGGCGTCGGCTTCTGCGCCTGGCTCACCCAGCAGTCCCTCTACGAGATCAACGCCCTGTGCCTGTGGTGCTGCCTCGCCTGGGCCGCCACGATCATCATGTTCTGGTACGTGACCTCCTCCAACATCCGCAACGGCTTCCTCCCGGCGCCCAGCTGGCTGAAGCGCTTCTTCGCCGAGTTCACCTGGGTCCTGCCCGTCGTGCACCTCGGCATCATCGCCATGCTGATCCTGACCCGCTGGAAGGACCAGCTCTGGGCGGCCAGCTGAGCCGCTGGGCCGCTGGGCCGCGGGTCCGTGCCGCCCCGGGCCACTGCCCGGCGGCACGGGCCGCGGCGCCGCTGACATAGGGTTCACCCGTGGAACCCGATCTCTTCACCGCGGCAGCCGAGGAACGTCAGGAGAAGGACCCGGCGAGCAGCCCGCTGGCCGTGCGCATGCGCCCGCGCACCCTGGACGAGGTCGTCGGCCAACAGCACCTCCTCAAGCCCGGAGCCCCCCTGCGTCGCCTGGTCGGCGAGGGCGGCGGCGGCCCGGCCGGCCCCTCCTCGGTGATCCTCTGGGGCCCGCCCGGCACCGGGAAGACGACCCTCGCGTACGTCGTCTCCAAGGCCACCAACAAGCGCTTCGTGGAACTCTCGGCGATCACCGCCGGCGTCAAGGAGGTCCGCGCGGTCATCGAGGGCGCCCGGCGCGCCACCGGCGGCTACGGCAAGGAGACCGTCCTCTTCCTGGACGAGATCCACCGCTTCAGCAAGGCGCAGCAGGACTCGCTGCTGCCGGCCGTGGAGAACCGCTGGGTCACCCTGATCGCCGCCACCACCGAGAACCCGTACTTCTCGGTGATCTCCCCGCTGCTCTCCCGCTCCCTGTTGCTCACCCTGGAACCCCTCACCGACGAGGACCTGCGCGGTCTGCTGCGGCGCGCACTCACCGACGAACGCGGGCTCGGCGGCGCCGTCGCCCTCGACGAGGACGCCGAGGGCCATCTGCTGCGGATCGCCGGCGGGGACGCCCGGCGCGCGCTCACCGCGCTCGAAGCGGGTGCCGGTTCCGCCCTCGCCAAGGGCGAGGGCACGGTGACGCTGACCACCTTGGAGGAGTCCGTCGACCGGGCGGCGGTGAAGTACGACCGCGCGGGCGACCAGCACTACGACGTGACCAGCGCCCTCATCAAGTCCATCCGGGGCTCCGACGTGGACGCCGCGCTGCACTACCTGGCCCGCATGATCGAGGCGGGCGAGGACCCCCGGTTCATCGCCCGCCGGCTGATGATCTCCGCCAGCGAGGACATCGGGCTCGCCGACCCGACCGCCCTGCCCCTCGCGGTGGCCGCCGCCCAGGCCGTCGCGCTCATCGGCTTCCCGGAGGCGGCGCTGACCCTCAGCCACGCCACGATCGCCCTGGCCCTCGCCCCCAAGTCCAATGCGGCGACCCTCGCGATCGGCGCCGCCATGGAGGACGTCCGCGCCGGTCTCGCCGGCCCGGTCCCCGCGCACCTGCGGGACGGCCACTACCAGGGCGCCGCCAAGCTCGGTCACGCCCAGGGCTACCTCTACCCCCACGACGTCCCCGGGGGCATCGCCGCCCAGCGGTACGCGCCCGAGGCCGTCGAGGGCAAGCGCTACTACCGCCCCACCCGGTACGGGGCGGAGGCCCGCTACGCGGACGTCGTGGACCGGGTACGCGCCCGGTTGCGGGGCGAGCAGCCGGGCGGCTCCGAGACCGCTCCGGAGTAGCCGACCACCGGCCCGGGTCATCCCGACCCCGGACACCCGCTAAACTGGCCCGAGTGCTGCGTCCCGTGTCCGACTCCGGTCGGTTCACCAGAGCGGGACGAGCAGCCGGGACCCGGTCCGTGAGGACGGGGTCCCAGGAGCGTCGCGCACCGTCGAACGGTGTCGCGGGCAGCCCACCACCCCCCTGCGGCGGTCGGTGGGCCACTCGCGTGCTGCACGTATGTGCCCAGACCAGGGGAGCGGCTGCCCGAGGGTCCACCAGGACCCGCCGGGTTTCCCCAGGCTGCGGATGCGACCTCCCCTAACCCTGGTGAAGCCGTATTCGCACAGAGTGAGAGAGGTTGGTTCGTGCCGAACCAGTCCCGTCCCAAGGTCAAGAAGTCGCGTGCCCTCGGCATCGCGCTGACCCCCAAGGCCGTCAAGTACTTCGAGGCCCGTCCCTACCCGCCGGGTGAGCACGGCCGCGGTCGCAAGCAGACCTCGGACTACAAGGTCCGTCTGCTGGAGAAGCAGCGTCTGCGCGCGCAGTACGACGTGTCCGAGCGCCAGCTCGTCCGCGCCTACGACCGCGCCAGCAAGGTCCAGGGCAAGACCGGCGAGGCCCTGATCATCGAGCTGGAGCGCCGCCTCGACGCGCTGGTCCTGCGTTCGGGCATCGCCCGCACGATCTACCAGGCCCGTCAGATGGTCGTCCACGGCCACATCGAGGTCAACGGCAAGAAGGTCGACAAGCCCTCCTTCCGCGTCCGCCCCGACGACGTCGTGATGGTGCGCGAGCGCTCCCGCGAGAAGACGCTGTTCCAGGTCTCCCGCGAGGGTGGCTACGCGGCCGACGGCGAGACCCCGCGCTACCTCCAGGTCAACCTGAAGGCCCTGGCCTTCCGCCTCGACCGGGACCCGCAGCGCAAGGAGATCCCCGTGATCTGCGACGAGCAGCTCGTCGTCGAGTACTACGCCCGCTGACCCGGACGTAGCACTTCCCGCGCCCAGCGCATCAGCCCGTCGTCCCTCCCGCTCCACGGAGCAGGGGAGGCGGCGGGCCGTGCTGTTCCCGCCCCCGCTGTTTCGGGGCCGGGCCCCTCCCGGGGTTCCTACGGCGCCACGGGCACCGGTTCCGCGCTCCGCCCCAGGGCCCGTCGCACGGCGGCGTCCAGTCCGAGCCGCGCGCCCTCCCGCACCGCCGCCTCGTACCCCGCTGAGCCCAGCCGCGCGCGGCAGCGCCGCTCACCCGGCACCCGCGGGTCGCGGGACGAGGCCGAACCGAACAACGGCGGCCCCACCGAGGGCCACAGGGCTCCCGCCGCCCCCCGGAGCACCGCCGCCTCCGCCGGATCGCCCTGGTCCAGGGTGACCAGCGCCAACAGTTCGATCGCGAGCAGCGCGCCCACCAGGTCCTGGAAGCCGTGCTCGATGACCAAGCACTCCTCCAACAGCCGCCGGGCCCGCGCCGGATCGCCCTCCGACCAGGCCACGTAGGCGAGGACGAGCAGCGCGTACGCCAGGGCCCAGCGCTCGCCGTGGTCCTCGCAGACCTCGCGCACCTCCTCGCACAGCCGTACCGCCTCGGCCGTGCGGACCGCCCCGCCCCGATCGTCCGGCGACCCCTCGCCCGGGAAGCCGCACTGGACCAGCACCGCCGTCGCCAGCTCCACCCGGGCCAGCAGGACCAGGCTGTTCAGCTCGCCGATGTCCTGGTAGCGCTCCAGGGCCGAGCGCAGCAGCCGCTCGGCGCGCGCCGCGTCGTCGCCGACCAGGGCCAGGAAGCCGGTGCGGTGCTCGGCGTAGGCGACCGCCACGGCGTCGTCCGTGCGCTCCGCCTCGTCCCGGCACTCGTGGAGCGCGGTGAGCGCCGCGACCGTGTCGCCCTGGAGCAGTGCCACGTGGCCGAACGCGCACAGCGCCTTGAGCCGGGCGCCCGGGACCCCGTCGGACTCCGCCTCGGGGCCCGGGTCGAGTTCGATGCTCCGCTGGAGCCAGTACCGGCCCTCCGCCAGCCGTCCGCACCCCACCCAGCAGAACCAGAGGGTGCTCGCCAGGTGCTGCCCCGGGTGGGTGTCACCGGGCTCGGTCAGCGCGTGTTCCAACGCGGCCCGCAGGTTCGGCAGCTCCACCTCGATCCGTGCGGCGGCCTCCGCCTGGCGCGACGAGAACCACTCCAGCTCGCACCAGGTAGCCAGCCCCGCGTACCAGTCGCGGTGCCGGTGCCGCAGCCGCGCCGTGTCCCCGGAGCCCGCCAGCCAGTCGGCGCCGTACGCCCGGACGGTCTCCAACATGCGGTACCGCACGCCCTCGGGGCCGTCCTCGCGGCTGATCACGGACTGTGCCAGCAACTCGCCGAGCACGTCGAGCACCTCGTCGACGGACAGCCCCTCCGCACCGCACACGTACTCGGCGGCCTCCAGGTCGAAGGACCCGGCGAACACCGACAGCCGCGCCCACAACAGCCGCTCCTGCGCGGTGCACAGTTCGTGGCTCCAGCCGATGGCGGTGCGCAGCGTCCGGTGCCGGGGCGGTGCGTCCCGGCCGCCGCCGGTCAGCAGCCGGAACCGGTCGTCGAGCCGGTGCAGCAGCTGTTCCGGCGACAGCACGGTGAGCCGACCGGCCGCCAGTTCCACCGCGAGCGGGATGCCGTCCAGGCGCCGACAGATCTCCCGTACGTCCGCCGTGTTGTCCTCGTCCAGTGCGAAGCCCGGCACGGCGGCCTCCGCGCGGTCGGCGAACAGCGCCACGGCGTCCCGTTCGTCCAGCGGGGCGAGCGGGACCACGCGTTCGCCCCGCACCCCCAGCGGACGCCGCCCGGCCGCGAGGATCCGCAGTCCCGGCGCGGCCCGCAGCAGGTCGCCCACGAGGGCGGCGCACGGGGCGACCAGGTGCTCGAAGCCGTCCAGCACGAGGAGTGCGCGCTGCCCGGCGAAGTGTTCCCGCAGCACCTCCAGGGCGGGGCGGCCGGCGTGGTCGGTGAGCCCGAGGGACGCGGCGGCTGCCCGGTCGACGCGCTCCACGGCGTGCACGGCGGTGAGGTCCACCAGGCGCGCCCCGTCCGGGAGGGCGCACGCCGCCGCGGCCCGGGCCACCAGCCGTGACTTGCCGACCCCGCCGGGGCCGACGACGGTCACCAACCGGTCGTGGGCCGTCGCCTCGCCGAGACGGGTCAACTCGGGGGCACGGCCCACGAAGGCGGTCAGCTCCAGGGGGAGGTCGCGGGGCACCTCGGCGACGTCCGAAGAATCGTTCGTTCGCGGCCCGGGCCGCGATGTGGGTCGCATGGGCAACGGAGCGTACTCACGCATAAGCGGTACGTACAATCAGTCCGCCCGGCTCCCGTGCGCCGCGGGGCCCGGCGCGGCCCCGGTCCGTGGCGCGGCGGGGGCGAAATGGGGTGCGGAGCCCCGCTTCCGGCGCGATAGGCTCGTACGACACCTGTCGGCACCGACCGACGGTTGTCGACCATGTCGACCATGACGATCGCCGACCATGACGAGCGTCGACCATGTCGAGCAAGTGAGCCCCGGTCCGTCCGGGCGATACCTCAGGGAGCGGTGCACAGTGTCCGGTGGAGAGGTTGCCGGGATCCTGGTGGCCGTCTTCTGGGCGATCCTGGTCTCCTTCCTCGCCGTCGCGCTGGCGAGGCTGGCCCAGACGCTCAAGGCGACCACCAAACTCGTCGCGGACGTGACCGACCAGGCCGTACCGCTCCTCGCGGGTGCCACCGATGCGGTGCGATCCGCGCAGACCCAGCTCGACCGGGTCGACTCCATCGCCTCCGACGTGCAGGAAGTCACCCAGAACGCCTCCGCGCTGTCCTCCACCGTCGCCTCCACCTTCGGCGGCCCCCTGGTGAAGGTCGCCGCGTTCGGGTACGGAGTCCGCCGCGCCGTCGGCCGCAAGAGCGCCCCCGCCGACCCCCCGCCCACCGAGCGGACCCGCCGTACCGTGATCGTCGGCCGGACCGTCCCCACCGCCCGCCGCGGCAGGCGGAAGAAGGACTGACAAGCGATGTTCCGTCGTACGTTCTGGTTCACCGCGGGCGCCGCCGCCGGGGTCTGGGCCACCACCAAGGTCAACCGCAAGCTCAAGCAGCTGACGCCCGAGAGCCTCGCCGCCCAGGCCGCCAACAAGGCCGTCGACGCGGGCCACCGGGTCCGGGAGTTTGCCCTCGACATCCGCGCCGGAATGCTCCAGCGCGAAGCCGAACTCGGCGACGCGCTCGGTCTGCACGACCCGGTCGACCACCACGAGCTGCCCGCGCCGCGCCGCGCCGCCCTCGACAGCTACCCCCCAGTCGGTCCGAACGCACCGGAACACCTCGGTCACCGCACACGTTCGGACCTGTATTCGCACAAGGACAACCGGAATGAGGACCACTGATGGAGTCGGCTGAAATCCGCCGTCGCTGGCTGCGCTTCTTCGAGCAGCGCGGGCACACCGTCGTGCCGTCGGCGTCGCTGATCGCGGACGACCCCACGCTGCTCCTGGTCCCGGCGGGCATGGTCCCCTTCAAGCCGTACTTCCTCGGCGAGGTCAAGCCCCCCTACGCCCGTGCCACCAGCGTCCAGAAGTGCGTCCGCACCCCGGACATCGAAGAGGTCGGCAAGACCACCCGGCACGGCACGTTCTTCCAGATGTGCGGCAACTTCTCCTTCGGGGACTACTTCAAGGAAGGCGCCATCAAGTACGCCTGGGAGCTGCTGACCAGCTCCCTCGCGGACGGCGGCTACGCCCTCGACCCCGAGCGGCTGTGGATCACGGTCTACGAGGAGGACGACGAGGCCGAGCGCATCTGGCGCGACGTCGTCGGCGTCCCCGCCGAGCGCATCCAGCGCCTGGGCAAGGGACCCAACTTCTGGTCCATGGGCGTTCCCGGCCCCTGCGGCCCCTGCTCCGAGATCAACTACGACCGCGGCCCCGAGTTCGGCGTCGAGGGCGGCCCCGCCGTCAACGACGAGCGGTACGTCGAGATCTGGAACCTCGTGTTCATGCAGTACGAGCGCGGCGAGGGCACCGGCAAGGAGGACTTCGAGATCCTCGGCGAACTGCCGAACAAGAACATCGACACCGGCCTCGGTCTCGAACGGCTCGCCATGATCCTCCAGGGCGTGCACAACATGTACGAGATCGACACCTCCCGGGTCGTGATCGACAAGGCCACCGAGCTGACCGGCGTCGCCTACGGCAAGACCCACGAGAGCGACGTGGCGCTGCGCGTGGTCTCCGACCACATGCGCACCTCCGTGATGCTCATCGGCGACGGCGTCACCCCCGGCAACGAGGGCCGCGGCTACGTGCTGCGCCGCATCATGCGCCGGGCCGTCCGCAACATGCGGCTGCTGGGCGCCACCGGTCCCGTCGTCGGCGAGCTGGTGGACACCGTCATCCGCTCCATGGCCGAGCAGTACCCGGAGCTGGAGGACGAGCGCAGCCGCATCGAGGTCGTGGCCCTCGCCGAGGAGGCCGCCTTCCTCAAGACCCTGAAGGCCGGCACCAACATCCTCGACTCCGCCGTCACGGAGACCAAGGCCGGCGGGGGCACGGTGCTCTCCGGCGACAAGGCGTTCCTGCTGCACGACACCTGGGGCTTCCCCATCGACCTCACCCTGGAGATGGCGGCCGAGCAGGGCCTCGCCGTCGACCAGGACGGCTTCCGCCGGCTGATGAAGGAGCAGCGGGAGCGCGCCAAGGCCGACGCCCGCGGCAAGAAGACCGGCCACGCCGACCTCGGCGCCTACCGGGAGATCGCCGACAGCGCCGGCGAGACGGACTTCATCGGCTACTCCGACACCGAGGGCGAATCGCGGGTCGTCGGCATCCTGGTGGACGGCGTCGCCTCGCCGGCCGCCACCGAGGGCGACCAGGTGGAGATCGTCCTCGACCGCACCCCGTTCTACGCCGAGGGCGGCGGCCAGATCGGCGACACCGGTCGCATCCGGCTGGAGTCGGGCGCCGTGGTCGAGGTCCGCGACTGCCAGAAGCCGGTCCCCGGCGTCTACGTCCACAAGGGCGTCGTCCAGGTCGGCGAGGTCACGCTCGGCGCCGCTGCCCACGCCACCATCGACGTGCGCCGCCGCACCGCCATCGCCCGCGCCCACTCGGCCACCCACCTCACCCACCAGGCACTGCGGGACGCCCTCGGCCCGACGGCCGCCCAGGCCGGTTCCGAGAACCAGCCCGGCCGCTTCCGGTTCGACTTCGGGTCGCCGGCCGCGGTGCCCGGCACCGTCCTCACGGACGTCGAGCAGCGGATCAACGAGGTGCTCTCCCACGAGCTCGACGTGCACGCCGAGGTCATGAGCATCGACGAGGCCAAGAAGCAGGGCGCCATCGCCGAGTTCGGCGAGAAGTACGGCGAGCGGGTCCGGGTCGTCACCATCGGCGACTTCTCCAAGGAGCTGTGCGGCGGCACCCACGTCCACAACACCGCCCAGCTCGGGCTGGTGAAGCTGCTCGGCGAGTCGTCGATCGGCTCCGGGGTCCGCCGCATCGAAGCCCTCGTCGGCGTCGACGCGTACAACTTCCTGGCCCGTGAGCACACCGTCGTCGCCCAGCTCCAGGAGCTGGTCAAGGGTCGCGCCGAGGAACTGCCCGAGAAGATCTCCGGCATGCTCACCAAGCTGCGGGACGCGGAGAAGGAGATCGAGCGGTTCCGCGCGGAGAAGGTCCTCCAGGCCGCCGCCGGTCTCGCCGAGTCCGCCAAGGACGTCCACGGGGTCGCCCTCGTCACCGGTCAGGTCCCGGACGGCACCACCGCCGACGACCTGCGCAAGCTGGTGCTCGACGTCCGGGGCCGGGTGCAGGGCGGGCGGGCCGTCGTCGTGGCCCTGTTCACCACCTCGGGCGGCAAGCCGCTCACCGTCATCGCCACCAACGAGGCGGCCCGCGAGCGCGGTCTGAAGGCCGGTGACCTGGTCCGCACCGCCGCCAAGACCCTCGGCGGAGGTGGCGGCGGCAAGCCCGACGTCGCCCAGGGCGGCGGCCAGAACGCCGCTGCGATCGGGGACGCCGTCGGCGCCGTCGAACGGCTCGTCGCGGAAACCGCCGCCTGATGCGCCGGGGCCGCAGACTGGCGATCGACGTGGGTGACGCCCGGATCGGTGTCGCCTCCTGCGACCCCGACGGCATCCTCGCGACGCCGGTGGAGACCGTGCCGGGACGGGACGTCCCGGCCGCCCACCGGCGGCTGCGCCAGCTCGTCGACGAGTACGAACCGATCGAGGTCGTCGTCGGACTCCCGCGCTCGTTGCGGGGCGGCGAAGGTCCGGCGGCGGCGAAGGTCCGCACCTTCGCCGGACGGCTCGCCACCACGATCGCGCCCGTCCCGGTGCGTCTGGTGGACGAGAGGATGACCACAATTACGGCCAGCCAGGGACTGCGCGCCTCGGGCGTCACGTCCCGAAAGGGTCGGTCTGTCATCGACCAGGTTGCCGCTGTGGTGATCCTCCAAAACGCTCTGGAGTCCGAACGGGCGTCAGGCGAGGCACCCGGCGAGGGCGTCGAAGTGGTCATCTGATCGCGATACGGTAACGTTCCGCGCGATGCGGTGGTGTTCGAACAGCCCCCGCACAGCAAAGAGGTGGGTGCGACGGCGCGCCGCGAGTGCTCACGTGCCCCGCCTCGCGGCTCGATGGGGACAGATGACTGATTATGGCCGGGGCCAGGGCTCCGAACCGTGGTATCCGGAGGACCCGTTGTACGGGGACGTCGGATGGGAGGGCCAGCAGCAGGGCCACCCCGGCCAGTCCCCGCAGACGGGTCACCAGCAGTACCCGCAGGGCGAGCAGTACGGTCACCAGGGCCAGCCCGGTCACTTCCCGCAGCACCAGCAGCACCAGCAGGAGTACGTCCAGCAGCAGGTTCCCCAGGGTTACGACCAGCAGGTCCCCCAAGGTTTCGAGCAGCAGGTCCACCAGGGTTACGACCAGTGGGCCGCGCCGGCCCAGTCGGACGGCTACGGCCAGCAGTACCAGGGGGGCTGGGAGACGGCCCAGCCCGGACAGATCCCCTACGGCACCGACCCGGCCGGGACCTACCCCGGGCAGCCCGAGGCGTACGGCGTCGAACCCCCCGACTACTACGGCACTCCCGAGGCGTACCCCCCGCCGGAGCCGCCCGCCCGACGGCGCCCCGAGCCCGAACCCGAAGAGGAACCGGCCCGGGGCGACGGCCGTCAGGACTGGGACCCGGACCGTGACGGTCCGGAGGAGGGCTTCTTCACGGACTCCGGCCGCGGCGCCCCCGCGGCCCCCCGCCGCCCCGACGCCGACGACGGGTACGCCGACGACGACGGGTACGACGACGAGCCGTCCGGCCGGGGCGGGGACCGCCGCTCCCGGGGCGGCAAGGGCAAGCAGAAACGCCGCAACGGCTGCGCCTGCCTCCTGGTGACCGCGGTGTTCGTGGGCGGCCTCGGCGCCGTCAGCTACTTCGGCTACCAGTTCTACCAGGACCGGTTCGGCGAGCCGGCCGACTTCGCCGGCGACGGCCTGACCACGACGGTGTCCGTCGAGATCCCCAAGGACTCGGGCGGCTACGTCATCGGTCAGAAGCTCAAGGAAGCCGGGGTCATCAAGAGCGTCGACGCGTTCGTCTCCGCCCAGCAGCAGCACCCCAAGGGCAACACCGTCCAGGACGGCGTCTACACGCTCCGCAAGGAGATGTCCGCGGCCAGCGCCCTCGAACTCATGCTCAGCCCCAAGAGCCGCAACAACCTCATCATCGCCGAGGGCCGCCGCAACATCTGGGTGTACGAGCAGATCGACAAGCGCCTCGACCTGCCCGGGGGCACCACCAAGGGCGTCGCCTCCGCCCAGTGGAAGTCGCTCGGTCTGCCGGACTGGGCGATGAACGGCGCGGGCGACCGGAAGGACCCGCTGGAGGGCTTCCTCTACCCGTCGAGCTATCCCGTGGCCGAGGGCATGAAACCGGCGGACGTGCTCAAGAAGATGGTCGCGCGGGCCAAGAACCAGTACGAGACCTACGACCTCCAGGCCAAGGCCCGCGAAGTGGGGCTCAAGAACCCCTTGGAAGTCATCACGGTCGCCAGCCTGGTCCAGGCCGAGGGCATGACCCACGACGACTTCAAGAAGATGGCGGCCGTCGTCTACAACCGGCTCAAACCGGACAACGTGGCCACCAACCGGAAGATCGAGTTCGACTCCAGCTACAACTACCTGAAGAACCAGAGCAAGATCGACATCTCCACCACGGAGATCCGCAACTACGACCACCCGTACAACACGTACTTCGTCGAGGGACTGCCGCCCGGACCGATCGGCAATCCCGGCGAGGAAGCCCTGCGCGCCGCGATCGAGCCGGACGGCGGCGACTGGATGTTCTTCGTCTCCATCGACGGCAAGACGACCAAGTTCACCGAGACGTTGGCCGAGCACGAGGAACTGGTGGCGGAATTCAATGAGCGGCGCAAGAACGGTGAGTGAGCCCACCGACCGGAGCCGTCGTCGGGCGGCCGTGCTCGGCTCGCCCATCGCCCACTCGCTCTCCCCGGTCCTGCACCGCGCGGCCTACGCCGAGCTGGGGCTGGCCGACTGGAGCTACGAACGGTTCGAGGTGGACGAGGCGGCGCTGCCCGACTTCCTGGCGGGACTCGGCCCCGAGTGGGCAGGGCTGTCCCTGACCATGCCCCTCAAACGCGCCGTGATACCCCTGCTCGACTCGGTCACCGAAACCGCCGCGTCGGTCGAGGCGGTCAACACGGTCGTCCTCACCGAGGACGGCCGTCGCACCGGCGACAACACCGACGTCCCCGGCATGGTCGCCGCCCTGCGCGAACACGGAGTGGAGAGCGTGGAGTCCGCCGCCGTGCTCGGCGCGGGGGCCACCGCCTCCTCCGCACTGGCCGCGCTCGCCCGGATCTGCACCGGTGAGATCACCGCCTACGTCCGCAGCGCCGCCCGGGCCGCCGAGATGCGCCAGTGGGGCGAACGCCTCGGCGTCGAGGTCCGCACCGCGGACTGGGCCGACGCCGCCCGTGCCCTGCGCGCCCCCCTCGTCATCGCCACCACCCCGGCCGGAACCACCGACGCCCTCGCCGCCGCGTTGCCGGAGCGTCCGGCGACCCTCTTCGACGTGCTGTACGAGCCGTGGCCCACCGCGCTGGCGGCCCGCTGGTCCGCTTACGGGGGCGCCGTCGTCAGCGGCCTCGACCTGCTGGTCCACCAGGCCGTCATCCAGGTCGAGCAGATGACCGGGCGCACCCCGGCCCCGCTGGCCGCGATGCGACAGGCCGGGGAACGGGCGCTGGCCGCCCGCTGATCGACGGCCCGCGAACCGCCCCACCGGAACCGACCGGCGCGGCGGTTCGCGGGCCCCGGCGTCCGCTTGCTGGACCTTCGAACGGGTAACCGCTCCGGACGTGGGAAGATCGGGGGTGGCGGGGCCGGGACCGCGCACCCGGTCGTGCCGCCCAGTTGCGTGCGCGAACAGAGGAGCACCCTTGAGCAGGTTGCGCTGGCTGACGGCGGGGGAGTCCCACGGACCCGCTTTGGTGGCGACGCTGGAAGGTCTTCCCGCCGGTGTCCCGATCACCACGGAGATGGTGGCGGACCACCTCGCGCGGCGGCGCCTCGGGTACGGGCGCGGCGCCCGGATGAAGTTCGAACGCGACGAGGTCACCTTCATCGGTGGCGTCCGACACGGACTCACCCTCGGTTCCCCGGTCGCGATCATGGTCGGCAACAGCGAGTGGCCCAAGTGGGAACAGATCATGGCCGCCGACCCGGTCGACCCCGAGGTCCTTGCCGACCAGGCCCGCAACGCGCCGCTGACCCGCCCGCGCCCCGGCCACGCCGACCTCGCGGGCATGCAGAAGTACGGCTTCGACGAGGCCCGCCCGATCCTGGAGCGCGCCTCCGCCCGGGAGACCGCGGCCCGCGTCGCGCTCGGCGCGGTCGCCCGCTCCTACCTCAAGGAGACCGCGGGCATCGAGATCGTCAGCCACGTCGTGGAACTGGCGGCGGCCAAGGCCCCGTACGGCGTCCTGCCGGTGCCCGCCGACGTCGAGAAGCTCGACGCCGACCCGGTGCGCTCCCTCGACGCCGACGCGTCGAAGGCGATGGTCGCCGAGATCGACCAGGCCCGCAAGGACGGCGACACCCTCGGCGGAGTGGTCGAGGTCCTCGCCTACGGCGTGCCCGTCGGCCTCGGCTCGCACGTCCACTGGGACCGCCGGCTCGACGCCCGGCTCGCCGCCGCGCTCATGGGCATCCAGGCGATCAAGGGCGTGGAACTCGGCGACGGCTTCGACCTGGCCCGCGTTCCCGGCTCCCAGGCCCACGACGAGATCGTCAGCACCCCCGAAGGACTGCGTCGCTCCACCGGCCGCTCCGGCGGCACCGAGGGCGGCCTCACCACCGGTGAACTGCTGCGGGTGCGGGCCGCGATGAAGCCCATCGCCACCGTGCCGCGGGCCCTGGCCACCGTCGACGTGGTGACCGGCGAGGCCACCCAGGCCCACCACCAGCGCTCCGACGTCTGCGCGGTCCCGGCCGCCGGGATCGTCGCCGAGGCCATGGTGGCCCTCGTCCTCGCGGACGCGGTGGCCGAGAAGTTCGGCGGCGACAGCGTCCCCGAGACCCGTCGCAACGTCCGGTCCTACCTCGACAACCTGCACATCCGGTGACGACGGTGCCCGACACATCCGGGTCGCCCTCGACGCGGGGGTCCGCCGGCACCGACGCGGACGCGCCGGGACCCGCGGGTCCCGGCGGTCCGGTCGTCGTTCTGGTCGGTCCCATGGGCGTCGGCAAGTCCACCGTGGGGGCGCTCCTCGCGGAGCAGCTGCACCGCCCCTACCGGGACACCGACGACGACATCGTCACCGCCGAGGGCCGCCCCATCGCCGACCTCTTCGTGGACGAGGGCGAGCCCTACTTCCGTGCCGTCGAGAAGGCGGCCGTGCGCGAGGCCCTCGCCACCCACCACGGCGTCCTCGCCCTGGGCGGCGGGGCCGTCCTCGACCCCGACACCCGTGCGCTGCTCGCCGCCCACCCCGTCGTCTTCCTGTCGATGGACGTGGACGAGGCCGTGCGCCGCACCGGGCTCAACGTCGCCCGCCCGTTGCTCGCCGTCAACCCGCGCCGTCAGTGGCGGGAGCTGATGGAGGCGCGCCTTCCGCTGTACACCGAGGTGGCCCGCGCCGTCGTCCCGACGGACGGACGCGGCCCCGAGGAGGTCGCCCGGGCGGTCCTCGACGCGCTCGGGCTGCCCACCGACCCTCCGCAGGAGAACACCCCATGACCGCGCAGGAACCCATCCGCATCAAGGTCGCCGGCACCGCCGGCACCGAACCGTACGAGGTGCTCGTCGGCCACCAGTTGCTCGGCGAGCTGGGCCCCCTGGTCGGCGACCGGGTCAAGCGCGTCGCCGTGATCCACCCCGAGGCCCTGGCCGAGACCGGTGAGGCGCTGCGCGCCGACCTCGCCGGGCAGGGCTTCGAGGCGGTGGCCATCCAGGTGCCCAACGCGGAAGAGGCGAAGACCGCCGAGGTCGCGGCGTACTGCTGGAAGGCGCTGGGCCAGTCCGGGTTCACCCGCACCGACGTGATCGTCGGGGTGGGCGGCGGCGCCACCACCGACCTCGCCGGGTTCGTGGCCGCGAGCTGGCTGCGCGGGGTCCGCTGGATCGCCGTGCCCACCACCGTCCTCGGCATGGTCGACGCGGCCGTGGGCGGCAAGACCGGCATCAACACCGCCGAGGGCAAGAACCTCGTCGGAGCCTTCCACCCGCCCGCCGGGGTGCTGTGCGACCTCGCCGCACTGGAGTCGCTGCCGGTCAACGACTACGTCTCCGGACTGGCCGAGATCATCAAGGCCGGGTTCATCGCCGACCCGGCGATCCTCGACCTGATCGAGGCCGACCCCACGGCGGCCCGGACCCCCGCCGGGCCGCACACCGCGGAACTCATCGAGCGGGCCATCAAGGTCAAGGCCGAGGTCGTCTCCGGTGACCTGAAGGAGTCCGGCCGCCGCGAGATCCTCAACTACGGCCACACCCTGGCGCACGCCATCGAGAAGAACGAGCGCTACCAGTGGCGGCACGGGGCAGCGGTCGCCGTCGGCATGCACTTCGCCGCCGAACTGGGACGGCTCGCCGGACGTCTGGACGACGCGACCGCCGACCGGCACCGCGCGGTCCTGGAGTCCGTCGGGCTGCCGCTCAGTTACCGCTACGACCAGTGGCCCAAGCTCCTGGAGACCATGAAGGTCGACAAGAAGTCCCGGGGCGACCTGCTGCGGTTCATCGTCCTCGACGGCCTCGCCCGGCCCACGGTCCTCGAAGGACCCGATCCGGCGGTGTTGCTCGCCGCGTACGGGGAAGTGGCCGAGTAACCCCAGGGGAATCCTTCCCCGGCGGACCCACGGCCCGGCCCGGGCCGGGTACCGTTCGGGTCGCTCCCCCCGCGCCGGGGGGAGCGGGGCGGGTCGCTCGGGAACTTCTCCCCGGCCGCCGCCAGTTGCCTGTACGAGACGCGTTCCTCCGTCCCGGTGAGCAGCGGGACGGACCGGCAGGAGACGGAGTGGCACCGGATGCAGCACGCAGGGGGAGCACCGCTGCCACCGAACGGGGGGTCGGGCCCCGGCTGGCCGCCCCCCGGCCCGCCGGAGCCGCCCGCCGCCGCACCCCGGGGGTTCCCCCCGACGGCGCGGGGCGCCCACCCGCCGAGTACTCCTCCCGGCCGTCCGCCGGGTACTCCTCCCGCCCACCCGCCAGGTACTCCTCCCCACCCGCCCGGCCCCGCGCGGCCCGCAGTTCCTCCCGGCCCGCCGCCCGCCGGCCCGCCGCCCGGTGGCCCCTCGCCCGGCGGTCCGCCTCCGTCGGGACACCTCCCGCCGCCCGGACCGGACGCCACCGGCCACGTCCGGCTGCCCCCCGGCGGTCCGGTCGCCGTCCCGAGCCCTCCGCCGGCTCCTTCGGCCGCCGACCCGACGGCGACCACCCTCGCCGTGCTGCTGATCGGCCCGGCGGGTGCCGGCAAGACCAGCGTCGCCCAGTACTGGGCGGAGCACCGACGGGTCCCCACGGCGCACATCAGCCTCGACGACGTGCGCGAATGGGTCCGCTCCGGATTCGCCGACCCGCAGGCCGGGTGGAACGACCACTCCGAGGCGCAGTACCGCCTGGCCCGCCGCACCTGCGGTTTCGCCGCGCGCAACTTCCTCGCCAACGGCATCTCCTGCATCCTCGACGACGCCGTGTTCCCGGACCGCCCGGTGGTCGGCCTCGGCGGCTGGAAACGGCACGTGGGACCGGGGCTGCTGCCCGTCGTCCTGTTGCCGGGCCTGGAGATCGTCCTGGAGCGCAACGGGAAGCGTCGGGGGAACCGTCGGCTCACCGACGAGGAGGTCGCCCGCATCCACGGCCGGATGGCCGGCTGGTACGGCTCGGGCCTGCCCATCATCGACAACTCCCAGCTCGACGTCCCCGCCACGGCGCGGGTGCTCGACGAGGTCCTCACCCGATCGGTCACCAGCCCGCCCGCCTGGTGACCCCGGCGCACCGGGGCCCTGCCGACCCCGAAGAGCCCGTCCGGACGAGCTGACCGGGCCCTTTCGCCCCGCCGCTCGTACGCTCGGGACATGGCAGAGGTCTACGCAGCCCGCCGGGACCGTCTCCGGGAACGCACCGCGGCCGGCGGTACCGCGGCGGCACTCGTCTCCCGCCCCGCCAACGTCCGCTACCTCGCCGGAGCCGCCCCGCCCGGGGCGGTCCTGCTGCTGAAGGACGACGGCGACCTGCTGGTCCTCGCCGAGACCCCGGACGCCCGCCCCGGTGACCCGCAGCCCGACGACGCCCTCCTCACCCAGGTCCTGCCGGACCCGCGGGGCGACACCGCGGTCACCGCGGCCACCCTCGCCGCGGCCCACGGAGCCGATGCGCTCGCCGTGGAGGAGCACCACCTGACGGTCGCCCGCCACCGTGCCGTCGCCACCGCCGCCCCGGGGCTGCGGCTGGCCGACGTCGGCGGGGTGGTCGAACAGCTCCGGCTGGTCAAGGACGAGGACGAGATCGCCTGTCTGCGGATCGCCGCCGAGATCGCCGACCAGGCACTGGGCGAACTCCTCGAATCCATCCTGGTCGGCCGCACCGAACGGCACCTCGCCCTGGAGCTCGAACGCCGCCTGGTCGACCACGGGGCGGACGGTCCTGCGTTCGCCACCTCGGTCGGGACCGGTCCGGACGCGGGCCGGGTCGGACACCGGCCCACCGACCGGAGGGTCGAGGAGGGCGACTTCCTCTCGGTCTGCCTCGGCGCGGCCTACCGCGGCTACCGGTGCGAGATCGGGCGCACCTTCGTCATCGGGACCTCGCCCGCGGACTGGCAGATCGAGCTGTACGACGCCGTCTTCGCCGCTCAGCGCGCCGGTCGGGAGGCGCTGACCCCCGGTGCCGCCTGCCGTGACGTGGACCGTGCGGCCCGCCTCGTACTGGAGTCGGCGGGGCACCGGGAGGGCGTTCCCCTGCGGACGGGGCACGGTGTGGGACTCGAAAACGACGAGGACCCGCAGTTCGCCCCCTCAGCCATGGGTAAACTGGACGCTTGTGTGCCGGTCACCGTCGAGCCGGGGGTTCACCTCCCCGGCCGGGGCGGGGTCCGGATCGATGACACGCTCGTCGTCCGCTCCGACGCGGACGGCGGACCCGAGCTACTCACCATCACGACCAAGGAGCTGCTGGCGCTCTAGCCTCAGCACACGCTGAGCCGCCGGACCCGGGCCCCGTCGGTCGTCCACGTCAGTCCAGGAGATTCCGCAACCGTGGCTTCCACGAACGACCTCAAGAACGGCATGGTGCTCAAGCTCGACGGGGGCCAGCTCTGGTCCGTCGTCGAGTTCCAGCACGTCAAGCCCGGCAAGGGCCCTGCCTTCGTGCGCACCAAGCTCAAGAACGTGCTGTCCGGGAAGGTCGTCGACAAGACCTTCAACGCCGGCGTCAAGGTCGAGACGGCCACCGTCGACAAGCGCGACATGCAGTTCTCCTACATGGACGGCGACTACTTCGTCTTCATGGACATGGAGACCTACGACCAGCTGCACATCGACCGCAAGACCGTGGGCGACGCCGCGAACTTCCTCCTGGAGGGCTTCGAGGCCACCGTGGCGCAGAACGAGGGCAGCGTGCTCTTCGTGGAGCTGCCCACCGCGGTCGAGCTGGTCATCGCGGAGACCGAGCCGGGCGTCCAGGGCGACCGTTCCACGGGCGGCACCAAGCCCGCGAAGCTGGAGACCGGGTTCGAGATCCAGGTTCCGCTCTTCATCACCACCGGTGAGAAGATCAAGGTCGACACGCGTTCGGGCGACTACCTCGGCCGGGTGAACAGCTAACCGTGGCTGCCCGGAACACGGCTCGCAAGCGCGCCTTCCAGATCCTCTTCGAGGGTGACCAGCGCGGGGTCGACGTGCTGACCGTCCTCGCGGACTGGGTGCGGCACTCGCGCACTGACACCCGTCAACCGCCGGTCAGCGAATTCACCATGGAGCTGGTCGAGGGGTACGCGCAGTACGAGCAGCGCATCGACGAGCTGCTGGCGCAGTACTCCGTGGGGTGGACGCTGGACCGGATGCCCGTCGTGGACCGGAACATCCTGCGGCTCGGCGCGTACGAGCTCATCTGGGTCGACGGGACGCCCGACGCGGTGGTGCTCGACGAGGCCGTCGAGCTGGCCAAGGAGTTCTCGACCGATGAGTCCCCGTCCTTCATCAACGGGCTGCTGGGGCGGCTCAAGGAGCTGAAGCCGGGCCTGCGCAGGGCCTGACGCGGCCACAGGAGCCCCTGCCGTCCCACGGTGGGGGCTTCTTCCCGTCCGCACCCTCCCCGTGCCCCCAGCGGGCCGTCAGGGCCTTGCACGGGCCGGTCGAGCCTGCTCCCGCCCGCGACCGTCGCCCGGGTCGCCGGAGAACGCCCGTCGAGGGATACCGCCGAACGGGTGATTTCGCCGCTGGGGCACTCCGCTCACCCGGAGCGCACGAAGCCGCCCGGGGTGGCACGAACCCTTCCGGGCCCGTGCCACCCCGGGCGGCACGTTTCTGCTGATGGGGGCGGAGGTCAGCTCTCCTCGTGGGCCACGGCCCGACGGGCGTCCGCGTCCAGGACGCCCCAGCTGATCAGCTGCTCCGTGAGCACCGAGGGGGACTGGTCGTAGATGACGGCGAGGGTCCGCAGGTCGTCCTGGCGGATCGAGAGGACCTTGCCGTTGTAGTCGCCGCGCTGGGACTGGATCGTGGCGGCGTAACGCTGGAGCGGGCCCGCCTTCTCGGCCGGGACGTGGGCGAGGCGCTCCAGGTCCAGGACGAGCTTCGGCGGCGGCTCGGCGGCGCCGCCGGGCGTGGTGCCGGGCAGCAGTTCCTGGACCGGCACCCCGTAGAAATCCGCCAACTCGGCGAGACGCTGGACGGTCACGGCGCGGTCACCGCGCTCGTAGGAACCGACCACCACTGCCTTCCAGCGGCCCTGGGACTTCTCCTCGACGCCGTGGAGTGACAGGCCCTGCTGGGTGCGGATGGCCCGGAGCTTGGCCCCGAGCTGTTTGGCGTATTCGCTGGACATAAGGCTCCCCGGACGAAGGCTGGTGACTCACTGTGAGGTTACGCAGCGTGACTTGCATGCGTCAAGCCGAACGGTCAGCACCGACTCTTCCCTGCCTTGCCGTGAGACGCACGGTGAGGGGGTGAACTGGGGGAATGCGCGGCCTGCTACCGTGGATGGCGCAAATCCGACGTCCTTTAAGGTCCGTCCCGTGAGGCGGAGAAGGAGGTCCGTTTCTTATGGACACCAGCAGCATCGAAAGCCCGGACGGCACCGCGGCGCGGCCCGTCCTGGAAGCCCCCGACATCGCTCGGGTGCTGACCCGCATCGCCCACGAGATCGTCGAGCGCGCCAAGGGCGCCGACGACGTGGTGCTCCTCGGCATCCCCACCCGGGGCGTCTTCCTCGCCCGGCGGCTCGCCGGCAAACTCGCGGAGATCACCGGGCGTGAGGTGCCGGTCGGTTCGCTCGACATCACCATGTACCGCGACGACCTGCGGATGCACCCGCCGCGCGCCCTCGCGCGCACCGAGATCCCCGGCGAGGGGATCGACGGACGGCTGGTCGTCCTCGTCGACGACGTGCTCTTCTCCGGCCGCACCATCCGGGCCGCCCTCGACGCCCTGAACGACATCGGCCGCCCCCGCGCGGTGCAGCTCGCGGTCCTCGTGGACCGCGGCCACCGTGAACTGCCGATCCGCGCGGACTACGTCGGCAAGAACCTGCCGACCTCGCTGCGGGAGACGGTCCGGGTGCAGCTCGCCGAAGAGGACGGGCGGGACACGGTCCTGCTCGGGGTGAAGTCCGGCGCTCCCGCCGGATGACCCCGCTCCCCGTGCCGCCCGGTGGGTGAACACCGGGCCGCGGCCGACCCGCCCGGCGCCCCGCGTCCCCGACGCGGCGTCCCGGCATGACCGCCGCCGGCCTCCCGCGCACCCGTCCGGACCGGCCGGGCCGACCCCCCCTCGGCCCCCGCACGCCCTCCCGGACCCGTCCCGCTCGATCCCCCCGAACCGCCCTACGGAGCCTGACAGATGCAGCGTCATCTCATCTCGGCCGCCGACCTCACCCGTGACGACGCCGTCCTCATCCTCGACACCGCCGAGGAGATGGCCAGGGTCGCCGACCGGCCGATCAAGAAACTGCCGACCCTGCGCGGCCGTACCGTCGTCAACCTGTTCTTCGAGGACTCGACCCGTACCCGGATCTCCTTCGAAGCCGCCGAGAAGCGGCTGTCCGCCGACGTCATCAACTTCACCGCCAAGGGCTCCTCGGTCTCCAAGGGCGAGTCCCTCAAGGACACCGCGCAGACCCTGGAGGCCATGGGCGTCGACGCCGTCGTCATCCGGCACGGCGCCTCCGGCGCGCCCTACCGGCTCGCCACCTCCGGCTGGATCGACGCCCACGTCATCAACGCCGGCGACGGCACCCACCAACACCCCACCCAGGCCCTGCTGGACGCCTTCACCATGCGCCGCCGCCTCGTCGGCCGCGACGCCGGACTCGGTCAGGACCTCGCCGGCCGCCGGATCACCATCGTCGGCGACATCCTGCACAGCCGGGTCGCCCGCTCCAACGTGGACCTGCTGCACACCCTCGGCGCCGAGGTCACGCTGGTCGCCCCGCCCACCCTGGTCCCCGTCGGGGTCTCCCAGTGGCCCTGCGAGGTGGCCTACGACCTCGACGGCGTCCTGCCCAAGTCCGACGCCGTGATGATGCTGCGCGTCCAGCGGGAGCGGATGAACGCCGCCTACTTCCCGACCGAGCGCGAGTACGCCCGCTGGTACGGCCTGGACGCCGACCGGATGGCGCGGATGCCCGAGCACGCCATCGTGATGCACCCCGGCCCGATGGTGCGCGGCATGGAGATCACCGCCGAGGTCGCCGACTCCGCCCGCTGCACCGCCATCGAACAGGTCACCAACGGCGTCTCCATCCGGATGGCCGTCCTGTACCTGCTGCTCGGTGGCAACGAGCCCGCCGTCACCCACACCCGTACCGAGGAGAAGTAACCGACATGAGCAAGATCCTGATCCGCGGTGCCCGGGTGCTCGGCGGCGAACCGCAGGACGTCCTCGTGGACGGCGAGACCATCGCCGCCCTCGGCACCGGACTGAGCGCCGAGGGCGCCACCGTGGTGGAGGCCGAGGACCGCGTCCTGCTGCCCGGCCTGGTCGACCTGCACACCCATCTGCGCGAGCCCGGCCGCGAGGACTCCGAGACCGTCCTCACCGGCACCCGCGCCGCCGCCGTCGGCGGCTTCACCGCCGTGCACGCCATGGCCAACACCTTCCCGGTCGCCGACACCGCGGGCGTCGTCGAGCAGGTCTACCGCCTCGGCCGCGAACACGGCTACTGCGACGTGCAGCCCGTCGGCGCCGTCACCGTCGGCCTGGAGGGCAAGCAGCTCGCCGAACTCGGCGCCATGCACGACTCCGCCGCCGGCGTCATGGTCTTCTCCGACGACGGCAAGTGCGTCGACGACGCGGTGATCATGCGGCGGGCCCTGGAGTACGTGAAGGCGTTCGGCGGGGTCGTCGCCCAGCACGCGCAGGAGCCCCGGCTCACCGAGGGCGCCCAGATGAACGAGGGCGTCGTCTCCGCCGAACTCGGACTCGGCGGCTGGCCCGCCGTCGCCGAGGAGTCGATCATCGCCCGGGACGTCCTGCTCGCCGCGCACGTCGGCTCCCGCGTCCACATCTGTCACCTGTCGACCGCCGGCTCGGTGGAGATCGTCCGCTGGGCGAAGTCCAAGGGCTGGGACGTCACCGCCGAGGTCACCCCGCACCACCTCCTGCTCACCGACGAACTGGTCCGCAGCTACGACCCCGTCTACAAGGTGAACCCGCCGCTGCGCACCGAGGCCGACGTCATGGCCCTGCGCGAGGCCCTCGCCGACGGCACCATCGACTGCGTGGCCACCGACCACGCCCCGCACCCGCACGAGGACAAGGACTGCGAGTGGGCCGCCGCCGCCATGGGCATGGTGGGCCTGGAGACCGCGCTGTCCGTCGTCCAGCACACCATGGTCGACTCCGGACTCCTCGACTGGGCGCAGGTCGCCGACCGGATGTCGGTGCGCCCCGCGCAGATCGGACGCCTCGCCGGACACGGCCGCCCCGTCTCGGTGGGCGAGCCCGCCAACCTGACCCTCGTCGATCCCGCTTACCGTGGAACCGTGGACCCCGCGGGCTTCGCCTCCCGCAGCCGCAACACCCCCTACCAGGGGCGCGAGCTGCCGGGACGCGTCACCCACACCTGGCTGCGGGGCCGTGCCACGGTCGTCGACGGGAAGCTCGTGTGATGCCTCACCCCCTGCGCAGTGCCGAAGTCCTCTCCGTGCTCGCCACCGAGCGGAAATCGGCGGAAGTCACCGACTGGGCCGCCCGGATCGGCTGGCTCGTCGGCCTCGTCCTCTTCGTCGCCCTCGTGTACTGGTTGATGCGCGAGGGCTGGAAGTGGCGCGGCACCCTCCAGAGCGACCTGCCCGCGCTGCCCACCGCCCCCGCCGACCCCGGCGCCCCGCAGCTCACCCTGCACGGCCGCTACCACGGCTCCACCACGGCCGGGCAGTGGCTCGACCGGATCGTGGCGCACGGCCTCGGTGCCCGGTCGAGGGTCGAGCTGACCCTCACCGCCCGGGGCCTCGACGTGGTCCGTCCCGGAGCGAACGACTTCTTCGTCCCCGCCGACCGCATCCGCGGCGCCCGCCTCGACAAGGGCATCGCCGGGAAGGTCCTCGCCGAGGGCGGGCTGCTCGTCATCACCTGGGCCCACGGCGAGCGGCTGATCGACTCGGGCTTCCGCTCCGACCACGCCGCCGAGCACACCGCCTGGGTCGAGGCGCTCGCCGCCCCGGCGGACACCCCCCTGCACACCACCATCACGGAAGGCGCGGACCGATGAGCGCGCAGACAGCGCAGCCGACCTCCACCAGGGGAACCCGGGTTCCCGCCGTACTCGTCCTGGAGGACGGTCGCGTCTTCCGGGGCCGCGCGTACGGAGCCGTCGGCCAGACCTTCGGCGAGGCGGTGTTCTCCACCGGGATGACCGGCTACCAGGAGACCCTCACCGACCCCTCGTACCACCGGCAGGTCGTCGTGATGACGGCCCCGCACATCGGCAACACCGGAGTCAACGACGAGGACCCCGAGTCCCGCCGCATCTGGGTCTCCGGCTACGTCGTCCGCGACCCCGCCCGGGTGCCCTCCAACTGGCGCTCGCGCCGCTCCCTCGACGAGGAACTGGCCGCCCAGGGCGTCGTCGGGATCTCCGGCGTCGACACCCGCGCCCTCACCCGCCACCTGCGCGAACGCGGCGCCATGCGGGTCGGGATCTTCTCCGGCAACGCGCTCCCCGACGAGGGCACCATGCTGGCCGAGGTCCGCCAGGCCCCCGAGATGAAGGGCGCCGACCTCTCCGCCGAGGTCGCCACCCGGGAGCCGTACGTCGTCCCCGCGGTCGGCGAGAAGCGCTTCACCGTCGCCGCGATCGACCTCGGCATCAAGGGCATGACCCCGCACCGGATGGCCGAGCGCGGCATCGAGGTGCACGTCCTGCCCGCGACCGCGACCATCGAGGACGTGGCCGCGGTCGACCCCGACGGGGTGTTCTTCTCCAACGGCCCCGGCGACCCCGCCACCGCCGACCACCCCGTCGCCGTGATGCGCGCCGTCCTGGACCGCGGCACCCCGCTGTTCGGCATCTGCTTCGGCAACCAGATCCTCGGCCGCGCCCTCGGCTTCGGCACCTACAAGCTGAAGTACGGCCACCGGGGCATCAACCAGCCCGTGCAGGACCGCACGACCGGCAAGGTTGAGGTCACCGCGCACAACCACGGCTTCGCCGTCGACGCCCCCCTCGACCGGGTCAGTGACACCCCGTACGGCCGCGCCGAGGTCTCCCACGTCTGTCTGAACGACCAGGTCGTCGAGGGGCTGCGGCTCCTCGACAAGCCCGCGTTCAGTGTCCAGTACCACCCCGAAGCCGCCGCCGGTCCGCACGACGCCGCGTACCTGTTCGACCGCTTCGTCACCCTGATGGAGGGCCAGCGTGCCTAAGCGCACCGATATCCAGTCCGTCCTGGTCATCGGCTCCGGCCCGATCGTCATCGGCCAGGCCGCCGAGTTCGACTACTCCGGCACCCAGGCGTGCCGGGTCCTCAAGGCCGAGGGCCTGCGGGTCATCCTGGTCAACTCCAACCCGGCGACGATCATGACCGACCCGGAGGTCGCCGACGCCACCTACGTCGAGCCGATCACCCCGGAGTTCGTCGAGAAGATCATCGCCAAGGAGCGCCCCGACACGCTGCTCCCCACCCTCGGCGGTCAGACGGCCCTGAACACGGCCATCTCGCTGCACGAGGCGGGCACCCTGGACAAGTACGGCGTCGAGCTGATCGGCGCCAATGTCGAGGCCATCAACAAGGGCGAGGACCGCGAGCTGTTCAAGCAGGTCGTGGAGGCCGTCCGCGCCAAGATCGGGCACGGCGAGTCCGCCCGCTCGGTGATCTGCCACACCATGGACGACGTCCTCGCCGGCGTCGAGCAGCTGGGCGGCTACCCCGTCGTCGTCCGGCCCTCGTTCACCATGGGCGGCGCCGGCTCGGGCTTCGCCCACGACGAGGAGGAACTGCGCCGCATCGCCGGACAGGGCCTCACCCTCTCGCCGACCACCGAGGTGCTCCTGGAGGAGTCCATCCTCGGCTGGAAGGAGTACGAGCTGGAGCTGATGCGCGACAAGCACGACAACGTCGTGGTCGTGTGCTCCATCGAGAACTTCGACCCCATGGGCGTGCACACCGGCGACTCGATCACCGTGGCCCCCTCGATGACCCTCACCGACCGCGAGTACCAGGTCCTGCGCGACATCGGCATCGCCGTGATCCGCGAGGTCGGCGTGGACACCGGCGGCTGCAACATCCAGTTCGCGGTGAACCCCGAGGACGGCCGGGTCATCGTCATCGAGATGAACCCCCGGGTCTCCCGCTCCTCCGCGCTGGCCTCCAAGGCGACCGGCTTCCCGATCGCCAAGATCGCGGCGAAGCTCGCCGTCGGCTACACGCTGGACGAGATCCCCAACGACATCACCGAGCAGACCCCGGCCTCCTTCGAGCCGACCCTCGACTACGTCGTCGTCAAGGCCCCCCGGTTCGCCTTCGAGAAGTTCCCCTCCGCCGACTCCACCCTCACCACCACCATGAAGTCGGTGGGCGAGGCCATGGCCATCGGCCGCAACTTCACCGAGGCCCTCCAGAAGGCGCTGCGCTCGCTGGAGAAGAAGGGCAGCCAGTTCACCTTCGTCGGCGACCCCGGCGACAAGGCCGAACTGCTGCGCGAGGCCGTCCGGCCCACCGACGGCCGGATCAACGCCGTCATGCAGGCCATCCGCGCCGGGGCCAGCCCCGAGGAGGTCTTCGACGCCACGAAGATCGACCCCTGGTTCGTCGACCAGCTCTTCCTGATCAAGGAACTCGCCGACGAACTCGCCGCCGCCGACCGGCTGGAGCCCCAGCTCCTCGCCGATGCCAAGCGGCACGGCTTCTCCGACGCCCAGATCGCCGAGATCCGCGGTCTGCGCGAGGACGTGGTCCGCGAGGTCCGACACGCCCTCGGAGTGCGCCCGGTCTACAAGACCGTCGACACCTGCGCCGCCGAGTTCGCCGCCAGGACGCCGTACTTCTACTCGTCCTACGACGAGGAGAGCGAGGTCGCCCCGCGCGACAAGCCCGCCGTGATCATCCTCGGCTCGGGCCCCAACCGCATCGGCCAGGGCATCGAGTTCGACTACTCGTGCGTCCACGCCTCCTTCGCGCTCAGCGACGCCGGGTACGAGACCGTGATGGTCAACTGCAACCCGGAGACGGTCTCCACCGACTACGACACCTCCGACCGGCTCTACTTCGAGCCGCTCACCCTGGAGGACGTCCTGGAGATCGTCCACGCGGAGTCCCTGGCCGGCCCGATCGCGGGCGTGGTCGTCCAGCTCGGCGGCCAGACCCCGCTGGGCCTCGCCCAGGCGCTCAAGGACAACGGCGTGCCGATCGTGGGCACCCCGCCGGAGGCCATCCACGCCGCCGAGGACCGCGGCGCCTTCGGCCGGGTCCTCGCCGAGGCCGGCCTGCCCGCCCCCAAGCACGGCACCGCCACCACCTTCACCGAGGCCAAGGCCATCGCCGACGAGATCGGCTACCCCGTCCTCGTCCGACCCTCCTACGTGCTCGGCGGACGCGGCATGGAGATCGTCTACGACGAGACCCGGCTGTCCTCGTACATCGCCGAGTCCACCGAGATCAGCCCGTCCCGGCCGGTCCTCGTCGACCGCTTCCTCGACGACGCCATCGAGATCGACGTCGACGCGCTCTACGACGGCGAGGAGCTGTACCTCGGCGGCGTGATGGAGCACATCGAGGAGGCCGGCATCCACTCCGGCGACTCGGCGTGCGCACTGCCCCCGATCACCCTCGGCGGCTTCGACATCAAGCGGCTGCGCGCCTCCACCGAGGCGATCGCCCGGGGCGTCGGCGTGCGCGGACTGATCAACATCCAGTTCGCCATGGCCGGGGACATCCTCTACGTCCTCGAAGCCAACCCGCGCGCCTCCCGTACGGTCCCCTTCACCTCGAAGGCCACCGCCGTACCGCTCGCCAAGGCCGCCGCCCGGATCTCGCTGGGCGCCAGCATCGCGCAGCTGCGGGCCGAGGGGCTGCTGCCGGCCCGCGGCGACGGGGGCACCCTGTCGCCCGACGCGCCGATCTCCGTCAAGGAGGCCGTGATGCCGTGGTCGCGGTTCCGCGACATCCACGGACGCGGCGTCGACACCATCCTCGGCCCGGAGATGCGCTCCACCGGCGAGGTCATGGGCATCGACTCCGTCTTCGGCACCGCGTACGCCAAGTCGCAGGCCGGGGCGTACGGGCCGCTGCCCACCAAGGGCCGCGCCTTCATCTCCGTCGCCAACCGCGACAAGCGCTCGATGATCTTCCCGGCGCGGGAACTCGTCGCCCACGGCTTCGAACTCCTCGCCACCTCCGGCACCGCCGAGGTCCTCCAGCGCAACGGCATCAACGCCACCGCGGTGCGCAAGCAGTCCGAGGGGGAGGGCCCGAACGGGGAGCGGACCATCGTCCAGCTCATCCACGACGGCGAGGTCGACCTCATCGTCAACACCCCGTACGGCACCGGGGGCCGCCTCGACGGCTACGACATCCGCACCGCCGCCGTGGCGCGGTCCGTGCCCTGTCTGACCACGGTCCAGGCGCTCGCCGCCGCCGTGCAGGGCATCGACGCCCTCAACCGCGGGGACGTCGGGGTGCGCTCGCTCCAGGAGCACGCCGAGCGGCTGATCGCGGCCCGGGACTGACCCGGCGGAACACGGGCCGGCCCCTGCGGCAAGCGGGGGCCGGCCCCTTCCCCGCCCGACGGGTCGCCCCCGCACCCACCCCACGGGGGCACCGCTGACGGTGCCCCCGTTTCCAGGCCCGAGCCCCCTGAACCGCCCCCGGCCCGAGGACACCACCACCCATGTACAAGATTCTCTTCCAGCTCCTGTTCCGCCGCATGGACCCCGAACAGGCCCACCACCTGGCCGTCGGCTGGATCCGCTGCGCCGCCAGGGTCCCCGTCCTGCGGACCCTCGTCGCCGCCGTCCTCGCCCCGCGCCACCGGGAACTGCGCACCGAGGCGCTCGGCCTGCGGCTGCACAGCCCCTTCGGGCTCGCCGCCGGCTTCGACAAGAACGCCGTCGCCGTCGACGGCCTGGCGATGCTCGGCTTCGACCACGTCGAGATCGGCACCGTCACCGGTGAACCGCAGTCCGGCAACCCCCGCACCCGGCTGTTCCGGCTGACCGCCGACCGGGCCCTGATCAACCGCATGGGCTTCAACAACGAGGGCTCCGCGGCCGTCGCCGAACGCCTGGCCGCCCGGCGCGAGGTCTTCCGGACCACCGTGGGCGTCAACATCGGCAAGACCAAGGTCGTGCCCGAGGCGGAAGCCGTCGCCGACTACGTGAAGTCCACCGAACGGCTCGCCCGCCACGCCGACTACCTGGTGGTCAACGTGTCGTCGCCGAACACCCCGGGACTGCGCGACCTCCAGGCCGTCGACCACCTGCGCCCCCTGCTCACCGCCGTGCGCGAGGCCGCCGACCGCTCGGTGACCGGCCGCCGGGTGCCCCTCCTGGTGAAGATCGCCCCCGACCTCGCCGACGACGACATCGACGCCGTGGCCGACCTGGCCGTGGAACTCGGTCTCGACGGCATCATCGCGACCAACACCACCATCGCCCGCGAGGGCCTCGGCCTGCGGAGCGACCCCGCGCTGCTCGCCGAGGCGGGCGGACTGTCCGGCGCGCCCCTCAAGGAACGCTCCCTGGAGGTGCTGCGCCGGCTGTACGCGCGCGTGGGCGACCGGGTCACCCTCATCGGGGTGGGCGGCGTGGAGGACGCCGAGGACGTCTGGCAGCGCGTCCTGGCCGGAGCGACCCTCGTCCAGGGCTACAGCGCCTTCATCTACCAGGGGCCCGCCTGGGCCCGCGGCATCCACCGGGGGCTCGCCGCCCGGCTCGCCGCCTCCGAGCACCCGACCCTCGCCGAGGCCGTCGGCGCCGACACGAGGAAGCCCGCATGACCGGCAACGCCGCCTCCGCCCCCGTACCCTTCGGCGCCCGGTTGCGCCGCGCCATGGACGAGCGCGGTCCGCTGTGCGTGGGGATCGACCCGCACGCCTCCCTACTGACCTCCTGGGGCCTCGGAGACGACCTCGCGGGGCTGGAGCGCTTCAGCCGGACCGTGGTCGAGGCGCTGGCGGACCGGGTCGCCGTGCTGAAGCCGCAGAGCGCCTTCTTCGAGCGGTTCGGCTCCCGCGGCGTCGCCGTGTTGGAGACCTGCGTGGCCGAAGCGCGGGAGGCCGGGGCGCTCGTCCTGATGGACGCCAAGCGCGGCGACATCGGTTCGACGATGGCCGCGTACGCCGACACCTTCCTGCGGCCCGGTGCGCCGCTCTTCTCGGACGCCCTGACGGTCTCGCCCTTCCTGGGCTACGGCTCGCTGGCGCCGGCGGTGGAGCTGGCGCGGACGAACGGCACCGGCCTGTTCGTGCTCGCCCTCACCTCCAACCCGGAGGGCGCCGAGGTCCAGCACGCGGTGCGCGGCGACGGGCGCACCGTGGGCGCCACGATGCTCGCCCGGCTCGCCGAGGAGAACGCCCCCGAGGTGGCGGCGGCCGGCGGCACGGGGCTTGGGTCCTTCGGCGCGGTGGTCGGCGCGACCCTCGGCGACCTGTCCTCCTACGACCTCGCGATCGGCGGCCCGCTGCTGGCACCGGGGATCGGGGCGCAGGGCGCGACGCCCGCGGACCTGCCGCGGGTCTTCGGGGCGGCCGTGCGCCAGGTGGTCCCGAACGTGAGCCGCGGCGTCCTGCGGCACGGTCCGGACCCGGTGGCCCTGCGCGCGTCGGCGGAGCGCTTCGCCGACGAGGTGCGCCGGGCCGTCCACACGGCAGGCTGAGCGTCCGGTCCGCCTCGCCCGGCCACTCGTCCGGGTGATCCGTGCGGGCGACGCGGTGCGCAGGACCGGGCCCCGCGGCCGGGTGGCGCACCCGGTCCGCGGGGCGCGCCGTCCGGCTGGTGATCCCTCCCGCTTCGCCCGGTTCGGGGTTCGCCGGCCGGGGCGGCTCCCGGGGGCGGATCGGGAGCCGGGCGGGTGGTTGTAGAGGGCCGGTTTCGGTGCGGCGGGGGGTGGGCAGTCTTCGGATTTCGGCTTCGTGCGCGCCCTTCGCGACCCGCCGAGGTGGGGTGTCCTTCTGAAAGAGTTCTCAGAAATGGGGTTTGTTTGCCCCGAAATGTCAGGCTCGATCAAGGCTGACCAGGAGTTTTCCGCTGTTCTCGCTGACTCTCGGGGTCCTGGCCGCTAGTCTCCGTCGAGAGCGGACGGGCAAGCGCGTTGCTCGTTGCTCCCCAGGTGTGGGGCGACTAGGTTCCTCACCGGACTGCTGTACCTGACAGACATCCGACAGTTCGACATCCGAGGTGACGTAGGCGTGGCTCTTCCGCCCCTTACCCCTGAACAGCGCGCAGCTGCGCTCGAAAAGGCCGCCGCGGCTCGCCGGGAGCGGGCCGAGGTCAAGAATCGACTCAAGCACTCCGGAGCCTCCCTCCACGAGGTCATCAAGCAGGGCCAGGAGAACGACGTCATCGGCAAGATGAAGGTCTCCGCCCTCCTCGAATCCCTGCCGGGCGTCGGGAAGGTCCGTGCCAAGCAGATCATGGAGCGGCTCGGCATCTCCGAGAGCCGGCGCGTCCGGGGGCTCGGCTCCAACCAGATCGCGTCGCTGGAGCGCGAGTTCGGCGGCGGTCCCGCCTGAGGTGCTCGGGCACCCCCGAGAACCTGGATAATTGCTCCATGGCTGCAACATCCCGGGGGACGTCCCCCGTACCCCCGGACGTACGTCCGCGGCTGACCGTGCTCTCCGGCCCCTCCGGGGTCGGCAAGAGCACGGTCGTCGCTCATATGCGCAAGGAACACCCCGACGTCTGGCTCTCGGTCTCGGCCACCACGCGGGGCCCCCGGCCGGGCGAGCAGCACGGTGTGCAGTACTTCTTCGTCACCGACGAGGAGTTCGACAAGCTGATCGCCAACGGGGAACTGCTGGAGTGGGCCGAGTTCGCGGGCAACCGCTACGGCACCCCCCGCGGAGCCGTCCAGGAACGACTGGCCGCCGGGGAACCGGTGCTCCTGGAGATCGACCTCCAGGGGGCCCGACTGGTGCGGGAGTCCATGCCGGACGCCCAGCTGGTGTTCCTCGCGCCCCCGTCGTGGGAGGAACTGGTCCGCCGCCTCACCGGCCGCGGCACGGAGCCCCCCGAGGTCATCGAGCGCCGGCTCGAAGCCGCCCGGGTCGAACTGGCCGCCGAGTCGGAGTTCGACACCACCCTGGTCAACACCTCCGTCAAGGACGTGGCCAGTGAGCTGCTAGCCTTGATGAACGTCGTGTGATCTTCACTGATCCCGTACCGTCTTTTCCCTCAGGCTTCCCGTACGCCCCGTCACCGAGGAAGACGCGGAAGCCCCCCATCGGAAGGTAGAGCGTGTCCTCTTCCATCACCGCGCCCGAGGGCATCATCAACCCGCCGATCGACGAGTTGCTTGAGGCCACCGACTCCAAGTACAGCCTGGTGATCTACGCGGCCAAGCGTGCCCGCCAGATCAACGCGTACTACTCCCAGCTCGGCGAGGGCCTGCTGGAGTACGTCGGTCCGCTCGTCGACACCCACGTCCACGAGAAGCCGCTCTCGATCGCCCTGCGCGAGATCAACGCGGGCCTGCTGACCTCCGAGGCCATCGAAGGCCCCGCGCAGTAGCCACCCACCGCTTCACCCGTCACGGGCCCGGCAGCGACGCTGCCGGGCCCGTGGTGTCTCATGGAGGCGTAAGCGCACCACCACCAGGAGCGCACGGCGGCACCGGCCGTGCGCGAGCCGAGTCGGGGAGACACATGAACAAGGCGGCCAGGCCCAGGGTCGTGCTGGGGGTCAGCGGCGGCATCGCGGCGTACAAGGCGTGCGAGCTGCTGCGCCGGCTCACCGAATCCGGGCACGAGGTGCGGGTGGTCCCCACCGAGGCCGCACTCCACTTCGTCGGGGCCGCCACCTGGTCCGCGCTGTCCGGGCAGCCCGTCGCCACCGAGGTGTGGGACGACGTCCACGAGGTGCCGCACGTCCGCATCGGACAGGGCGCCGACCTCGTCGTGGTGGCCCCCGCCACCACCGACCTGCTCGCCAAGGCCGCCCACGGCCTCGCCGACGACCTGCTCACCAACACCCTGCTCACCGCGCGCTGCCCGGTGGTCTTCGCGCCCGCCATGCACACCGAGATGTGGGAGCACCCCGCCACCCAGGAGAACGTGGCCACCCTGCGCCGGCGCGGAGCGCTCGTCATCGAGCCCGCCGTCGGACGGCTCACCGGCGTCGACACGGGCAAGGGGCGGCTGCCCGACCCGGGCGAGATCTACGAGGTCTGTCGTCGGGTCCTCGCCCGGGGCGTGCGCGAGCCCGACCTCACCGGACGGCACGTCGTCGTCAGCGCCGGGGGGACCCGGGAGCCCCTGGACCCGGTGCGCTTCCTCGGCAACCGTTCCTCCGGCAAGCAGGGCTACGCACTCGCCCGGGCCGCCGCCGCCCGGGGCGCCCGGGTCACCCTGGTCGCCGCCCACGCGGCCCTGCCCGATCCGGCGGGCGTCGACCTGGTGCGGGTGGGCAGCGCCGCCCAGCTCCACGAGGCCGTCCTCAAGGCCGCCGCCACCGCCGACGCCGTGGTCATGGCCGCCGCGGTGGCCGACTTCCGGCCCGCCGCCTACGCCCCCGGCAAGATCAAGAAGCGGGACGGCCAGGAGCCCGACCCCATCGCCCTGGTACGGAATCCAGACATTCTCGCGGGCATTTCCCAGCAGCGGGCCCGCCCCGGCCAGGTGGTCGTCGGCTTCGCCGCCGAGACCGAGGACGTCCTCGACAACGGGCGCGCCAAGCTCCGCCGCAAGGGCTGTGACCTGCTCGTCGTCAACGAGGTCGGCGAGCGCAAGACCTTCGGGGCGGACGAGAGCGAAGCCGTGGTGCTGGGCGCCGACGGCAGCGAGACACCCGTGCCCTTCGGGCCGAAGGAAGCCCTGGCCGACACCGTGTGGGATCTGGTGGTGGCCCGGTTCCCCGGCGCGCCCCACCAGTGACCCGGGCATCCTGCGCGACAATCGTCCGAGCTCGCCGTCCGGGCGCCCGGAACCCGCTCATCCGGAGGGAGGCGCTCTGGTGGAGAGGGACGGCCGTGCACCAGAATGCCGGTGCCGCAGGTCACAGGGCTTCCATGTGGCGAGACACGTGACCCGATCGGCGAGCACGACCGATAAACTGATGACGGACCGCCCCCGGGTGCAGCCTCCGGAGGGGGTCCGACCATGAACAGCCAGCAGCCGCTGCAACCACAGGGAGCGATGTGTCCCGCCGTCTCTTCACCTCGGAGTCCGTGACCGAGGGTCACCCCGACAAGATCGCCGACCAGATCAGCGACACCATTCTCGACGCGCTTCTGCGGGAGGACCCGACATCCCGGGTCGCCGTGGAAACGCTGATCACCACCGGCCTGGTCCATGTGGCCGGCGAGGTCACGACCAAGGCGTACGCGCCCATCGCGCAGCTCGTCCGTGACACGATCCTGGGCATCGGTTACGACTCCTCGAAGAAGGGCTTCGACGGCGCGTCCTGCGGCGTCTCGGTCTCCATCGGCGCGCAGTCGCCCGACATCGCGCAGGGCGTCGACACGGCGTACGAGTCGCGGGTCGAGGCCGGTGCCGACGGCAAGGAACTCGACGCGCTGGACCAGCAGGGCGCCGGCGACCAGGGCCTCATGTTCGGGTACGCCTGCGACGAGACCCCCGAGCTGATGCCGCTGCCCATCCACCTGGCGCACCGCCTGTCACGGCGCCTGTCCGAGGTCCGCAAGAACGGGACCATCCCGTACCTGCGGCCCGACGGCAAGACCCAGGTCACCATCGAGTACGACGGCGACAAGGCCGTCCGCCTCGACACGGTCGTCGTCTCCTCGCAGCACGCCTCCGACATCGACCTGGAGTCGCTGCTCGCGCCCGACATCCGCGAGTTCGTGGTGGAGCCCGAGCTGAAGGCGCTCCTGGACGACGGCATCAAGCTGGAGACCGAGGGCTACCGCCTGTTGGTCAACCCGACCGGGCGCTTCGAGATCGGCGGCCCCATGGGCGACGCCGGCCTCACCGGCCGCAAGATCATCATCGACACCTACGGCGGGTACGCCCGGCACGGCGGCGGCGCCTTCTCGGGCAAGGACCCGTCCAAGGTCGACCGCTCCGCCGCGTACGCGATGCGCTGGGTCGCCAAGAACGTCGTCGCGGCCGGGCTCGCCGCCCGCTGCGAGGTCCAGGTCGCCTACGCCATCGGCAAGGCCGAGCCCGTCGGACTCTTCATCGAGACCTTCGGCACCAACAAGGTCGACACGGACCGCATCGAGAACGCGATCAGCCAGGTCTTCGACCTGCGCCCGGCCGCGATCATCCGCGATCTGGACCTGCTGCGCCCGATCTACGCCCAGACCGCGGCGTACGGGCACTTCGGCCGTGAGCTGCCGGACTTCACCTGGGAGCGCACCGACCGGGTCGACGCCCTGCGCGCCGCCGCCGGGCTGTGATCCCGGTCCGCCCGCTCCGACCGCTCTGACCGTCCGACGAGGGCCGGTCGCCGTACCCCGGCGGCCGGCCCTCGTCGCACGTCCCGCCCGCCCGGTCGGGGCACCCCGACGGCCCGCCCGCTGTCGGTGGCGTCTGGTAGGAATGCGGGTGTGAGCAGCGGAAACCACGGCGGGACCGAGCCCGGTGACGGCACGGGGGAGACGACCCCCGCCCCGCCGGAGCAACTCGCCCTGATCCGCGACACGGTCCGCAAGGCGAAGGTCCCCCGGGCCAAGCCGCGCACCTGGCGGGGCGCCGCCCTGGCCGGGGACCTCCCGGTGGCCCGCGTCCTGGTCGACAAGGGCGTCCTCCACCTGGACCGCTACTTCGACTACGCCGTCCCCGAGGAACTCGACGCCCAGGCCCAGCCCGGCGTCCGGGTCCGGGTCCGGTTCGGTGCCGGCCGCGGCCAGGTCCAAGGCGGCCGGCGGGAGGGCGGCGGCCTGATCGACGGTTTCCTCATCGCCCGGCTCGCCGCCTCCGACTACGCCGGCCCGCTCGCCGCACTCGCCCAGGTGGTGTCCCCCGAACCGGTCCTCGGGCCGGAGTTGCTGGCCCTCTGCCGGGCCGTCGCCGACCGCTACGCGGGCAGCCTCGCCGACGTCCTGCAACTGGCCGTCCCCCCGCGCAACGCCCGCGCCGAGAAGCGCCCCTCGCCCGAGCCGCTGCCCCCGCCCCCCGTACCCTCCCCGGGTTCCTGGGAGCGGTACGCCCAGGGCCCCGCCTTCCTGCGCGCCCTCGCGGACGGCGGCGCCCCCCGGGCGGTCTGGACCGCACTGCCCGGACCCGGCTGGGCCGAAGAGGTCGCCCGGGCCGTCGCCGCCGCCCTGGCCTCGGGCCGCGGCGCCCTGGTCGTCGTCCCCGATGGACGGGTCGTCGCCCGGGTGGACGCGGCGCTGACGGCCCTGCTCGGTCCCGGACGGCATGCGGTGCTCACCGCCGAGGCGGGGCCCGAGAAGCGGTACGCCCAGTGGCTCGCCGTCCGGCGCGGCGCGGTGCGGGCCGTCGTCGGGACCCGGGCGGCGATGTTCGCGCCGGTACGTGACCTCGGGCTGGTCGTGCTCTGGGACGACGGCGACTCCAGCCACAGCGAACAGCACGCCCCCCAGCCGCACGCCCGCGAGGTGCTGCTGCTGCGGGCCGCCAGCGCGGGGTGCGGGTTCCTCCTCGGGGACGTCGGCTGCACGGTCGAGGCCGCACAACTCGTCGCGACCGGCTGGGCCCGCCCCCTGTCGGCCGACCGGGCCCGGGTGCGGGCCGCCGCGCCGCTGGTGCGCACGGTGGGGGACGCCGACCTCGCCCGCGACGAGGCCGCCCGGGCCGCCCGGCTGCCCTCGGTGGCCTGGCAGGTGGCCCGGGAGGGGCTGACCCGGGGGCCGGTCCTGGTCCAGGTGCCGCGCCGCGGGTACGTGCCCCGGCTCGCCTGCGAACGGTGCCGGGAACCCGCCCGCTGTCGCCACTGCGCGGGGCCGTTGGAGGCGCGGGAGCGCGGGGCGCTCGGCTGCGCCTGGTGCGGACGTGAGGAGTCCCGCTGGCACTGTCCCGCGTGCGGTTCCTTCCGGCTGCGGGCACAGATCGTGGGGGCCCGTCGGACCGCCGAGGAACTGGGACGGGCGTTCCCCGCCGTTCCGGTGCGGACCTCCGGACGGGAGCAGGTGCTCGACACCGTGCCGGACGTTCCGGCACTGGTCGTCAGCACCCCCGGGGCCGAACCGGTCGCCGAGGGCGGGTACGCGGCGGCGCTGCTCCTCGACGGCTGGGCGATGCTCTCCCGACCCGATCTGCGGGCCGGTGAGCAGGCGCTGCGGCGCTGGCTCGGTGCGAGCGCCCTGGTCCGCGCACAGGACGCGGGCGGAACGGTCGTGGTGGTCGCCGAGCCGACGCTGCGGCCGGTGCAGGCACTGGTGCGGTGGGACCCGGTCGGCCACGCGGTACGGGAGCTGGGGGAGCGGGCCGAGCTGGAGTTCCCCCCGGTGTCGCGGATGGCGTCCGTGGCCGGTCCGGGGGAAGCCGTCGCCGGTTTCCTCGCGGCCCTGGAGCTGCCCGCCGAAGCCGTGGTGCTCGGCCCGGTGCCGGTGCCCGCTCCGGGCGGTGCGCCCGGGCGTCCGGGGGCTGAACCGCCGACGGGGGAGCCGTGGGAGCGGGCCCTGCTGCGGGTGCCGCCGGGCAGCGGCGCGGCGCTCGCCGCGGCGTTGAAGTCCGCTCAGGCCGCGCGGATGGCGCGGGGCGGCGCGGGCGGGCCCCGGGTGCAGGTGCGGATGGACCCGCCGGACATCGGCTGAGGCGGGCCCGTCCGCCCGGGCCCGCCCCAGCCGATGTGCGTGCTGCGTCCGTCGTGGGAGTTCTCGTGGTTCGTCGTTCGGGAGCCGTCCGGGGCAGTCGGGCCGGGTCAGTCGGGCCGGGCCAGCCGTTGCGGGTCAGCCGCTGCGGGGACCGGGGAAGGCCGGCGGCCGGGGGTCGTCCCGCAGCGCCGGGCTCCCCCCGATCGGCTGGGTCGGCAGCGCACGGGCCGCCGGCACGGTGGGCAGCGGGCCGGCCACGTGCACGGGCCGGGCACCCGCTGACTCCTGACCCCGTT
Source organism: Streptomyces sp. NPDC127068 (assembly GCF_042724695.1). Taxonomy (NCBI): domain Bacteria; kingdom Bacillati; phylum Actinomycetota; class Actinomycetes; order Kitasatosporales; family Streptomycetaceae; genus Streptomyces; species Streptomyces sp. NPDC127068. The sequence continues at coordinate 97,199 of NZ_JBHXEN010000007.1, read as the reverse complement.
CGGCCTCGGCGGCGGCCTGCGCGGCGGCCCGCCGCGCACCGTAGCGCCGGTGCACCGCCTGCTTGGTCACGCCCAGCGCCGAGCCCACCGCGTCCCAGGAGAAGCCGAGCGACCGGTCGAAGTCCACCGCGGCGGTGACCAGGGTCTCGACGCTGTCCCGCAACTCCTGCGCGAGACGGACGGTGGGCGCGGGAGCACGCCCGTAGACGACGAAGCCCGTGGAGGGGCCCGAGCGGCGCGGGCGGTAGACGTTGCCCAGTTGGGCGGTGAGCGTACGCAGGGCGTCCACCTGTCGGCGGACCCGCTCGATGTCCCGCACCAGCAGGTGCAGGCTGGCCCGTGCCTGTGCGTCGTGGGTTGCGTGGTCGGCCATCAGACAAGCCTCTCGAACCGGCGGTGTGAAGGGGGTGACCGGGCCCGTGTGGGTGGCCCGGCGGTCAACGCTGTCTTGACCAACGCGCCACGCCTGGAGTGGTCACGGTGCTGGGGCGTGCGATATGTGAGATGGGGCGCACGGCTCGACGTACGCCCCCGGCGTGCCCCTGCCCGGCCGCCCCTACACTGGTGCGTTGCTCCCCGAGCACGCGCCGTGCACGCAGAGAACCCCGCCCGAGAGGCCGAACGCCACCGATGAAGCTCGTCTTCGCAGGCACCCCCGAGGTCGCCGTCCCCGCCCTTGACGCCCTGATCGCCTCCGACCGGCACGAGGTGGCCGCCGTCGTCACCCGCCCCGACGCCCCCGCCGGACGGGGTCGCCGACTGGTCGCGAGCCCCGTCGCCGAGCGCGCCGAGGAGGCCGGGATCGAGGTGTTGAAGCCGGTCAGGCCCCGGGACGAGGACTTCCTCGCCCGGCTACGGGAGATCGCCCCCGACTGCTGCCCCGTCGTCGCCTACGGCGCCCTGCTGCCCCGGGTGGCCCTGGACGTCCCCGCCCGCGGCTGGGTCAACCTGCACTTCTCGCTGCTGCCCGCCTGGCGCGGCGCGGCCCCCGTCCAGCACGCGGTCATGGCGGGCGACGAGATCACCGGTGCCTCGACCTTCCTGATCGAGGAGGGGCTCGACTCGGGACCCGTCTACGGCACGGTCACCGAGCGGGTGCGGCCCACCGACACCAGCGGTGACCTCCTCACCCGACTCGCCTTCGCGGGCGGCGGACTGCTCGCCGCGACCATGGACGGCATCGCCGACGGCGCCCTCCAGGCCGTGCCGCAGCCCGCCGACGGGGTCAGTCTCGCGCCGAAGATCACCGTCGAGGACGCCCGGGTCGACTGGTCGGCCCCCGCCCTGCGGGTGGACCGGGTGGTCCGCGGCTGCACCCCCGCCCCCGGCGCCTGGACCGTCTTCCGGGGCGAACGCCTCAAGCTCATCCAGGTCGCCCTCGCGCCCGACCGGACCGACCTCGCCCCCCGGGACCTCGCCGTCGGCAAGAACAGCGTGCACGTCGGCAGCGGCTCGCACGCCGTGCAACTGCTGTGGGTCCAGGCCCAGGGCAAGAAGCCGATGCGGGCCGCCGACTGGGCCCGGGGCGCCCGGATCGCGGCGGGCGAGCGGCTCGACGCCTGACCCGTCCCCACCCGGGCCGTCACCCCGGCGGTGCGGGCCCGGCGCGCGACGTAGGCTGGACGGGGCGACCCCGTCGACGTGCGCTTTCCCCGGTCGCCCCACCTGTTCGTCCCCTCCTGTTCGTCCCCTTCTCCGGAGCACCTTTTCGTGAACGATCAGCGGCGCAGGCCGACGCAGTCCCCCTCCCAGCGCTCGGGCCGGCCCTACCGGCGACCGCAGAAGGACCCCGTGCGCGTCCTCGCCTTCGACGCGCTGCGCGCCGTCGACGAGCGGGACGCCTACGCCAACCTGGTGCTGCCCCCCTTGCTGCGCAAGGCCCGGGAGCAGGGCGACTTCGACCACCGGGACGCGGCCCTCGCCACCGAGCTGGTGTACGGCACGCTGCGCCGCCAGGGCACCTACGACGCCGTGCTGGCCCAGTGCGTCGACCGGCCCCTGCGCGAGGTCGACCCGCCCGTGCTGGACGTCCTGAGCCTGGGCGCGCACCAACTCCTCGGTACCCGCATCCCCACGCACGCCGCGGTGTCGGCCTCGGTGGAGCTGGCCCGGGTCGTCCTGGGTGACGGCCGGGCGAAGTTCGTCAACGCGGTGCTGCGCAAGGCCGCCCAGCACGATCTGGACGGCTGGCTGGAGCGGGTCGCGCCGCCGTACGACGAGGACCCCGAGGACCACCTCGCCGTCGTCCACTCCCACCCGCGCTGGGTGGTGTCGGCGCTCTGGGACTCCCTGGGCGGGGGCCGGGCCGGCATCGAGGACCTGCTGGAAGCCGACAACGAACGCCCCGAGGTCACCCTCGTCGCCCGGCCCGGCCGGATCGACGTCGAGGACCTGCGCTCCGGGCTGGCCGCCGAGGGGGCCGTGGCGGGCCGCTGGTCGCCGTACGCGGTACGGCTCACCGAGGGCGGGGAGCCCGGCGCGCTGGAGGCCGTCCGGGAGGGCCGGGCCGGAGTGCAGGACGAGGGCAGCCAACTCGTCGCGCTCGCCCTGGCCGACGCACCGGTCGACGGCCGGGACGAGAAGTGGCTCGACGCGTGCGCAGGACCGGGCGGCAAGGCGGCGCTGCTCGCCGGGCTCGCGGCCGAGCGGGGCGCCGTGCTCGTCGCCGCCGAGAAGCAGCCGCACCGGGCCGGTCTGGTGGCCCGCTCGCTCGCCGGGAATCCCGGTCCCTACCAGGTGATCACCGCCGACGGCACCCGGCCGCCGTGGCGACCGGGCAGCTTCGACCGGGTCCTCGTGGACGTGCCCTGCACCGGGCTCGGCGCGCTGCGCCGCCGTCCGGAGGCCCGGTGGCGTCGCCGCCCGGAGGACCTGGCCGGGTTCGCGCCCCTGCAACGCGCGCTGCTGGAGCGGGCGTTGGAGTCGGTCCGGGTCGGCGGGGTCGTCGGGTACGCGACCTGTTCGCCGCACCTCGCGGAGACCCGTGCGGTGGTGGACGATGTGCTGCGCGGTGCCGGCGCGGACGCCGAACTCATCGACGCGCGCCCGCTGGTGCCCGGCGTGCCGAGCATCGGTGAGGGGCCCGACGTCCAGTTGTGGCCGCACCTGCACGGCACCGACGCGATGTACCTGGCGCTGATCCGCCGCACCGGCTGACCCCACGACGCCCCCTTCCCGAGCACACCGCACGGGAAGGGGGCATCGCGCGGTGTCCATGCGATACGATACGTCTCGTCTTGCAGGGATGGTGCTCGGCACAGTGGAGGAACGATGAGTGAACGCTTCGTCGACGTGGCGCCCGGGGTGCGGCTGTGGACGCAGCAGCGGGGGCCCGTCGACGCCCCCGTGCTGTTGCTGGTCATGGGCGCGGGGGCGTCCGGGCTGGGCTGGCCGGACGAGCTGGTGGACCTGCTGGCGGCCCGACACCGGGTGATCCGCTACGACCACCGCGACACCGGTCGCTCCACCTGGTCGTTCGACGAGGACCCCTACCCCCTCACCGCGCTGGCCGAGGACGCCGTTCGCGTCCTCGACGCCCTCGGGGTCGCCCGTGCGCACGTCGTCGGCATGTCGTTGGGCGGCATGCTCACCCAGTTGCTCCTCGCCGACCACCCCGACCGGCTGCTGAGTGCCACCCTGATCGGCACCGGCGCCCTCAGCGAACTGCCCTACACGCACCCCGACGGCACCCGGACGCCCCCGGAGGAGCTTCCCGCCATCGCCCCCGAGGTGCTGGAGGTGTGGTCCCGCCCGGCGGAGCGCCGGGACCTGGAGGCGGAGCTGGACCACCGCGTCGCACACTGGCGGCTCCTGGGCGGCGACCTCCTTCCGTTCGACCCGGAGTACACCCGCGACCTGGAACGGAGGGTCATCGCCCACACCGGGCACCACGCCCCCAGCACCGCCCACGCCCGGGCCGACTACGCCGGCATGGTCCGCACCGAGCAGCTCGCGCGGACCACCGTGCCCACCCTCGCCGTCGCCGCCCCGGCCGAACCGGTCTACCCGCCGCCGCACGCCCACCACCTGGGTCAGGTGATCAGGGGGGCGCGCGTGGTGGAGGTCCCTGGCATGGGACACGCCCTCCCGCGCCCGGTGCACGCTCCCCTCGCCGCGGCGATCCTGGAGCACACCGACCGGTGAGGCGCGCGCCCCGGCGCGGTCACTCGGGCCAGGGCGAACCCTGGATGACCTGCACGAAGTCGCCGGGCGTGAAATCGGGCACGAAGTGGCGCAGCACGTCCGCCTTGACGTTGCCGAAGGTCGTCTCCGGCTTCGGGGCGATGCCCTCGGTGAACGCGCGGAGGATCTCCTGCTTGAAGCCGGGCCGCGGGTGGGCGGCGGTCACCGCCTCCCGGACCGCGTCCGTCAGGTCGTGGTAGCCGAGGCCCAGGACGTCGTACTCGACCCCCGCCGTCACCAGGGCGACCTCGGGCTCCAGGTGCTCCGGGATGCCGGGGGTGGTGTGCAGCGCGATCGCCGTCCAGACGCGCCGCACACTGTCCTCGGGGAGCCCGTGACCGCGCAGGAAGTCACGGGCCGCGTCGGCGCCGTCCACCTCGAAACGACGGCCGCTGGAGCGGTACGCCTCGCCCAAGCCGATGTCGTGGAACATCGCCGCGACGTAGAGCAGCTCCGGATCGAAGCCCAGCCCGCGGCGGGCCGCCTGGAGCGCACCGAAGAAGTACACCCGGCGCGAGTGGTGGTAGATGAGGTCGTCGGTGGTGTCCCGGACCAATTCCGTCGCCGCCGCCGCGACCGGGGTGTCCGGAACGCGCACCCCGGCGACCTCCCCGGGCGCGTCCCGCCCGTCCTGCCCGCCGTGCTCGCGGTACCCGGCGTGTTCCTGCGCGTTCGTCATCCCGTTCGCTCCCTCGGTCCGGGGTCGTGGGCCGTCGGGTCGGACGGCCCGACGGCCGGGTCCGGCGCCGGGCGGGCCGTCCCGGAACGGACCGGGGCGAACAACCGCCGCCCGGCATGGCAGTCTTGGACCATGGCCGTGCAGATCAATCCCAGTATTCTCTCCGCAGACTTCGCCCGCCTCGCCGACGAGGCCCGTGCGGTGGACGGCGCCGACTGGCTCCACGTCGACGTGATGGACAACCACTTCGTCCCCAACCTCACCTTGGGCGTTCCCGTCGTGGAGTCCCTGGCACGGGCCACGGACATCCCGCTCGACTGCCACCTCATGATCGAGGACCCCGACCGCTGGGCCCCGCAGTACGTGGAGGCGGGCGCGGGGTCCGTCACCTTCCACGCGGAGGCCGCGGCGGCGCCCGTGCGGCTGGCCCGTGAGATCCGAGCCAAGGGCGCCCGCGCGTCCATGGCACTCAAACCGGCCACCCCCGTCGAGCCCTACGAGGACCTCCTCCCGGAACTCGACATGCTGCTGATCATGACCGTCGAACCCGGCTTCGGAGGGCAGTCGTTCCTCGACATCATGCTGCCCAAGATCCGGCGCACCCGGCAGCTGATCGCCAAGCACGGGCTTGAGCTGTGGCTCCAGATCGACGGCGGAGTCTCGGCCACCACCATCGAGCGCTGCGCCGAGGCCGGAGCGGACGTCTTCGTCGCGGGCTCCGCCGTCTACGGCGCCGATGACCCCGCGGACGCCGTACGCGGACTGCGCACCCTGGCGGAGTCGGCCATCGCCGGCGGCGCCCGGTCGTGCGACCACTGAGCCACCGGTACGTGAAGGGCGTTTCATCCGAGCTGATCGGTCGGGCCGCATCTGCGAGGATGAACCGCGAAACCCAGGTCGTGAGCAGAAGTGAACAGCAGTGAGGAGATCGCCTTGACTGGCTTCTCGGCGGGCCGATCGGCCATGCGGATGGGACCCGCTGAGCTGGTGCAGGCCGCCGCCATGGCGCGCCGTTTCTACCTGGAGGGCAAGTCCAAGATCCAGATCGCTGAGGAGTTCGGCGTCAGCCGCTTCAAAGTGGCACGGGTCCTGGAGACCGCCCTCGAACGGGATCTCGTCCGGATCGAGATCCGGGTGCCCGCCGAACTGGACGCGGAGCGCTCCGACGCGCTGCGCGCCCGCTACGGCCTGCGGCACGCCGTGGTCGTCGAGTCGCCCGACGAGGCGGAGGAGTCGCCCGACCCGGAGAACCTCGGCGAGGTCGCCGCGGACCTCCTCGGCGAACTGGTGGCGGAGGGGGACGTCCTCGGACTCGCCTGGGGGCGCTCGACCATCCACATGGCCGCCGCCCTCGACCGGCTGCCGCAGTGCACGGTCGTCCAGCTGACCGGTGTCTACGACGCGGGGACGGCGGAGCGCGGCTCCGTCGAGGCGGTTCGCCGGGCCGCGCAGGTCTCCGGCGGCGACGCCCACCCGATCTACGCACCGATGCTGCTGCCCGACGCGGCCACCGCCACCGCGCTGCGGAACCAGACCGGGATCGCGCGCGCCTTCGAGTACTTCGACAAGGTGACCGTCGCCTGCGTCTCCATCGGCTCCTGGGAGCCCGGCATCTCCACCGTGCACGACATGCTCACCGACGAGGAGCGCGGACACTACGCCTCGCTCGGCGTCGCCGCGGAGATGTCCGCCCACCTGTTCGACTCGGACGGGCGGCGGGTCGGCCGCGACCTGGGGGAGCGGTGCATCACCGTCGAGGCGGACCGCCTCCGACGGATCCCCGAGGTCATAGCGATCGCCGGCGGACGGCGGAAGGCCGCCGCGATCGACGCCGTCCTGCGTTCCGGACTGGTCACCAGCCTGGTGACCGACACCGCTGCCGCCGACCTGCTGATGGCGGCGGGCGGCCCGCCGTCGCCGGCACTGGACCGCAGGGACCCCGACAGCGAGTAGCCCCGGGGCACGGGCGCCCGTCGCACACGCAGCCGACGAGGGCCCGCGCCCCTTTCGGGGGCGCTCCGGTGGGTGACCCGCCGCGCGGCGTGGTGGGCTGGTCGCACCGCACCCGCGGCCGGTGCATCCACGAGGGGTGCCCGGGGCGAAGCCGGGGTGAGGTCGGGAGGTCGCTGTGGCAGTGCGCAGTCTGGTCACCGGGGCCAGCGGATACATCGGGGGACGACTCGTCCCCGAGCTGCTCGACGCCGGGCACCGGGTGCGCTGCATGGCCCGCGACCCCGCCGTGCTGCGCGACCACCCCTGGGCGGACCGGGTGGAACCGGTCCGGGCGGACGTCACCGACCCCGACACCCTGACCGCCGCCCTGCGCGACGTCGACATCGCCTACTACCTGGTCCACACCATGGGCAGCGGCTCCCGGTTCGAACGCACCGACCGCGCGGCGGCCCACGCCTTCGGCGAACACGCCCGCGCGGCCGGCGTCCGCCGCATCGTCTACCTCGGCGGCCTCACCCCCGCGGGGGTCCCGGACCGCGAACTCTCGCCGCACCTGCGCTCCCGCGCCGAGGTCGGCCGCATCCTGCTGGACTCCGGCGTCCCCACGACGGTGCTCCGGGCCGCCGTCATCATCGGCTCCGGCTCCGCCTCCTTCGAGATGCTGCGCTACCTGACCGAGCGCCTCCCGGTCATGGTCACCCCCAGCTGGGTCAGCACCCGGGTCCAGCCCATCGCCGTCCGGGACGTCCTGCGGTACCTCGTGGGCAGCGCCGAGATGCCCGACGACGTCAACCGCGCCTTCGACCTCGGCGGGCCGGACATCATGACGTACCGCGAGATGATGACCCGGTACGCGGCCGTCGCCGGACTCCCGCACCGGCTGATCCTGCCGGTGCCCATGTTGTCGCCGGGACTGTCCAGCCACTGGATCGGGCTGGTCACCCCCGTCCCCCGGACCATCGCCCGCCCGCTCGCCGAGTCGCTGCGCCACGAGGTCGTCCGCCAGGACCACGACATCACCCGGTACGTGACCGACCCCCCGGGGCACCCGCTGCCCTTCGACACCGCGCTCACCCTGGCGCTGCGCCGGGTCCGCGAGGCCGACGTGGTGACCCGCTGGTCGTCCGCCGCGACGCCAGGCGTGCCCAGCGACCCGCTGCCCACCGACCCCGACTGGGCCGGCGGCAGCCTCTACACGGACCGGCGCGAGACAACGGTCGACGCCTCGCCCGCCGAGCTGTGGCGGGTCGTCGAGGGCATCGGCGGGGACAACGGCTGGTACTCCTTCCCCTTGGCCTGGGCGGTGCGCGGCTGGCTGGACCGGTTGGTCGGCGGCGTCGGACTCAGCCGGGGCCGCCGGGACGCGGCCCGGCTGCGCGCCGGGGACTCCCTCGACTTCTGGCGGGTGGAAGCGATCGAACCGGGCCGGCTGCTCCGGCTGCGCGCCGAGATGCGGTTGCCCGGGCTCGCCTGGTTGGAGATGACCGTCGACCGCACCGAGGACGGGCGCACCCGCTACCGGCAACGCGCGCTGTTCCACCCGCACGGGCTCCTCGGGCACCTGTACTGGTGGAGTGTGTCGCCGTTCCACGCCCTGGTCTTCGGCGGGATGGTCCGCAACATCGCTCGGACCGCGGAGCGCGGTCAGCTGCGTGCGGGTGCCGAGGGGTAGGGCGGCCCCGTTGCGCCGCGGCCTGTACGGGGCCCTCCGGTCGGATCCTCCCTGCGGGTCGCGGGTGGTTGCTCGCGCAGTTCCCCGCGCCCCTGACGGGTCCTGCGGCTGGAGCCTCTTGGGGGCGACCCGTGCCGGCGGTCGGAGGGCGGGGGAGCCGCAGCGGGTCGGATCAGGGGCGCGGGGAACTGCGCAACGCACCAGCGCACGCCGGCCGAACAACGCACCCGCACGGGACCGCACCCGAAGGGGACCGCGGGTGCATCCGACGCCCGCCCGCGCACCGAACCGGGCGTGTCCGACCAGCCCCGACCGAGGAGCGGCGCCATGACCGTGTCCGTCGTCCTGTTCACCTCCGACCTGCGGGTGCACGACCACCCCCCGCTGCGGGCCGCGCTCGACGCGGCCGACCAGGTCGTGCCGCTCTTCGTACGGGACCCGGGGGTGACCGAGGCCTGCTTCGCGGCGCCCAACCGGCGGGCGTTCCTCGCCGACTGCCTGACGGACCTCGACGCCGCGCTGCGCCACCGGGGCGGACGGCTGATCGTGCGCACCGGTGATCCGGTGGCCGTCGTGCGCGCGGTGATGACCGAGACGGGCGCCCGCGAGGTCCACCTCGCGGCGGGCGTCAGTGGATACGCCGCCCGTCGGGAGCACCGGCTCGCCACGGCGGTACGGGAGGCGGGCGGGCGGCTGACGGCGCACGACGCGGTCATCACCGCGCTCCCGCCGGGCGCCGTCACCCCCCAGGGCTCGGACCACTTCGCGGTCTTCACCCCGTACCACCGCCGTTGGGCCGCCGAGCAGTTGCGGCAACCGCTCGGTGCGCCCCGCAAGATCCGGGTGCCCGAGGAGGTCGGTTCCGAGGCCCTGCCCGAGCGGGCGGACGTCGAGGACGTGTCCCCCGGGCTCGCCCGGGGCGGGGAGCGCACCGGACGGGAACGGGCCACCCGCTGGCTCGGGCGGCGGCTCGCCGGCTACGAGGAGGGGCACGACGACCTGGCGGGCGACCTGACCTCACGGCTCTCCCCGCACCTGCACTTCGGGACGCTGTCCGCCATCGAACTGGTCCACCGGGCCCGGGCGGCCGGCGGGCCCGGTGCGGACGCCTTCGTACGACAACTGTGCTGGCGGGACTTCCACCACCAGGTGCTCGCGGCCCGCCCGCACACCTCGACCACCGACTACCGCGACCGGCACGACCGCTGGCGGACCGGCCCGGACGCCGAGCGGGACACCGCGGCCTGGCGGGCGGGCCGCACCGGCTACCCGGTCGTCGACGCGGCGATGCGTCAGCTCCGGCACGAGGGCTGGATGCACAACCGGGGACGGCTGCTCGCGGCCAGCTTCCTCACCAAGACCCTCTACGTCGACTGGCGGGTCGGCGCCCGGCACTTCCTGGACCTGCTGGTCGACGGGGACCTCGCCAACAACCAGCTCAACTGGCAGTGGGCCGCCGGAACCGGCACCGACACCCGTCCCGGCCGGGTGCTGAACCCGGTGCGTCAGGGCCGGCGTCTCGACCCCGACGGCAGCTACGTACGGCGCTGGGTGCCCGAACTCGCCCAGCTCGCCGGCCCGAAGGTGCACGAGCCGTGGAAGCTGACGGCCGCCGAGCGGGCCCGCTACGACTACCCGGAGCCGATCGTGGAACTGTCCGAGGGGCTGACCCGGTTCCGGGACGCCCGGGCCGACCCCTGACCCCGCCCCGGGGGCCGCTGGCTCACTCCTCGCGGTCGACCTCGTCGGCGATCCGCCGCCACACCCCGGGCGGCGCGGGCGTCAGCTCCGGATCGAGCGGATCACCCGTGCCCAGCGCCGCCACCACCCGCCGCAGGGCGGCGAGTTCGACGCGGCACGGGGCGCAGCGCAGCAGATGGGCGTGGAGGTCGGCCCGGCGGCCTGCCGGTTCCTCGGGGGAGTCCGGGGCGGGTGCGTACCGCAGGGCCAGTTCCACCAGTTCGGCGCAGTGCGGATGCCGGGTCACCGCTCACCTCCGGGGCGGTCCGTGGGCCATCGGGGGCGCGGCCGGGCCGGCGCCGCCTCACGCCGCACGCTCCGGCGGTGGGACCACGCCCGGGGCGGCGTCCCCCAGACAGCCGCGCAACCGGTGCAGGCCCCGGCGCACATGGCTCTTGACCGTGCCGAGCGGCAATCCGGTGCGCCGGGCGATCTGGGACTGCGTCAGGTCCTCGTAGAAGGCCAGGCACAGCAGGTTCCGCTGCACCGGGGTCAGTCCGCGCAGGGCCTGGGCCACCAGGACCCGGTCGAGCACGGCCTCCGGGTCGGCGCACGGCGCGGGCCGCTCGCTCGCCACGGTCGCCGCCGCGGCCACCAGGACACCCCGACGGGTCCGCGCGGACAGGGCGTCGGCGATCTTGCGACGGGTGATGCCCACGATCCACGCGGCCAGCGGTCCGCGCGCGGGCCGGTAGCCCGCCCGGCCCCGCCACACCGCCAGGAACACCTGCTGGGTGACGTCCTCGGCCTCCCGGGCGTCGCCGAGCGAGCGGTTGGCGAGGGTGTGCACCAGCGGACCCCACCGCCGGTAGGCGGCGGCCAGGGCGTCCGGATCGCCGCCGAGCAGTGCCGCCGACACCTCCTCCTCCCACCGGGTCTCCTGGGTGGGAGCGCTCAGTCCGGGCGCGGGCGGTGCAACGGTGGTCACCACGGTGTGACTCCTCGGGCTCGCGGGGGAGGGGGACGGCGGTACGCAAGACCGGCGGTACGGAACGACCCACGGACCGCCCCGGAACGGACGAACCGCCTGAACCGACCTTCCGGTCCGGCGCCCTGAGGGCGCAACACGCATCGTTTGTGCGTCGGTCTCCTAGGCTGGGCAGATGCCGCCGTCGTCCCCGATCCCCCACCAGCGCCCGGTCCTGACGCCCGTACCGGAGTCCGTGCCGGTCGAAGCCGCCCTCACCACCGGTGCCGTGGCCCGCAGACTCGGCGTGGCGCCGACCACCCTGCGCTCCTGGGACCGCCGCTACGGCATCGGACCGGCGCACCACCAGGGCGGTCGGCACCGCCGCTGGTCCCCCGCGGACATCGCCGTGCTGGAGACCATGTGCCGTCTCACCGCCTCGGGCGTCCCGCCCGCCGAGGCGGCCCGAGCCGCCTCCGCCGCCCCGGACCCCGTACCCGACCGTCCCACCGGGGCGCGCCCCGGCGCACGGCCCCCGCGCCCGGGCAACCACGGCGCACTGCCGCTCGGCCGGGTCCGGGCCGAGTGCCGGGGCCTCGCCCGGGCCGCCGTCCGCCTCGACTCCACCGCCGTCGACGCCCTGCTCCGCTCCGTCCTCGCCGAACACGGGCTGGTCACCGCCTGGAACGAGGTCATGATGCCCGCGCTGCGGGCCGTCGGACGCAAGTGGGAATCCTCCGGCGAACGGTACGTGGAGGTCGAACACCTGCTGTCCTGGCACATCTCCTCGGCGCTCCGCCGGGCCCCCGCCGCCCCGCCCGGCAGCGAACGCCCCGGGCCCCCGGTGATCGTCGCGTGCGCCCCGGGCGAGCTGCACACGCTGCCCCTGGAGGCGCTCACGGCGGGCCTCACCGAACGCGGCGTGCCGGTGCGGATGTTCGGCGGCGCGGTGCCCGCCGACGCCCTCGACGAGGCCGTGCGCCGCGCGGGACCCGCGGCCGTCGTCCTGTGGTCCCAGTCCCGCACCACCGCCGACCGCGCGCTCGTGCGCCACCTCGGCACGACGACCTGGGGCGTCCGGGGCGCCCGGCACGGCGCCACGGTCCTCGCGGCGGGCCCCGGTTGGGCGGGTCCCCCGCTGCCCGGCGCGGTCCGCCCCACCAGCCTCGCCGAAGCGCTGCGACTGCTCGACGGACTGTACGACCCGCCGCCCGGATAGCGGTCGGCGGCGCGCTGGTCCGGTGGTGTGGAAGCGGGCGGACGTCCGGTGGTGTCCCGGCCGTGCCGGCGGCCCGGCTGGTAGGCCGGGATACCCGCCCCGGCCGCATCGAGCGGGGCGCCCCGCATCCAAAAGCGTGCCCCGTCGCGAACCGGTTCCGGGAGTCAGCCGAACCACGCGACGAGAGGAGGCGCGATGCGCCGCACCGCCGCCCAGGACCACCCCGGCGCAAGGCCGCCAGCGGGCCGGGCCCCGCTGCGCGAACCCCCGCCGCGCGAACCGGTCGTGCGCCGCCGCCCGCCGTCCCCGTCCGACCGCGCCCGGCGCACCGACGCGGACGTGCCCGCCGAGGTCGGTCGGGTCCTCGCGGACCTGCTCGCGCAGCGGCAACGGGAATCCGCGCTGATCGACGCCGTCTTCGCCCGGGACGTCGCCGCGCGCACCGTCCGCTTCACCCTGGACGGCGGCAAACGGCTGCGGTCACAGTTCCTGTGGTGGGCCCTGCGGTCCTGCGGCGCACCCGCCGACGCCGTCGACCCCGCGCTCCGGCTCGCCGCCGGACTCGAACTCCTCCAGACCTGCGCCCTCGTCCACGACGACCTGATGGACGGTTCCCCGCTGCGCCGGGGCCGCCCCGCCGTCCACACCGCGCTGCGCGACCGCTACGGACCCGGGGCGCGGCACGCCGGCGCCGACTTCGGGACCTCCGCGGCCGTCCTCGTCGGCGACCTCGCGCTGGCCTGGGCCGACGACGTCGTCGCCGAGACCGACCTGCCGCCCGCCGTCCGCGGCCCGGTCCGTGCCCAGTGGCGTGCGCTGCGCACCGAGATGGTGGCCGGCCAGTACCTCGACCTGCACGGACAGGTCACCGGCGCCCGTTCCCGCGCCCAGGCCCTGCGGGTGGCCCGGTTGAAGAGCGCCCTGTACACGGTGGAACGGCCGCTCGCCCTCGGGGCCGCCCTCGCCGGGGCCGGCGACGAGGTCACCCGGGCCCTGTGCGCGGCGGGCCGCTGCGCCGGCATCGCCTTCCAGCTCCGTGACGACCTGCTCGGCACCTTCGGCGACCCCGCCGACACCGGCAAGCCCTCCGGCGAGGACATCCGCGAGGGCAAGCTGACGTATTTGACGGCCGTCGGCCTGGCCCGTGCCGAAGCCTGCGGGGACCGGGCCGCGGTGTCGGTGCTCGACGCCGCGCTCGGCGCCCCCGACCTGAGCGCCGCCGACCTGCAACGGGTCCGGACGACCCTCGTCATGACCGGCGCGCGTGACGTCGTCGAAGCGCGCATCGACCACCTCGCCGAACTGTCCGGCCGCCACCTGGCGACCGCGGAACCCGCCGGTTCCCCCGGGGCGCTCGCGCACCTGGGCAGGCTGCTGACCGCCGTCGCCCGCGGTGAACGGCCCTCCACCCACCCCAGCGAAGGAGCCCCCCGATGAGAACCCTTGCAGGGCCCACCGACCACGTGGTGGTGGTCGGGGCCGGGCTCGCCGGACTCTCCGCCGCACTGCACCTGCTCGGCGCGGGCCGCCGGGTCACCCTCGTGGAGCGGGACACCGGACCGGGCGGTCGAGCGGGGCTGTTGCACCGGTCCGGCTACCGGATCGACACCGGTCCGACCGTGCTCACCATGCCCGAACTGATGGCGGAACCCTTCGCCGCCGTCGGCGAGGAGCTGACCGACCGGCTCGACCTGGTCCCGCTGCACCCCGCCTACCGCGCCCGGTTCGCCGACGGCTCCAGCCTCGACGTGCACACCCGGGCCGATGCCATGGAAGCCGAGGTCCACCGCTTCGCGGGCGCCCGCGAAGCCCTCGGGTACCGGCGGCTGCGGGCCTGGCTCACCGAGCTGTACCAGGTGCAGATGCGGCGGTTCATCGACACCGACTTCGACTCCCCGTTCGGCCTGCTGCACCCCGACCTCGCCCGGCTCGCCGCCCTCGGCGGCTTCGGCCGGCTGGACGCCCGCATCGGCCGGTTCCTCTCCGACGAACGGCTGCGGCGGGTCTTCTCCTTCCAGTCGCTGTACGCCGGTGTGCCGCCCGCCCGGGCGCTCGCCGCCTACGCCGTCATCGCCTACATGGACACCGTCGCCGGGGTGTACTTCCCGCGCGGCGGGGTCCACGCACTGCCCCGGGCGATGGCCGACGCGGCGGCCGACGCGGGCGCCACCCTGCGCTACGGCAGCGCGGTGACCCGGCTGGAGCGCCGCGGCGAACGGATCACCGCCGTGCACACCGAGGACGAGCGCATCGCCTGCGACGCGGTCGTCCTCACCCCCGACCTGCCCGTCGCCTACCGCCTGCTGGGCCGCGCCCCGCGCCGCCCCCAGCGGCTGCGCCACGCGCCGTCCGCCGTCGTCCTGCACACCGGGACGGACCGCACCTGGCCGGACCTCGCCCACCACACGATCTCCTTCGGCGCCGCCTGGCGGGAGACCTTCCGCGAACTCACCACCGGGCGGCTGATGACCGACCCGTCGCTGCTCATCACCCGGCCCACCGCCACCGACCCCTCCCTCGCCCCGCCCGGCCGCCATCTGCACTACGTGCTCGCGCCCTGCCCCAACACCGACCTGGGGCCCGGGGCGCAGGAGTGGCGCACGCTCGGACCCCGCTACCGGGACGCCCTGCTCCGGGTGCTGGAACGCCGCCACCTGCCCGGACTCGCCGCCGCGATCGAGGAGGAGTGCCTGGTCACCCCACTCGACTGGACGGCGGCCGGGCACGCGGCCGGCGGACCGTTCGCGGTGGCGCACACCTTCGCGCAGACCGGCCCGTTCCGCCCCCGCAACCTGGTGTCGGGCACCACCAACGCCGTGCTCGCCGGCTGCGGCACCACCCCCGGCGTGGGCGTGCCGACGGTCCTCATCTCCGGCAAGCTCGCCGCCGCCCGCATCACCGGCCGCCGCACCGTCCGCTCCCGCCCCAGGAGGGTCGGCGCCCATGACGGACCGTGAACTCGACGCGGCCGGGATCAGCGACCCCGCCCTGCGCGCCGACTACGCGCACTGCCGTCGGCTCAACGCCCGGCACGGCCGCACCTACTTCCTCGCCACCCGGCTGCTGCCCGCCGCCCGACGGCCCGCGGTGCACGCCCTCTACGGATTCGCCCGGCACGCCGACGACATCGTCGACGACCTCGGCGCGGACGCCGGCCCCGAGGACCGGGCCGCCGCGCTCGACGCACTGCACCGGCGGCTCACCGCCCAACTCCGCGGCGAACCCACCGCGGAGCCGGTGGTGCGGGCCCTCGCCGACACCGCCGCCCGGTACGCCGTCGACCACGCCCTCTTCACCGACTTCATGGCCGCCATGCGCGACGACCTCACCGTCACCGACTACCCCGGCTACGCCGAACTGCGCCGCTACATGCACGGTTCCGCCGCCGTCATCGGCCTCCAGATGCTGCCCGTCCTCGGCACCGTCGTGCCCCGCGCCGAAGCCGCCCCGTACGCGGCTGACCTCGGGGTCGCCTTCCAGCTCACCAACTTCCTGCGCGACGTCGGCGAGGACCTGGACCGGGGCCGGGTCTACCTGCCGGCGGACCTCCTCGCCGCGCACGGCGTCGACCGGGACCGGCTGGAGTGGAGCCGCCGCACCGGACGCCGCGACGCCGCGATCACCGCCGCCCTGGTCGCCGCGGCCCGCCTCACCCGTGAGGTCTACGCCCGGGCCGCCCCCGGCATCGACCTCCTCGAACCCGTCTCCCGGCCCTGTGTGCGCACCGCCTTCGTGCTCTACGGGGCGATCCTCGACGCCGTCGCCGACGACGGGTACGCGGTGCTGCACCGGCGGGCCGTGGTGGGCCGCGGCCGGCGGGCGGCGGTCGCCGCACGGGGGCTGACCACCGCGGTCCTCGCCCGCCTCGCGCACCGCAACGCCTGCGGCCCCCCACCGCCCCCGCCGCACCGGTCCCGTCCCTCCGCCACCACCGGCACGACCCGATGACCCCCCGCCGACCGTACGTACCGCTACGACTGCGGCGCGCCCCGGTGCCCTGGGAACGACAGCGACCCACCTGGTCGGAGGCGAAGCCGGCGGTCATCGCCTGTGCCCTCGCCCGCGCCCAGGAGCGCCCCACCGGGAACTGGTACGTCGTCGGGGCGAGCCGTGAGCTGACCGCGGACCGGCCGCTCGGGCGGACCGTGGCCGGGGTCGAACTGGTGCTGTGGCGGGACGCGGCCGGCGCAGTGGTGGCCGGGCCCGGGGCCTGCCCGCACCTCGGAGCCCCGCTGCGGCAGAGCCCGGTGCGGTGCGGGACGCTGGTGTGCCACTGGCACGGACTCGCCCTGGACGGCCGGCCGTTCGCCGGGTGGGCGCCGTACCCGGCCCACGACGACGGAGTCCTCGTCTGGGTGCGGCTCGACCGCGCCGGGGGCGAGGAGCCCACCGAGCTCCCCCCGGTGCCCCCGCGACCGGAGGCGACGCGGGCGGTGGACGCGGTGTGCCTGGCGGTGGGGCGCTGCGAACCGGAGGACGTCGTCGCCAATCGCCTCGACCCCTGGCACGGGGCGTGGTTCCACCCGTACTCGTTCGTCGACCTGAGCGTGGTCAGCGCCCCCGGGGACGCCGCGGGGGACGACGACGCGTTCGTGGTGGACGTGTCCTTCAAGGTCGCCGGGCGGGTCGTGGTGCCCGTGCGGGCCGAGTTCACCGCGCCCGGACCGCGGACCGTGGTGATGCGCATCGTGACCGGGGAGGGGGCGGGGTCGGTGGTGGAGACCCACGCCACGCCGGTGACGGCCCCCGGCGGCGCGGGGCGGGGGCCGCGGACCGCCGTCGTGGAGGCGGTGCTCGCGGCTTCCGACCGGGGCGGCTTCGCGGTGGCCCGGGGGCTGGCGCCCCTGGTGCGGCCCGTGATGCGCCGGGCCGCCGAGCGGCTGTGGCGGGACGACCTCGCGTACGCCGAACGGCGCTGGGAGCTGCGGGCCGCGGGCCGGTTCCCCGGCTGACCACCGGGGAGCCGTCCCCGCGGCTCACTTCCCGCGGGCCAGCGCCCGCAGCACGGCGACGCGGCCCCGCCGGGGGACCGTGCGCAGCGGGTGGCCGCGCACGCCCCAGCGGGTGAGGAGGGCGTTGGCCGCCTGGAACCCGGTGGTGGCCGCACGTTCCATCAGGGCCACCGGGAGCCCGCTGCGGACGTGGTCGCCGGCCAGGACCACCGTGGGGTGCGCCGTGGTGACCGGGGGGCGTTGCGCATAGCCGCCGACCGGGAACAGCGGGCAGTCCGCCCGCCACTCGTGGCGCTGGTCGACCACCCGGGCACGGGCCGTCTCCGGGTACACCCGGTGGAGCTGCTGGAGCAGCCGCGCCTGCTCGGCTGCCCGGTCGGCGTCCGGAGCCAGGGCGTACGCGTGCAGTTCCACCACGCCGCCCCCGTGGCGGGCCGCCCAGCGCGCGGCCTCCCCCTCCCAGCGGTCCAGGACGCTGATGTTGTCCAGCGACCCGAAGCCGCTGGTGCCCAGGAACCCGGCCCGCTCCGGTGCGACGGGCCGGTCGAGCCAGAGGCGGGAGACCAGGAACGGCGGGGCCTCCCGCGCGGCGAGGACCCGGGCCCGCCACGGCTCGTCCCCCAGCCGGGGCGAGGCCGCGACGAGCCGCCGCAGCCCTCCGGTGTCGAGCGCCAACACCACCGCGTCGTACCGGGTGCTCCGACCGCCGGCGGTGACGGACGGCCCGTCGGCGGTGCCCGGGTCCACCTCCTCGACGCCGCACTCGGTGCGCACCTCGGTGCCGAGCCGGTCCAGCCGGGCGGCGAGCGGATCCCACAGTGCGGTGGGGAACGGCTCGGTCGGCACGTCGAAGAGCAGCCCCTCGCTGGAGCCGAGGAAGTAGATGTGGAACATCAGGGCCAGCTCCGCGGCCGACAACTGCCGCGGGTCGGCGAAGAAGCTACGGGAGAACACCTCGAACGCCAGGTGTCGGGCCGCCGCCGGGAACCGGATCTCCTCCAGGTAGTCCCGGGCGCTGATCCCGTCCAGCCGCCGGTACACCTCGGGCACCCGCACGTCCAGCAGCGGCAGGGCGGCCCGCGGGTCCATCCGGAGCAGGTCCCGCCAACCGAACGACGGGCTGAGCGCGACGAAGCCGAGGGCGCTGAACGGCGGGGTCCGCGGCACCCGGGCGAAGCCGTCGGTCAGTCCGTCGCGGTGCACCAGCGGGTAGTCGGGCAGCCCCCGCAGCCGTGCGAGTCCGGGGTCGGTGCGGCGCAGCAGGGCCCGCAGGTTGTAGTACTGGCGGAAGAAGGCGTGGAAGCCGCGGCTCATGGTCACCGCCGAGCCGTCCGCCAACTGCACCGGCCAGCCCGCGAGCCGCCCGCCGAGCACCGGCTCCCGTTCGTGGAGGGTGACCCGTACGCCGCGTTCGGCGAGTGCGGTCGCCGCGGTCAGTCCGGCGATGCCCCCGCCGACGACCGCCACCGAAGGGGCCGGGTCCGCGACCCGGGGACGTCCCGCCGGGGCGGGGAGCAGGACGGACCGGCGGTCGCGTCCGTACCGGGCGCTCACGCCACCGCCCCCGGGGCCGCCGCGACGACGGTGTGCACCACACCGGTCTGCCAGCCGGACACCGGCAGCACCCGCACCCGGGTGAACCCGGCCCGTCGCACCCGTTCGCCGAAGGCGGGCGCCGTGTCGAAGGCGGTCACGCTGCCGAGCAGGTGCCGGTACAGCGCCCGGTCCCCGGTCAGCGCGCCCGCGGGGAGCACGATCCCGGCGCACACCGCGTACCACACGGCGCGGTGCGCGCCCCGGCCGCTCAGCGCGTACTCGTGGACCGCGAACCGCCCACCCGGCACCAGGAGTTCGCGCACCGCGCCGAGCACCGGATCGGGGTCGCTGAGGTTGCGGAACAGGTACGCCGCGAACACCGCGTCGAAGGGCCCCGCCACCCCGTGTTCGGCCAGTGCCTCGGCGGGAGCCCGGACGAACCGCACGTTCGACGGCCAGGACTTGGCGCGGGCCCGCGCCAGCATGCCGCCCGAGGCGTCGACCGCGGTGATCCGGGCCCGGGGCGCGGCGTCCAGCAGTGCGGCGGTGGACGCCCCGGTGCCGCACCCCAGGTCCAGGACGCGCAGCCCGGTCCCGTCGTGCGGCAGGCCGAGCCGGTGCGCGGAGCGGCGCAGCTGGCGGTGGTAGCCGGGGTTGACGGCGGTCAACCGGTCGTACGAGCGGGACGCGTGGTCGAACGCGGCCGACAGGGCGTCGTCGCGCAGCAGGGTCATCGCGGGGGCCTTCCGTTGGTGGTGCGGCGGGGGACGAAGGGCAGTTCCAGGGCGGTGCGCAGCATCGGCCGCACGGGGGTGCGCAGCCCGATCGCGAAGTCCTCGGACGGTCGGGTGTCCCCGTCGAGGAAGCGCAGCAGCGCCGGCAGCGGCACGGTGCGGAACAGCCGGGTGAAGAAGGGGGCGCCGGCGACCCGACCGGTGTCCAGCGCCCGCAGCAGGACGGCGTCCATGGCGCGGGCCCGGGGGCCGTGGGCCGGCGGCGGCACGGGGACGCGTCCGGCGTGCAGCAGGGCGGCGACGGCCCGGGTCTGCCGCTGCACCCCGGCGAAGGTGTATCCGGTGGAGGGACGGGTCGCCCCGCCCGCGGCGCCGATCCGGAACACCGAGGCCCCCGCCCGTACCGTGGGGCGGGTGTCCGCCATGGGGATCACTCCCTGTTCGACGGCGGTGACCTCGTACCCGTCGATGCCGAGGACCCGGTCCAGGTAGTGCCGCAGCGCCCGGTCGTAGCCCTCGCCGGTGAGGACGGTCCGGGAGAACTCGGTGTACTCGACCAGGGCGGTGCACGGGCCGGTCGGCAGGACGTACCCGAACGACAGGCCGCGCGCCGGCTGCGGGGTGCGGAAGTCCATCAGATCGGCGGTGTCCGGGCGGAACGAGGGCCGTGGCGTCCGGACGAACCACCCCCGGAAGTGTTGGAGCAGCACGGTGCGGGCCCGGGGAGCCGCCCGCGGCGGCCGGGAGTCGAAGACCCAGCGGGCCCGCAGCCGCAGCGGGGAACCGTCGGCGTGGGTGCCGTGCACCTCGGCGCCCTCCCGGCCGACCGGGTCGTCCACGATCCCGTGGACGACGGCCGTCAGCCGCCGCACCCCCGCCGCGGCGATCCGGGCGCCCACGGCGGCGCTGAACCCGGTGGAACGGAGCATCTTGTACCGCAGCGGCGTCGTCCGTCCGGTCGTCGCCGCACCGTCCGGGCCGTGCACCCGCAGCCGGTCCCAGGCCGCCGTCAGCAAGGCGTCGTAGGGGCCGCCGGGCTCCTCCCAGAAGCACCAGGTGCGGTCGGGCGGGCGCAGCGGGCCCGCCGGGGCGTCGATCAGCGTCACGGACAGCGGCACGGAGGGGGGTGTGCTCGGCGCCTGCTCGCTCAGCCAGTGGGCCAGCGACAGCCCGGCCGCGCCGGCGCCCACGATCACCACGTCGGTGCCGGACACCCGTCACCCTCCTTCCACCGGGTCGGGACGGGACGGCGGGCCCGCCCGTCCACCGACCCCTTCCGGATCGGACGCGACGCCGGATGCGCCGCGGGGGACACGATTCCGCCTCCCGGGGCGAAAACGGGGTACGCACCGCCGAGCGGGGAGGAGTCGGCGGCCCCTGGGCGGGGCAGGGTGGGAGGAGAACAGGGCGGGGCAGGGTCTTGGAGGAAAGGACGAACGCCCCGTTCCGCGCGCTGGATGATCGTCCCAGGTCGGTGCAGAGCCGTCTCATGGGACACTGAAGTACGTGCTTTTCCCCCGACTGACCTGTTCGGGGGCCACCTCTGATCGACTGGGATGAGCAGCACGTGCGTTTCCTGAATGACCTCAAGCCCCCGTACGACCTGACCTACGACGACGTCTTCATGGTCCCGCGCCGTTCGGCCGTCGGCTCCCGGCAGGGCGTGGACCTCTCGTCCCCGGACGGTTCGGGCACCACCATTCCGCTCGTCGTCGCCAACATGACCGCGATAGCCGGCCGGCGGATGGCCGAGACCGTGGCCCGCCGCGGCGGGATCGTGGTGATTCCCCAGGACATCCCGATCGAGGTCGTCGCCGACGTGGTCGGCTGGGTCAAGAGCCGCCACCTCGTGCTGGACACCCCCATCGTGCTGGTCGCCCACCAGACCGTCGCGGACGCGCTGGCCCTGCTGCCCAAGCGGGCCCACCACGCCGGCGTCGTGGTCGACGAGCACCACCGGCCGATCGGCGTGGTCACCGACCAGGACCTCACCGGGGTCGACCGGTTCACCCAGCTCAACGAGGTCATGTCGCGCGACCTGCTGATCCTGGACGCGGACATCGACCCCCGCGAGGCGTTCAACCAGCTCGACGGGGCGAACCGTCGGTACGCCCCCGCCGTGGACGCCGACGGGCGGCTCGTGGGCATCCTCACCCGCCGCGGCGCCCTGCGCGCCACCCTGTACACCCCGGCCACCGACGCGCACGGCCGACTGCGGATCGCCGCGGCCGTGGGCATCAACGGGGACGTCGCGGGCAAGGCGAAGCAGCTCCTCGACGCGGGCGTGGACACCCTGGTGGTGGACACGGCCCACGGCCACCAGGAGTCGATGATCGCCGCGGTGCGGGCCGTCCGCGCGCTGGGTCCCGAGGTGCCGATCGTGGCGGGCAACGTCGTCGCCGCCGAAGGCGTCCGCGACCTCGTCGAGGCGGGCGCCGACATCATCAAGGTCGGCGTCGGACCGGGCGCGATGTGCACCACCCGCATGATGACCGGCGTGGGCCGCCCGCAGTTCTCCGCCGTGCTGGAGTGCGCCGCGGAGGCCCGCAAGTACGGCAAGCACGTCTGGGCCGACGGCGGGGTGCGCCACCCCCGCGACGTCGCGATGGCGCTCGCCGCCGGCGCGTCGAACGTGATGGTCGGCTCCTGGTTCGCCGGGACGTACGAGTCGCCGGGCGACCTCCAGCAGTCCGCCGAGGGCCGGCTGTACAAGGAGTCGTTCGGGATGGCGTCCGCCCGGGCCGTCCGCAACCGCACCAGCGAGGAGTCCGCGTACGACCGGGCCCGCAAGGCGCTGTTCGAGGAGGGCATCTCCACTTCGCGCATGTACCTCGACCCGGAGCGGCCCGGCGTGGAGGACCTGATCGACTCGATCATCGCGGGCGTGCGCTCCTCCTGCACCTACGCGGGTGCCGGATCGCTGGAGGAGTTCGCCGAGCGGGCGATCGTCGGGGTGCAGAGCGCCGCCGGCTACGCGGAGGGCAAGCCGCTGCACGCGAGCTGGAACTGACGGGCCGGCCGGTACCAGGCGCGGTGGTCCGCACCGCCCCCCGGGCCGGCCGCCTCCGTGTCGCGCCCGCCTCCGGGCGGGCCCGGTCACGGCCGTGTTCTACTGCGGGGACGGCCCACCGCCGTCCCCGCAGCAGCCGGGGCCAGTGAGAGAAGCGAACGACCCGCCGTGCGACTGAACGACCTCGACGAAGCCATCGTCCACGCCCTCGCCCAGGACGCCCGCCGTTCCTACGCCGACATCGGCCAACAGGTGGGCCTGTCCGCGCCGGCCGTCAAACGCAGGGTGGACCGGCTGCGCGCGACCGGCGCGATCACCGGGTTCACCGTCCGGGTCGACCCGGCAGCCATGGGCTGGGAGACGGAGGGCTTCATCGAGCTGTACTGCCGCAGCAACACGTCGGTGGACGAGATCCACCGGGGGCTCGAACCGTATGCGGAGGTCGTGGCGGCCTCCACCGTGACCGGGGCCGCCGACGCGGTGGTGCAGGTCTTCGCCACCGACATGCGGCACTTCGAGCGCGTCCTGGAACGCATCGCGGCGGAGCCCTTCGTGGAGCGCACCAAGTCGGTGCTGGTGCTGTCCCCGCTGCTGCGCCGCTTCTCGTCGGGTACGCCGGGCTGATCCCGCGACCGGCCGGGCGGCGGGCGGTCAGTCGAGGCCCGGGCCCGTACGGCGGGCCAGGGTGTTGTGGTGGAGCGAGGTGTGGACGCTGAAGCCGACCGCGTCTGAGCGGTAGCGGTCCTCGGAGCACTCCACCGGTCGGCCCTCCCGGGTCGTCGTGGTCCGTCGTACCCGCAGCAGCGGGCTGGTGCGTCGCACGTCGAGGAGTTCGGCGTCCCGGGCGCCGGCCGCCACCGCGTCGATGAGGTGCTCCCCGTGGGCGAGGACCAGACCGATGTCCTCGAACAGGGCCTGGGTGACGGAGGGGGCGTCGGCCGGGACGCGTTCCACCGCGGGGGCGATCCAGCCCGCGTACACGGTCCGCTCCAGCAGGATCGGTTCGCCGTCCAGTCCGCGCAGCCGCAGGACGTGCAGGACGCGTGCGCCCGGCTGGAGTTGGAGCCGTAAGGCTTGCTGTGCTCCGGCCGGGCGGTACTCCGAACCGATGACCTGGCCGCTGGCCTCGCGTCCCATCGACCGGGCCCACCGGGCGAAGCTGCGCAGTTCGGCGAAGCTCTGGCCGCGGCGGCCGGCGAGCACCACGCGGCGGGCGCCCTGTCGGGACCCTATGAGCCCCTCGGCGGTCAGTGCGGTGACGGCCTGCCGGACGGTGCCCCGGGAGACGCCGTAGCGGGCGGCGAGTTCGGTTTCCGGCGGCAGCAGCCCGCCCACCGCGTACTCCTCGGTGTCGATCGCCCGGCGCAGCTCCTCGGCGATCTCCTCGTGCCGGGGCGCCATCTTCCCCGTCCTCCCCGTGCTCGTCCGTTCGGCCGGCCCCGTCAGCAGGGGGCGTGGGGCCGGTGCGTGTGCGCAGCATGTGCGGCGGTCCCCACCCTAGACGAGGTTCCGTGCGCTCCGGGAGGGGCGGTGAGTATCCAGGCAGCGAGGACGAGCCGTTCGTTGAGCCTTCATCCAATGCGGGGTCGCGTCGCGCGTGTACGGGGCAACTTGTTCGAACAAGTCATCTCGCCCTGCACGGTCCCATCGGCCCGTCCTGCACGGACGGGCGCCCTGACCGCATCCCGACCCGCCCCGGAGCGCAACGAATCGCCGTGAAGGGTTCGCAGAACGCAACGAATCGCCAGGTCACGCGCAACGGACGCGTCTTGTCCCGGCGGAACGCCGAAACGTACCGTCGAGGACGGCCCTGCGCCTCCCCCCGAGTCCCCGCCACCCCCGAGGTCCCGCCGCTGCTGCGGCCGTAGTCCCCCGTGCAAGGAGTCCCCACCCCATGACGTCCACGGTGCCCACAGCCGTCCAGCACACCGACGCGCAGCCGCCGATCACCATGTTCGGTCCGGACTTCCCCTACGCGTACGACGACTTCCTCGGCCACCCGGCCGGGCTCGGGCAGGTCCCCGCGACGGCGCACGGCACCGAGGTCGCCGTGGTCGGCGGCGGGCTGTCCGGGATCGTGGCCGCGTACGAGCTGATGAAGATGGGCCTCAAGCCGGTGGTGTACGAGGCCGACCAGATCGGCGGACGGCTGCGCACCGTCGGCTTCGACGGCTGCGACCCCTCGCTCACCGCAGAGATGGGCGCCATGCGGTTCCCGCCCTCGTCGACCGCGCTCCAGCACTACATCGACCTGGTGGGCTTGGAAACCCGGCCCTTCCCCAACCCGCTCGCCGAGACGACGCCGTCGACCGTGGTCGACCTCAAGGGCGAGTCCCACTACGCCCGCACCCTGGACGACCTGCCCGACGTGTACCGCCAGGTCGCCGAGGCGTGGAACGCCTGCCTGGAGGAGGGCGCCGACTTCTCCGACATGAACCGGGCCATGCGCGAGCGCGACGTCCCCCGCATCCGGGAGATCTGGGCGCGCCTGGTCGAGAAGCTGGACAACCAGACCTTCTACGGCTTCCTCTGCGACTCGGAGGCGTTCCGGTCCTTCCGGCACCGGGAGATCTTCGGCCAGGTCGGGTTCGGCACCGGTGGATGGGACACGGACTTCCCCAACTCGATCCTGGAGATCCTCCGGGTCGTCTACACCGAGGCCGACGACCACCACCGCGGCATCGTCGGCGGCAGCCAGCAGCTCCCGCTGCGGCTGTGGGACCGGGCGCCCGGCAAGATCGTCCACTGGGCGCCGGGCACCTCGCTGTCCTCGTTGCACGACGGAGCCCCGCGTCCCGCGGTGACCCGACTGCACCGCACGGCGGGCAACCGGATCACGGTCACCGACGCCACGGGCGACATCCGCACCTATCCCGCGGTCGTGTTCACCGCCCAGTCCTGGATGCTGCTGTCGAAGATCGACTGCGACGACGAGCTGTTCCCCATCGATCACTGGACGGCCATCGAACGCACCCACTACATGGAGTCGAGCAAGCTGTTCGTTCCCGTCGACCGGCCGTTCTGGCTGGACAAGGACGAGGCGACCGGCCGGGACGTCATGTCGATGACCCTCACCGACCGGATGACGCGGGGCACCTACCTGCTGGACGACGGCCCGGACAAGCCCGCCGTCATCTGCCTCTCGTACACCTGGTGCGACGACAGCCTCAAGTGGCTTCCGCTCTCCGCGCACGAGCGCATGGAGGTCATGCTCAAGTCGCTCGGCGAGATCTACCCGGACGTCGACGTCCGACGGCACATCATCGGGAACCCGGTGACGGTGTCCTGGGAGAACGAGCCGTACTTCATGGGGGCCTTCAAGGCCAACCTGCCGGGTCACTACCGGTACCAGCGACGGCTGTTCACGCACTTCATGCAGGACCGGCTGCCCGAGGGCAAGCGGGGCATCTTCCTCGCAGGTGACGACATCTCCTGGACCGCCGGTTGGGCCGAGGGCGCCGTGCAGACCGCGCTCAACGCCGTGTGGGGCGTGATGCGCCAGCTCGGCGGGGAGACCGACGCCACGAACCCCGGCCCGGGCGACGTGTACGACGAGATCGCCCCGGTGGAGCTGCCGGAGGACTGATCCGGCCGCACCGTATCCCCCGCGGTCCCCCTGACGGCGTCCCCGGCTCAGCCGGTGGGCGCCGTCACCGCGTCCCAGGCGGCCAGCGCGCGGTCCGCGATCCGCTCCAGCTCCGGGTGCCCGGCGCCGTCCCGGGCCTGTACCGACATGCCCTGGAGGACCGCCGTGTAGAACGCGGCGACCGTCGCGGTGTCGGTGCCGGACGTCAACTCGCCCGCGCGCACCCCCTGGTCGAGCCGGGCGCGCAGGGCGTCCACACCCTCTCGCCGGCGCTCGGCGAGGTGGTCGCGCACTCCGGAGCCGGACGGGGAGCAGTTCATCGCCGACAGCACGATCATGCAGCCCGCGGGACGGCCGTCATGGGCGTAGGCGCGGGCGTTCATGCGCAGGACGGCGGCCACCGCGGCGTAGGCGGTCGGCTCCTCGACCAGGGCCCGGGTCGCCGGTTCGCCCTCGGTGGCGTCGTAGAGGGCGACGGCCTCCCGGAACAGCTGCTCCTTGGAGCCGAAGGCCGCGTACAGGCTCGGTGAGCTGATGCCCATCGCCGCGGTCAGATCGGTCACCGAGGTGGCCTCGTAGCCGTACTGCCAGAAGGTCTCCATGGCGCGGGCCAGGGCGGTGTCCCGGTCGAACGCGCGGGGGCGTCCACGGGGCGGGGTCATGGCGGTCTCCCTCCGGTCGAGCAATTCTGTAACGAGCGACAAATATATGCCTTGACGTGCCGGGGTACAGGGGTGAAAGATTCTGTA
This sequence comes from Streptomyces sp. NPDC127068, assembly GCF_042724695.1. Taxonomy (NCBI): domain Bacteria; kingdom Bacillati; phylum Actinomycetota; class Actinomycetes; order Kitasatosporales; family Streptomycetaceae; genus Streptomyces; species Streptomyces sp. NPDC127068. The sequence goes on along the minus strand of NZ_JBHXEN010000007.1, from coordinate 70,280 downwards.
TCGATCGACACAGAAATGGGAGGGGCGCGGGGATGAGCACATTGACCGGCAAGGTCGCGTTGGTGACGGGGGGCAGCCGGGGCATCGGGGCGGCCGTCGTACGCAGACTCGCCCGGGACGGGGCGGCCGTGGCGTTCACCTACGTCAGCGACCTCGGCGAGCAGCGCGCCGGGGCGGTGGTGGCCGAGGTCGAAGCGCTGGGCGGCAGAGCGCTGATGATCAAGGCGGACTCCGCCGATCCGGCGGCCGTCGTCGAGGCCGTCCGGCGAACGGCGGACGAACTGGGGCGACTCGACGTCCTGGTCAACAATGCGGGCATCTTCCCCTTCGGGCCGGTGGAGGAGGTGACGCTCGAAGAGCTCGACCGGGCGCTCGCGGTGCACGCCCGGGCGGCGTTCCTCGCCGTACAGGCCGCCTCGCCGCACCTGCCGGCGGGCGGACGGATCATCAGCATCGGCAGCAACCTCGCCGAGCGGGTGCCGTTCGGCGGTGTCGCGCTGTACTCCATGACCAAGGCGGCCCTCGGCGGGCTGACCCGGGCGCTGGCCCGGGAGTTCGGCCCGCGGGACATCACCGTGAACGTGGTGCACCCGGGGTCCACCGACACCGACATGAACCCCGGGGACGGCCAGGACGCCGACGACCAGCGGGCGTTGTCGGCGCTGGGACGCTTCCTGGCCCCCGACGACGTGGCCGACACGGTCGCCCACCTGGCGGGGCCGGGCGGCCGGCACATCACCGGAGCGGCGATCACCGTGGACGCCGGGACCAACGCGTAACCCCGGGTCGTCCCCCGGCCGGCCTCAGCGGGACGGGGTCAGCAGACAGCGGGACACGAGGCCGACCGCCGCGTCCAGCCGGGCGGCGGTCTCGTCACCGAGCTCCGGCAGCCGGCGCAGCGCCCACAGGCAGCGGGCCGAGGACCAGGCGGCGTCCCGCGCCCGCTCCAGGCTCCACGCCCCCGCCAGGTGGGTGAGCGGATCCGCTAGCTCCAGCAGGTCGGGGCCCGGCATCAACTCCTCGCGCACCTGCTCCTCCAGGGCCACGAGCAGCTCGCCGACCCGGTCGAACTCGTCCTCCAGGTCGGCGGGTTCGCAAGCGAGCGTACGGCAGGTGTCCACCACGGCCAGCGCCAGATCGTGCCCGATGTGCGCATTGACGCCCGCCAGCGCGAACTGAACCGGACGTACCCCGGGATGCCGGCGGAACTGGAACAGCGGCTGCCAACAGGCCGGCGGACGCTCCCCCTCCTCCACCGCCCGCACCGCCACCAGGTACCGCCGGGCGAAGAGGACGGCCAGGGTGGTCGCGGCCCGCCGGTCGGGGAAACCACCGCCGTGGATGTCCCGGCCGACCCGCTCGGTGACGGTCAGGTAGACGCCGTTGAAGACCGACACCCCGTCTCCCGGCGGCCACTGCGCACCGAGCGCGCGCATGGCCCGGACCACCGCGTCCACCCCGTGCTTCGGTGCGGGGAACTCCGTCAACCGTGTCATGGCGGCAGCGTCCCAGCTCTAGGCTGTCCCGGGTGCCGATGGGCCGGGGCTTCCCCGGAACGGGGGAACGGTCGTACGGCACCGGGGGAGGGGAGGCGCCGTGCCCGGTGCGCACGCGAGGCGACCCGGCGGACGGGCGGGTGCGACCCGCCGTCCGCGTCGACGGCACGGACGGCACCGGACCGCGATGGTGCTTGCCGCCTCGGCCGTCGCCCTGCTCGGTACGGTCGCCGGCACGCTCGACGCGCTGCGGGAGCGCGGCGGTCCGGCGCATGAGGCGCGGCCCCGGATCACCTCCACCCCGATCGTCCCGCCACCCCCGGTCGAACCGCCGCCGTCCCCCTCGCCCCGGCGCTCCGCCCCACCGGACGAGACCGCGGCCCCGGACCCCACCACCACCCCGTCGGCCACCGCGAGCCGCACCCCGCGCCCGTCGGCACCGACCGGGTCCGCCCCCGCGCGCCCCGCGACCCGTGCGCCCGCCACCCGGAAGGCACCCGCGTCCACCGGGCTCTACCGTCACCCCGAGTCCCAGGTGCTGGACTGGGTACGGGCCAACCCCGGTGACCCCCGGGTCGCGGCCATCCGGTCCCGGATCGCGGAGCGTCCCGCCGCCGTCTGGTTCGCGGACTACACGCCCACCAACATCACCGTCCGGGTGCGGGCCGTGACCTCGGGCGGATCGGACAGCGGACGGGTCCCGGTGCTGGTCCCGTACACGATCCCCGACCGCGACTGCGGCGGAGCCTCCCAGGGCGGCGCCCCCGACACCGCCGCCTACGACGACTGGATCGACCGGTTCGCCGCCGGGCTCGGCGACGACGAGGTCATCGTCGTCCTCGAACCCGACGCGGTCGCCCTGGCCGACTGCCTGTCGGACGACGCCCGCGAACGGCGCTACCGGTCCCTGGCCCGGGCCGGTCGGGTCCTGAAGGAGGCCAATCCACGGGCCCGGGTCTACTTCGACGCCGGTCACTCCGGCTGGCACGCCCCCGAAACCATCGCGGCCCGACTGCGCGAGGCGGGGGCCGGATCGGCGGACTCCTCGGACGGGATCTTCACCAACGTCTCCAACTTCCACCGCACCGCCGACGAGAACGCGTTCGCCCGGGCCGTGCTGGACGCCCTCGACGGGGCCCCCGGTCTCGGTGCCGTGGTCGACACCAGCCGCAACGGCAACGGCGCCCCCACCGACGGCGCCTGGTGCGATCCGGCTGGCCGTGCGCTGGGCCGTCCGCCGACCCTGAACACGGGGGAGCCCCGCGTCGACGCGTACCTGTGGGTCAAGCTGCCCGGCGAGTCGGACGGCTGTCGGGGCCGACCGGGGACGTTCACCCCGGCGTACGCCTACGAACTCGCCACCGGAGGCTAGGCCGTTGCACCGGTGCTACGTGCTGGCGATCTCCTTCTTGAGCCGGTGGGTGAAGCGACGCAGGAGGTCCAACGTCTCCTGGAACTCGGCCCTACGGTCGTCGCTGCCGTCGGTGGGCCGGGTGCTCCAGACCCGACGCGCAAGGGCGTCGGCGAGGTCGACGGTGTCGTCGGCGCAGAGCAGGTAGAGGGCCGAGCGCGCTTCCTGCATCCGGTCCGCCAACTCGTTGGCCCCGGGGCCGTCGTCGCTGAGCCGGGTCTCCTTCAGGTGGTCCAGGAGTTGGACCACTGCCGTGTTGAAGCCGATTCCGGCCTTGAGCTTCTGCTCGCGGAGCCACATGCGGTCCTGTCGGCGCGCGGTGAACCACGAACCGAGCAGGACGCCCACGAGGCCGATGGCGGCCCCGATGGCCACGGACAGCACGTTCCCCACGGTCAACTCCCCCCGACGTCAGTGACGTCAGGCTACCGAGAGGTCGAAGCCCCCCCCGCACGCGAAAGGGCGCGGGACGCCAGCACCGTCGATATCGGCTCGCGCGACGCCCCGCGGCCGAGCACCATGGGCCTGCGCACGGGAGACCTCCGGGAGGCGGGGCACATGGCAGCGGCACACGGGTTCGCGTTCGAGGAACGCGGCGACGGCTCCGTGGAGATACGGCACCACGGGCGGTCGGCGACCGTCCTCCGGGGTGCCCGGGCCGCGCGGTTCCTCCAGGAGGCGGCGGCCGGTGACCACCAACGGGTCATGGCCCGCTGGACGGGCAACTACCGGCGCGGCAACGAACGGACCGCCCGCCACCACCCGCGCAACACGCACGGCCGGGGATAGGGTTTCCCCGCGCGCGGACCGCACGCGGGCCGGGCCTACTGTGGGCTCCACACTTGACAGCACGCACCACGGGGGCGCGGGGACATGGCGGACGACGGACGGGCGAACGAGCCGACGACACCGGGGGTGAACTTCCCGCTGTGGGCCGCCGCCCTGGTGGCGGCGGCAGCCATGGCCGTGGGCATCGCGGGCTTCTACCACCTGGGCGCGGAGCACAGCGCACGGGGACGGGGCGTGAACATCGCCGACGGGCCCGGGAAGGGCTGGTACACCTTCGCCGCCGTGGTCGGGCTGTGTTGGCTCGCGGCGATCGCCCACACCGTCCTGCGGTTCCTCGAAGGCGAGCAGTTGGACCGTGACCTGCTGGCGCCGCTCGTCTTCACCACTCCGCTGGGAGCGGGCGTCGGAGCGGGTCTGCTGCTGTCGCTGGGACAGGAGCAGCGGCACTGGGAGGGCGCCCGCAACCTGGTGATCGGGGGGATCGCCCTGCCCCTGCTCCTGTGGTCGTGGGACCGCTTCCTGCGGCGGCGCAGCAGCCGACGGGGGGCCTGACCGACCGGACGGGCGCGCTGCGGACACCGTCGTGCGGCTACCCCCGGCGCGGGGTGTCGCCGTCCGCGCCGTCCGACCGGCGAGGAGCCTCGTCGTACGTCGACGTCCCGGAGTCCAACAGCGGCTCCTGCGCCTTGAGGTGGGCCGGGGCCAGGGCGCGCAGCGCGTGGTAACCGGTGATGACGACGATGGTGCCCAGGGCGATGCCGCTGAGGGAGAACGTGTCGGAGAACTCCAGCGAGACGTTGCCGACGCCGATGATGATGCCCGCGGCGGCCGGCACCAGGTTCAGCGGATTGCGCAGGTCCACCCCCGCGTTGATCCAGATCTGCGCACCGAGCAGCCCGATCATCCCGTACAGGATGACGGTGATCCCGCCGAGCACCCCGCCGGGGATCGCCGCCACCACCGCACCGAACTTGGGGCACAGCCCGAACAGCAGCGCGAAGGCCGCCGCCGCCCAGTAGGCGGCCGTCGAGTAGACCCGGGTCGCGGCCATGACGCCGATGTTCTCCGAGTACGTGGTGTTGGGCGGGCCGCCCACGACGGTGGATAACATCGACGCGGCGCCGTCGGCGGAGATCGCGGTGCCCAACTTGTCGTCCAGCGGATCACCGGTCATCTCGCCGACCGCCTTCACATGGCCCGCGTTCTCGGCGACGAGCGCGATGACCACCGGCAGCGCCACCAGCACCGCCGACCACTCGAACGACGGCCCGTGGAACGACGGCAGTCCGATCCAGTCCGCCCCGCCCACCGCCGACAGGTCGAGCCGCCAGTGGTCGACGACCTTCCCCGAGCCGTCGTTCGAGTGGATCATGCCGAAGACCCGGTCGAACAGCCAGGAGATCCCGTACCCGAAGAGCAGCCCCAGGAAGATCGCGATACGGGACCAGAAACCCCGCAGGCACACCACCGCGGCGCCGGTGAACAGCATCACCAGCAACGCGGTCCACTGGTCCTGCGGCCAGTAGGTGGTGGCGGTGACCGGTGCCAGGTTGAAACCGATCAGCATCACCACGGCGCCCGTGACGATCGGGGGCATCGCCGCATGGATGATCCGCGCACCGAACCGCTGCACCGCGATGCCCACCAGGAACAGCGCCACGCCGACCACGAACACCGCCCCGGTCACCGTCGCGCTGGTGCCGCCCTGCGCCCGGATCACGGCCGCCACCCCGACGAAGGACAGCGAGCAGCCCAGGTAGCTGGGCACCCGGCCCTTGGTCGCCAGCAGGAAGATGGCCGTCGCCACCCCGGACATCATGATCGCCAAATTCGGGTCAAGACCCATCAAAACTGGCGCTACGAACGAGGCGCCGAACATGGCCACCACGTGCTGCGCACCCAGGCCGAAGGTCCGTGGCCAGGAGAGCCGTTCGTCCGGTCGGACGACGGCGCCCGGGGCGGGGGTCCGCCCGTCGCCGTGCAGCTTCCAGCGCACACCGAGGTCCATGGAGAGGTCACTTTCTGTCCGTACGCCGGGATGATCGGGGACATGCTAAAGGTCCCGGGATCGCCCGGTCCCGGCGGCATGGCGCCGGCGCGGTCCCCGCACCCGGCTGCCCGGCATCCGGGCGCCCTCCTGCTCCCGACCAGCGGCGCGGGAGCAGGAGGGCGCGGGTGCGGCCCCTCGGTCAGGGCTTCGGGGCCGGGGTCGCTGCGCTCGGCGAGTCGACCCGGGGGCGGGTGGTGCGGTCGGCCGTCCGGAGCACGCCCGCGAGGGCGATCAGCCCGAAGGCCAGCGCCGTGACCAGCCCGAACGACACCACCAGGCTCGTCAGATCGGCGAGCGCCCCGACGGCGGACGGTGCGAGCAGGCTCGACGAGTAGGTGACGGTGGCGACGCCCGCGATGGCCATGCTGGCGTTCGGCCCGCTGCGTCCGGCCGCGGCGAACGCCAGCGGCACGACCACGGCGACCCCCAGCCCGAGCAGGGCGAACCCGCTCATGGCCACCGCCGGATGGTGCGAGGTCACGACCATCAGTCCGCCGACCGTGGCGAGAGCGCCGCCCGCCCGCACGGTCCGCACCGCGCCGAAGCGGTCGACGATCCGGTCGCCCGCCAGCCGGGCCGCCGCCATGGTCAGGGTGAAACCGGTGGTGCAAGCGGCGGCCAGCCCCGGCGAGGCGTCCAGGACGTCCCGCAGGTAGACGGCCGACCAGTCGAGGCTCGCGCCCTCGACGAAGACCGCGCAGAAGCCGACGGTGCCGATGAGCAGGGCCGACCGGGGCGGCAGCGCGAACCGGGGCGGCGGCTCCTCGTCCACCGTGGGCCGCACGTCCAGCACCCCGCGGCAGGCGGCGAGGCCCAGCAGGGTGAGGACGGCCGCCGCCAGGACGTGGTGCACGCGTGCGTCGGTGCCCAGGTGCGCGGCGAGGGTGCCGCCGACCGAACCGATCAGGGCGCCCACGCTCCACATCCCGTGCAACCCGGACAGGATGGACCGGTCGAGCCGGGTCTCCAGGTCGACGCCCAGCGCGTTCATCGTCACGTCCGACATCCCGGAGGTGGCCCCGTAGACGAAGAGCGCCACGCACAGGGTCGCCAGGTTCGGGGCGAGCGCGGGCAGGGCCAGCGACAGCGTCCACAGGGCCAGCAGCCCGCGCAGTGCGGCGCGTGCGCCGAACCGGTGGCCGATCCGGCCGGCCAGGGGCATCGCGAGGGCCGCGCCGATCGCGGGGAAGGCGAGGGCGAGCCCCAACTGGCCGGCGCTCACCCCTGCGTGGTCCTGGATCCACGGCACCCGGGTCGCGAACGATCCGGTGACCGCGCCGTGCACGCAGAACACGGCGGCCACCGCGTACCGGGCGCGTCGAACCGCCGTCGTGACCTGGGCCGTCGAGGCCCCCTTGCTCGCCATTCGGTGTTGCCTCCCGCTGTGCCCGGCCCGCGGGCCGGCCCCATGGTCGACGGCCGGTCGACCGTCGTGGCCGTCCGTTCGGAGCGGCCGGGCGTAAACTATCAGGAACCTTGCCTGATAAATAGATGGTGTCGTCCGCGGCTGTCGTCTACAGCTACGGGGCCGGCGACGGAACGGCAGGACAGGACGGCCGGCGACCCGCCGGCCGGCGTCTGGAAGGATCGACCGCATGCCCGCATCACCGAGCACGGCCCGCGCCATCAACGACCGGCTCGCGCTGAGCCTCCTCCAGAGCGAGGGCCCCCTGACGGCCGGGCAGCTCAAGCAGCTCACCGGCCTGTCCCGGCCCAGCGTCGCCGACCTGGTCGAGCGGCTCCAGCACAGCGGCCTGGTCACCGTCGTCGGCGAGTCCGGCGCCCAACGGCGCGGCCCGAACGCCCGGCTGTACGGGATCGTCGCCGACTACGCGCACCTGGCCGCGCTCGACGTCCGCAAGCAGAGCGTCTCCGTGCTCGTCTCGGACCTCGTCGGCCAGGTGGTGGCCCAGGCGTCGGCCCCCGTCACCGGCGACCCCCGGACGGCCGCCGCCCGGGCCGTCGCCCTCGTGGAGCGGACCGCCGAGCAGGCCGGGGCCACCGCGCTGCACAGCGTGGGGGTCGGCGCGCCGGGCCTCGTCGACCCGTCCACCGGCGAACTGCGCAACGGCAGCGGCCTGCCCACCTGGCACCACGGCCTGATGACGGCCCTTCAACAACGCCTCCGGGCCCGGGTGATCGTCGAGAACGAGACCAACCTCGCCGCCCTGGCCGAACAGCGGGAGGGCGCCGCGCGGGACCGCGACACCTTCGTCCTGCTCTGGCTCAGCCACGGGGTCGGCGCCGCGATCGTCCTGGACGGAGCCCTGCGCCGGGGCGCCTCCGGCGGTGCCGGCGAGATCGGGTTCCTCCCCGTGCCCGGCACCGACGGCCTGCCGTCCGTCCACTCCTGCGGCGGCGGCTTCCACGACCTCGCCGGGTCCGGCGCCGTCGTCGACCTCGCGACCCGGTACGGAATCACGGCCGCCGCCGTCGCCCACGAGCCGCCCGCCGCCGCCCTGGTCCGGGCGGCGGTCGCCGGGGCGCCACCGGCCGGACCCGCCGCGCTGCCCGGCGGCGCCGACGCCTTCCTCGACGCGCTGGCCGCCCGGATCGCCGTGGGCACGGCGGCGGTCACCGCCGTGCTCGACCCCGGCTGCGTCGTGCTCGGCGGCGAGGTGGGCCGCGCCGGGGGAGCGGACCTGGCCGCCCGGGTCGGCGCCCGCATCGCCGCGCTGACCCCGCTGCGCACCGAGGTCCGTCCCGGTGAACTGGGCGGCGCCGCGGTCCTGCGCGGCGCCCTGTTCACCGCCCGGGACGCCGCACAGGACGAGTTGTTCTCCCCTCAGCCCGTCTTCGACGGTGCGAGGACCCTGGTCAGGAACGCCTCGAACGTCTCCCGCCCCACCGCCCGGTCCGGGGTCAGATGACCACCCGCGCGTAGCGCCCGCGCCACCTTCCCGGGCAGCGGCACCCGCACGATGCGCCGGCGCCGCCCGCTCGCCGCCAGGTACGCCTCGGCCAACGCGCCGAGGTCCCGCACCTGCGGCCCGCCCAGCTCGGGCACCCGGCCGGCCGGTGCCCCGTCCGCCAGTTCGGCCAACCGGTCCGCGACCTCGCCGGACCCGATCGGCTGATCGGCCACCCCGGCCGGGACGAACATCACCGGCGGCTTGGCCAGGGCCGTCAGCAGGGTGAGCACCAGATCGTGGAACTGCGTCGTCCGCAGGATCGTCCAGCCGGTACCGGACGCCTCGACCAGCCGTTCCACGGCCCACTTCGTCCGGTAGTACCCGAGCGGCACCCGGTCGACCCCGACGATCGAGATGTAGACGAGGTGCCCCACCCCCGCCCGCCGGACGGCTTCGACCAGGCGGCGGGCGGCGACCTCGTCCCCGCGCTGCCCGCTCGCGCAGTGCACGACCACGTCCGCCCCGCGCAACGCCTCGTCCAGCGGACCGGTCCCCTTGACCAGGTCCACCGCGTACGGCCGGGCGCGCCGGCTCACCACCCGCACCTCGTGCCCCGCCGCCCGCAGCCGGTCCACCACCTGCCTGCCGAGCGTTCCCGTACCGCCGGTCACCACCGTCGTGGTCATCGCGCACCCGCCTTCCGCTGCCGTCGACGTCCCGAACGGAACGCCCTCACCAGTCACGACGGACCCGGGGCCGCACCTGTGACATCCACGCCGACGCACCCCCCGATCGGCGGACGCACCTGCGCGGGGCGGCACGGTGCAGCGGGGACGTGTGCGGGGGTCGTCGCGGCTCGACGGAGGCAGGACCGCCATGGACCCGGCGGCGGGCAAGGGCCGTAGACTCCGCCGCCGGGCGCTCCGTCGAACGCTGGCCGCGTCCGAGGGCAGGGCTCCTCCTTGGGGGTGACGCAGAGAGTAGGGAGCCCTCCACAGCTCCGTCAATAGCCGGGCGCATCGCCCAAGTCGACTGTCCGGAAATTGAGTTGCCGCCGGGGGCGGACATCGCGAACGCCCGGGCGCCCCCTTGTGAGCCAGTCCACAACCACTCGCCCGCATGGCCCGCCGGCGAGCGTGGCAGACTGGTTGCGTACCAGCAGCAGCGCACTCCGGGGTCGGTGAAAGTCCGAGCCGGCGGTTAAAGTCCGCGACCCGGTCACCTCCAGTGACCGGTTGACCAGGTGAAATTCCTGGACCGACGGTGAAAGTCCGGATGGGAGGCAGTGCGCGCGGGCGAGCACGTCAGGTGTGCGCCGAGGTCCGGTGCCGTCCTTTCCACGGACGGTCACGACCCCGTGCCCCCGGTGTGTCACGTCCGTCTTCTGTCGTCCTCGACAGCCCCGGAGTCCGTGCCCGAAGAGGCAGGAGGACCCGGTGGCCACCGCAGCCGAAGCAGCCGCCATGCGGCGCGCCGTCGCGCTCGCCGCGCACGGACTCGGCCACACCAGCCCCAACCCCGTCGTCGGGTGCGTCCTCATCGACGCCCGCGGCGAACCGGTCGGCGAAGGCCACCACCAGCGTGCCGGAGGCCCGCACGCGGAGGTGCACGCCCTGCGCGCGGCCGGCGACCGGGCCCGCGGCGCCACCGCCGTGGTCACCCTCGAACCCTGCGACCACACCGGCCGCACCGGCCCCTGCTCCCGGGCCCTCCTGGCCGCCGGGGTGACCCGGGTCGTCTACGCCGTGGCCGACCCCACCCCCGATGCGACCGGCGGCGCGGACACCCTGCGCGCAGCCGGCGTCGAGGTGGAAGGGGGGCTCCTCGCCGCCGAGGCCGAGACGGTGAACGCCGCCTGGCTGACCTCGGTGCGGCACGGACGCCCCCACGTCACCTGGAAGTACGCCGCCACCCTCGACGGCCGGACCGCCGCCGCCGACGGCACCAGCCGGTGGATCAGCTCGCCGCAGGCCCGGGCCGACGTGCACCGGTTGCGTGCCGAGTCCGATGCCGTCGTCGTCGGCGCGGGCCCCGCCCGGGCCGACGACCCCCATCTCGCCGTCCGCGGGATCGCGGGCGCCCGCCAGCCGCTGCGGGTCGTCCTCGACACCTCCGGCACCGCGGTGCGCCCCGGCGCCCGGGTCCTGGACCCCACGGCGCCCACCCTGATCGCCGTGGCCGAGGACGTCACCGCGACGCCGTTCACCAACGAGGGCGCCACGCAGCCGGCGGTCGTCCGGCTCCCCCGCGCCGAAGGGGGCCTGTCCGTCCCCGCCCTGCTCGCCGACCTGCACGCCCGGGGCGTGCGGTCCGTGCTGCTGGAGGGCGGGTCGCGACTCGCCGGAGCGTTCGTCGCCGCCGGCGCCGTGGACCGGGTGATCGGCTATCTCGCCCCGGTCCTGCTCGGAGCCGGGCCGGCCGTCCTGAACGGCGCAGGAATCACCACCCTCGTCGAAGCGTTGCGCCTCGACATGAACGAGACCGTCCCGGTGGGAGCCGACCTCCGGATCACCGCGACGCCCGCTTCCCCCGCCCCTTCCGGGCCCGCCCCAGCCGCCGTTCCTCCCGCGCACACGAAGGAGCACTGACCGTGTTCACCGGAATCATCGAAGAACTCGGCGAGATCACCGCAGTCCAGGAGCTCGGCGACGCCTCCCGCTTCCGTCTGCGCGGTGCCGTCGTCACCCAGGACGCGGGGCACGGCGACTCGATCGCGGTCAACGGCGTCTGCCTGACCGTCGTGGAGCTGACCGGTGACGAGTTCACCGCCGACGTCATGGCCGAGACCCTGAAGCGGTCGAGCCTCGGCGCCCTCGCCGTGGGCTCCCGGGTCAACCTGGAACGGCCCACCGCGGTCGGCGCCCGACTCGGCGGCCACATCGTGCAGGGCCACGTCGACGGCACCGGGACGGTCCTGGCGCGGGAGCCCTCCGAACACTGGGAGATCGTCCGGATCTCGCTGCCCCGGGAGCTGGCCCGCTACGTCGTGGAGAAGGGCTCCATCACCGTCGACGGCGTCAGCCTCACCGTCGTGGAAGCGGGCGACGAGCACTTCACCGTCAGCCTCATCCCGACCACCCTCGACCTGACCACGCTCGGCATCAAGCGCCCCGGCGACCCGGTCAACCTGGAGGTCGACGTGATCGCCAAGTACGTCGAGCGGCTGCTCGGGGCCCGCGGAGAACAACGATGAGCGGCCTCGGCTGGCTCCAGTCCACCGCGTTCACCGCCTTCGACCAGCGGGTCATCTGGTCGGACCTGATCGGCAACTCCGTCGGACTGGTCGCCCTGGCGCTCGGCTGGCGCCGTTCGCTGTGGACCTGGCCCGTGCAGCTGCTCTCCGGCGTCATCCTCGTCGCCGCGTACGCCCACGCCGAACTCGCCGGTGGCGTCGGCAAACAGCTCCTCGTCATCGGGGTCGCCCTGTGGGGCTGGCGCCAGTGGACGCACGGCAGGCAGCAGACCGGTGACGGCTCCCTCGCCGTCCGCTTCGCCACCTGGAAGGAACGGGGACTGCTGCTGGGCGGCACCGCGCTCGGCACCCTCGCCGTCGGCCTGCTCTTCACCACCGTGCCCGAACTGTCGTGGAACCCGTGGCCCGACGCGTACATCTTCGTCGGCACCCTGGCCGCGATGGTCGCCCAGGCCCGGGGCCTGGTGGAGTTCTGGTTCGCCTGGATCCTCGTCGACGTCGTCGGCGTCCCCCTCGCCTTCTCCAGCGGGCTCGCCTTCTCGGGCCTGGTCTACGTCGTCTACTTCGCCCTCGCCCTGTGGGGCATGCGCGACTGGTGGCTGCGGTCCCGAGCGACTGCGCAGCCCCCTCTGAAAGGAGTCCCCGCATGAACGGCCACCCGGCATCCGGCACCACCCTCCCCGGACGACACCTCCCGCCCGGCTGGCCCGCCGACGCCACCGGGGGGAGCGACACCGCGCTGGGCCCCGACGACGAGCGGTTGACCCTCGATCCGGTGGAGCGGGCGATCGCGGACATCGCCGCGGGCCGCCCCGTGGTGGTGGTGGACGACGAGGACCGCGAGAACGAGGGCGACCTCGTGCTGGCCGCCGAGAAGGCCACCCCCGAGATCGTCGCCTTCATGATGAGCGAGTGCCGGGGCCTGATCTGCGCCCCGATGGAGGGCGTCGAACTGGACCGCCTCCAACTGCCGCAGATGGTCGACGAGAACACCGAGTCCATGCGGACCGCGTTCACCGTCTCCGTCGACGCCGGCGCCGCGCACGGCATCACCACCGGGATCTCCGCCGCCGACCGCGCCACCACCCTGCGGCTCCTCGCCGACGGGACCTCCGCGCCCGGCGAGTTCGTCCGGCCCGGCCACGTCTTCCCGCTGCGCGCCCGCCCCGGCGGCGTGCTCGCCCGGGACGGTCACACCGAGGCCGCCGTCGACCTGGCCCGGCTGGCCGGACTGCGGCCCGCCGGGGCCATCGTGGAGATCGCCGGCGAGGACGGCCGGATGCTGCGGCTGCCCGAACTCGTCCCGTTCGCCCGCAAGCACGGCCTGTCGATCATCTCCATCGCCGACCTGATCGCCTACCGCCGGACCACCGAAGCACCCGCCGTGCGCCGCGAGGCCGCGGTACGACTGCCCACCGCGCACGGGGACTTCACGGCCTACGGGTACCGCGCGACCGCCGACGGCGTCGAGCACCTCGCCCTGGTGTACGGGGAGGTCGGCGACGGCGAGGACGTCCTCGTACGGGTCCACTCCGAGTGCCTCACCGGAGACGTCTTCCAGTCCCTGCGCTGCGACTGCGGACCGCAGTTCCAGGCGTCGATGGAACGGGTCGCCGCCGAGGGCCGCGGCGTCGTCGTCTACCTGCGCGGGCACGAGGGCCGCGGCATCGGCCTGATGTCCAAGCTGCGCGCCTACGAACTCCAGGAGCGCGGCCACGACACCCTCGACGCCAACCTCGAACTGGGGCTGCCCGCCGACGCCCGCGACTACGGCGCCGGCGCCCGCATCCTCAAGGACCTCGGCGTGCGCAGCCTGCGGTTGCTCACCAACAACCCCGAGAAGACCGACGCCCTGGTGCGGCACGGTCTCGCCGTCAACGGACGCGAACCCGTGCCCGTGCAGGCCGGTGAACACAATCTGCGCTACCTGCGCACCAAGCGGGACCGCATGGGGCACGACCTCCCCTGGCTGGACGCCCCCGTCACCCGGGCCTGCGCCAACCAGTGACATCCGGGGCACGCCCCGACACCCTGAAGGACCCGCAGCACCCGCACGACGTCAGAGCAGTACGAGCCCCACGAGAATCAGGAGCAGCGCGTGAGCGGCAAAGGCGCACCCGAACTGAGCGTGAAGAACTGCGGCGACCTGCGGGTCGCCGTCATCGCGGCCCAGTGGCACGAGACGGTGATGGACGGACTGGTCGAGGGCGCCTTGCGGGCCCTTCGGGAACTGGGCATCGACGAGCCCACCCTGCTGCGCGTCCCGGGCAGCTTCGAACTGCCCGTGGTCGCCAAGGTGCTCGCCGGCCGCGGTTACGACGCGATCGTGGCCCTCGGGGTGGTCATCCGTGGTGGCACCCCGCACTTCGACTACGTGTGCCAGGGCGTCACCCAGGGCCTCACCCAGGTCGCGGTGGACTCCGGTGTCCCGATCGGGTTCGGGGTCCTGACCTGCGACACGGAGGAACAGGCACTCGACCGGGCGGGGATCGAGGGCTCCCGCGAGGACAAGGGCCACGAGGCCGTCACCGCCGCCGTCGCGACCGCGGCGACCCTGCGCACGGTCGCCGAGCCCTGGCGCTGACCCCGGTGTCCACGGGCCGTTAGGGGGAGCCCGGGCGGGTCCCGTAGAGTGGTCCGCACCATGTCCAAGAAGACGTTCGAGGAGCTGTTCACGGAGCTCCAACACAAGGCCGCCCACGGTGATCCGACCACCTCACGCACCGCCGAACTCGTCGACAAGGGTGTCCACGCGATCGGCAAGAAGGTCGTCGAGGAGGCCGCCGAGGTCTGGATGGCCGCCGAGTACGAGGGCAAGGAAGCCGCTGCCGAGGAGATCTCGCAGCTGCTCTACCACGTCCAGGTGATGATGGTCGCGCGCGGGATCTCCCTCGACGACGTGTACGCCCATCTGTAGAGCGCGCGCCGCCCGGCGCGCGCTCGGCCACCGCCCCGCGCGCCCGGGCGACGGACCCCTTCCGGCCCGTCGCCGTCCTCGCGCCTGACGCACACCCCGCACCGCTGACGCACACCCCACCGCTGCCACACGTAAAGGAACTGGCCTCATGCTGCGCATCGCCGTCCCCAACAAGGGTTCACTGTCCGGACCTGCGTCGGCGATGCTCCATGAGGCCGGCTACCAGCAGCGACGGGAGTCCAAGGAACTCGTCATCGTCGACCCGGACAACGAGGTCGAGTTCTTCTACCTGCGCCCCCGCGACATCGCGATCTACGTCTCCTCCGGTCGTCTCGACATCGGCATCACCGGTCGCGACCTCCTGGTGGACTCCGGCGCCAACGCCGAGGAGATCCTGCCGCTCGGCTTCGCCCGCTCCACCTTCCGGTTCGCGACCCGCCCGGGCACGGCCGCCGGCGTCACCGACCTCGGCGGACTGACCGTCGCCACCTCCTACGAGGGCATCGTCGCCAAGCACCTCGCGGACAACGGCATCGACGCCTCGGTGGTGCACCTCGACGGTGCCGTGGAGACCGCGATCGAGCTCGGGGTGGCCCAGGTCATCGCCGACGTCGTGGAGACCGGCACCTCCCTGCGCAACGCCGGCCTCGAAGTGATCGGCGAGCCGATCATGACCTCCGAGGCGGTCGTCATCCGTCGCACCGGCGCCACCACCGAAGAGCCCAAGGCACAGCAGTTCCTCCGCCGGCTCCAGGGCGTCCTGGTCGCCCGGAGCTACGTGATGATGGACTACGACTGCCGCGCCGAGCACCTGGAGGAGGCCGTCGCCCTCACTCCGGGTCTGGAGTCCCCGACCGTCTCCCCGCTGCACAACGAGGGCTGGGTCGCCGTCCGCGCCATGGTGCCCGCCAAGGAAGCCCAGCGGATCATGGACGACCTGTACGAGCTCGGTGCGCGGGCCATCCTCACCACCGCCATCCACGCCTGCCGCCTCTGAAGAAGACCGAGACCATGTCCGACACCCCCGCACCGGCCCCCGGCACCCCGTCCCCGGCGAACCAGGACGGGCCCCCGGCCGCAGCGGTCGCCGCCCCGGCCCTGCCGGCCCTCCCGGTCACCTTCCGCCCGTCCCTGATCCGGGTGATCCTGCTGGGCTCGGGCGTCGCGATCCTCGCCGTCCTCACGGTGATCGCGTTCATCCTGCCGCAGCTCAGCCCGGGGGAGCGCACCAGCTTCGTCTTCACCGGTGTCCTCTGCTTCGGCGTGCTCGCGCTGCTCGGCCGCCCCAAGATCGTCGCCGACGAACAGGGGCTGACAGTCGTCAACGTCGCCTCGTCGCGACGGCTGGAGTGGGCCCAGGTCATCCAGGTGAACCTGCGCCCCGGTGACCCCTGGGTCTTCCTCGACCTCAGCGACGGCACCAGCCTCCCCGCCATGGGCATCCAGCCCGGCATGGCCCGCGAACGCGCCATCGGCGACGCCCGCACCCTGCGGGCCCTCGTCCAGGACCGGGCAACGGGCCACCGCGCCTGATCCGTCGGGACGGGGACCCGTCCGGCCGTTCCGCCGGCCCGGATCAGGCCCCGGCCAGGGGCTTGCCGGGCCCCCGTCCCGACAGGACCTCCCCGTACGCCTGCATCAGATCGGGCAGCCGCAGGGTCGCGAGATCGTCCCGGCTCGGCGTGCACGTGTAGCCGGACAATCTGAGGTCCCGGTACGCGCAGCTCTTCTCGTACAGCGTGCGCAGGAAGCGGCCGTTGCCCAACTCGTCGATCCAGCCCTGGTCCACCACATGGCCGCTGATGGAACGCAGTTCGTCCACCGCTTCCTCGTCCCAGGCGTCACCGTTCTCGGCCGCGAGCACCTGACCGATCGCGGTGAGTTCCAGGGGACGGTACGAGGGGAAGTCCACCCGCGTGGTGAAACGTGACGACAGCCCCGGGTTGGCGGCGAGCAGCCGGTCCATGCCCTCCGGATAGCCCGCGAGGATCACCACCAGGTGGTCGCGGTTGTCCTCGGCCCGCTTGAGCAGGACCTGGAGCGCCTCGTCCCCGTACGCGTCCCCCTTGCCGTACCCGGAGTTGGACAGTGCGTACGCCTCGTCCAGGAAGAGCACCCCGCCGATCGCGGAGTCGATCAGCTCGTTCGCCTTCACCGCCGTCTGTCCCAGGTACTCGCCGACCAGGTCGGCGCGCTGCGCCTCCACCAGGTGGTCCCCGCCGAGCAGCCCGAGGGCGTAGAAGACGCGGCCCAGTATTCGGGCGACCGTGGTCTTGCCGGTGCCGGAGGGGCCGGAGAACACGAAGTGCCGTTTCGGCGGCTGCACCGGCAGACCCTGGCCGGCCCGTAGCCGTGCCATGTTCAGCTGCGCGGACAGGGCTTTGACCTGGCGCTTCACCGGATCGAGGCCCACCATGCGCTCCAGTTCGGCGAGCGCGTCCGCGAGGAGCGAGGGATCGGCCGCCGGGGTCGAAGGGCGGTGCGGGGAGGGCCCCGCGGCCTTCTCCCGGACGGGGTCCCCGAGCCCCGGCGCCCCACCGACGGCGGGGTCCGAGGGCGGTTCGCCCACCTTCACGTCCCGGCCTTCGGCGTCGAACAGGGGGTCGGGCCCCACGGCGCTCTCCGGAGCGGGCACCGGCAGCGAGAAGGGCGCGAGGTCGAGGACGTCGTCGAAGCCCTCCCCCTCGGCGATCGCCGCGAGCCGGGCCGAAGTGTCCATGAACGCCGGGTCCACCCGGTGCACGGCCCGGTACAGCGGGAGCGCCGCCGCGCTGCGACCGGTGCCCTCCCGGGCCCTGGCCAGCCAGTACCGCAGCTCCTTGCGCTGCGGCTGCTCGCTGCGGCACCGCATCAGCGCCGCCGACAGCAGCGGCTCGGCCTGGCCGAACATCTCCAGCCGCACCCGGGCCATCCCGCCGAACAGTCCCGCCTCGATGCCGAGCAGCGGATCGTCGAGGAGCGGGTCGGTGTGGCGCACCAGCCGCTCCCAGTCCTTCACCAGATAGGAGCGGCAGGCGTGCAGGAACCGCACCTGCGGGTCGGCGTCGACCGGCGGTAGTCCGGCGAGGGCCCGGTCCAACTCGGGCACGTGGCGCCCGTCGAGCCAGTGCGAGGCGTGCGCGAGCAGCAGGTCCCGGGGCCGTTCGAGCACCGGTTGCACCCACCAGCCCAACCAGTACCAGGAGTTCAGGGTGCGCCGGTGTCGGGAACGCTGCTCGCCGAAGCGCTCGCGGTGCTGGTACATGCGCAGCAGTGCCGTGGTGGTGTCCACCCGGAGCGCATGCAGACCCAGCCATCCGTCGGCCAACCCCGGGTCCATCCGTACGGCCGTCCTGAATTCCTCTTCCGCCTGTGGATACGCCCCCATCGTGTAGGCGTCCACACCGCGTAGCCACGCTAGTTCCGCCGGGGCCGGAGCGCCCTGGGTGCCGAAGTCCATCACGTCCCCCACAAGCCGTGCCCCCGATGATGTGCCGGTTCTCGCCGGTGCCGGTCGGTACCGGCCATTGACAGTTCAAGTTCCCCTGTCGACCCGTGTGGAACCGCTGTGCCGTGGACGGAAGTTGAGCCGGTGCGTGAGCCGCCGTCCGTTGGTCGCACCGCACGCATCGTACCTGCGCGGCGCGGCTGGATCTAAGGGTGCCCGCAATGCCGGTTCCGTGCAGGGGGCGTGCGAGGGGCGCACGCGATGGTGACCGACGGTGAGCGTCCGGCATCGGTCCGCGCCCGGAAACATGTGAACGAAGGGGGTGTTCCCGGGCAGAACGAAGCCCCCGATCACGGGGGAACAACCGGGGGCTTCGCGACTACGGGCGACCCGAAGGCCGCACAGAGAGAACGTAAGACCTGCACGGCCCCCGGTCAAGCGCAGCGGAAGCTCTGACGAAAACCGCTTTCCGGGCATCCCCGAGCACTCCTATTGAGCCTCACGCTCAGTGACGGATTGACGCGGTCTTGACGTCCCGACTGCCTCAGTGGGCCCACCAGTTGATGCCGGCCCCGCACTCACCTCGTACCCCAGCGCTCCCTGGCGCACCACGAGATCGGCGAAGGGCAGCGTCGGATCCACCGCGAAGTGCTCCTGCTCGGCGGCGACCCAGCGCTCCCAGAAGGAGTGCTGGGCGGGCCCGTCCCGTCGTCGGCCGCGCTGCCAGGCGGCCCCGCGCTCGTACTCCATCCACACCACGCGGGCCAGCTCCGGGCGGAGGTCCCGTCGTCCGGCACCCACCCCCTCCAGCAGCACCACCGGCGCGGGCGCGAGGCTCCGGGGCGTGCCGAACGCGCGGGCGTTCCAGTCGTAGGGCGCGTACCGGGCGGGCTCCCCCCGTCCCAGCGGCGTCATGACCTGCCGCTGCAACCGGTCCGTCCAGGCGAAGAGTTCGGTGTGCGTGGCGAAGTCGTCCAGGTGCAGCACGGGGGCGCCGTCGAGGGCCTCGGCGAGCACGGCGGCGAAGGTCGTCTTGCCCGATCCCGCGTGCCCGTCGACCGCGATCAGTCGGACCGGGCCGCAGGACGGCGGCAGCAGGGTCAGGTCCGCGGCGAGCCGGCGCACCGCGGCCGACGCGGCACCGGGGGCAGGCACGGGCACGGTCATCGCCTCCAGGGTACGACGGTGCCGCATTGCTCCGGTCGGGCGCGGTGGCCCCCGCCGGCCCCGTCGTCGCTGGTCGGGACCGGGTGGCCCGGGCGATAGTGGTCGGACGGCGGCGCGGACCTGGCCGCCCGTGTCCGACGGCACCAGGCACCGACCGGGGGTTCCCTCTTCCATGACCGCACCCGAAGGAACCTCCCGCCGTACGGTGCTGACCGCCGCCTGCGCCGCCGTCACGGCGACCACGGCCGCTGCCGATCCCCACCCGGCGCCCCGGGCCGTGGCCCCCGCACGGCCGGTGGCCCACCACAGCTGGACCTCGTGCGCCGACTGGGCGCAGGGCACCGCCCGGGGCACCCGCGTCGTGGACGCCGTCCACCCCCATCTGGCGATCGACGCTCCCACCGGCCGCACCGAGCGCACCGACCCCCGCACCGGCCGGTCCACGACCTGGGAGCACGCGGTGTGGACCGGCCCCGAGCAGGCCCTGGCCGTACCGGCGAGCGAGGTGATCCCCTCCTGGAACGCGCACACCCCGCCCGGGACGTGGCTCCGGGTGGAACTGCGCGGCACCTACGCCGACGGCTCCCGGACCCCGTGGTACCTGATGGGCGACTGGGCCGCCGGCGACGGGGACGTCACGCGCACCTCGAAGAACGGCCAGCGCGACGGCCGCACCGCGGTGCACACCGACACCCTCGCCGTCACCGACCCCGGCACCCGGCTGGTCGCCTGCCGGGCGAGGCTCACCCTGTACCGCACCCCGGGGAGCCGACCGGGCCCGCTGGTGCGGCGCCTCGGGCTGACGGTCAGCGACCTGCCCGACCGGTTCACCGTGCCGCCGGCGCCACCCGCCCTCCCCGGAGTCCACCGGGAGCTGCGCCTTCCCCGCTACGCACAGACCGTGCACGCCGGCCGCTTTCCCGAGTACGACAACGGGGGCGAGGCCTGGTGTTCGCCCGCCGCCTCCCAGATGGTGCTGGAGTACTGGGGGCGCCGCCCGACGGCCCGCGACCTCGCCTGGGTCGACCCGGCCTACGACGATCCGCAGATCTGCCACGCGGCGCGCGCCACCTACGACCACGCGTACGGAGGCTGCGGGAACTGGTCCTTCAACGCGGCCTACGCGGCCTCCTACCCGGACATGACGGCCGTGGTGGCCCGGCTCACCTCGCTGGGCGAACTGGAGGGCCTGATCGCCGCGGGCGTTCCGGTGATCACCTCGCTGTCCTTCCGGGCCGAGGAACTGACCGGCGCGGGTTACGGCACCCCCGGGCACCTGATGGTCGTCGTGGGGTTCACCGCCGACGGCGAGGTGATCGCCCACGACCCCTCGTCCCCCTCGAACGCGGAGGTCCGGCGGGTCTACCGGCGACGCGAGTGGGAGAACGCCTGGCTGCGGACCCGGCGGTACGGCAGCACCGGCAAGGAGCTCACCGGATCGGGCGGGGTCGCCTACCTCTTCGTCCCGGCGGACGACGAGGAGCGGCGCCGGGCCCTGGCCGCGGTGGGCATCCGCTGACCCGGCGCCCGCGCCGGATCAGCGGGTGACCACCCAGTCCGGGTGCCCCGGCATCGCCGGCGTCCGACCGCCGTACAACCACGGCCGCAGGAACGCCCCCATGTCCTCGTCCGTGACCTCGGAGGCCAGCGCGATGAACTCCCGGGTTCCGGCGATCTCCCCCCGGTACCGCTGCGCCCACTCCCGCTCGATCGTCCGGAACGCGGCGTCGCCCACCTGCTGGCGCAGTGCGTACAGCACCAGCGCGGAGCCGTCGTAGCGCATCCGCTTGAACAGGTTCGGCTCGGTCGGTTCGGCGGGCGCCCCGAAGTCCCTGCGCCACTGGTCGTGTTGTGCGTACGCCGTCTTCATCGCGGCCTCCAGGGCGGTGCCGCCGTGGTCCTGCGAGTACAGCCGTTCGTAGAAGCGCGCGTGCCCCTCGCTGAGCCAGAGGTCGGACCAGGTGCGGATGCCGTTGCTGTTGCCGAACCACTGGTGGGCCAGCTCGTGCACCAGGGTCCGTTCGGCGGCGACCCGATCGCCCAGCAGATCGGCCTTGGGCACCAGCGACAGCGTCTGGGTCTCCAGGGCCACCCCGAGGTCGGTGTCCCCGACGAGGACCCCGTACTGCTCGAAGGGGTAGGGGCCGAGCCGTTCCTCCAGCCAGTCCAGATGGGCGGCGGTCAAGGCGCGGTAGCGCTCGGTGGACTCCACCAGGGCGTCCGGGACGACGTCCCGGATCGGAAGCCCCCGCGGGCCCTCGTCCTCGACGAACGTGAACTGGCCGACGGCGAGTTGGGCGAGCTGCACGGCGAGCGGCTGCGGGGAGTCGTACGTCCAGCGGGCCCGTCCGTCGGCCTGCTCGGTGCGCCCGGTCAGCCGACCGTTCGCGGCGGCTTCGACCCCGGGCGGGGTGGTGATCCGGAAGGTGAGCCGGGCCCGTCGGCTCGGATGGTCGTCCGCGGGGAAGAGCATCCGGGCGCCGTTGGGCTGTGGATACACGACCGTGCCGTCCGGGGTGGGGATCCACCCGTAGTCCTCGATGGCGTCGGTGCGGTGCCGGGTCTGCGTCGGATCGGCGGTGTACCGGACCACGACGGTGAAGGCGCTGCCCTCGGCGAGCGGACGCGACGGGGTGACGACGAGTTCGTCGCCGTCCCGCTCGGCGCGGGCGGGTGCCCCGTCGACGGTGACGGACCGCAGGGTGTTGCCCGCGAAGTCGAGGTGGAAGCGGGACAGGTCCTGGGTGCTGCGCGCGGTGATCGTCGCGGTGGCCGGGAACGCGGTGCGCGGGGCCTTCCAGTCCAGGTCGACGAGGTAGTGGCTCACCCGGTAGCCGCCGTTGCCGTCCAGCGGGAACAGCGGGTCGCCCGCCCCCGGTGCCCCCGGGGTGGCGGCCCGGGCCCCGGGACCGGACGTCGTGGCCAGGGAGGTCGGGCCCGTCAGGGTCGCGAGGCCGGTCAGGGCCGTCAGGGCGGCGATGACGGTCGTCCGCCCGTGGCGGCGCCGTGTCCGGTGTGCGTGCCGTGCGGCGATCGGTGTCACGGGGAACCCTCCGTCGGTCGGTGCCTCGGACGAGCGGCGCCGCACGGAGGTCAGCCGGGCGGCGCGGTCCGCTCGCACGGTAGACACGTGCCGGGGCGACGGCGTTGCACGGCGGGCCGGCACGTTGGAGCGCGGCCGACCGGCGCACTCCGGTCATCCGCCTCGTACGCCTCCGGCGCACCACGCGCGCCCCCGAGCGACGATCAGCGGGGGCACGGCCGACGACCGCGAGGGCGTGACCGACGTCTCTACCGCACGGGCGGTCGTGGATGGCACAGTGAAGGGGACCCGTCGGGGTGCCCCCACCGCACGACGCCGCACGACGACAGCGAGACGCCATGACCGCGACCTCCGCCACGGCCAGCACCGCCGCCACCCGCACGGGCGGCCCCCGGACCGACGGCCCCGCCGTCCTCGAACACGTGCTCGGCTGGACCCTGGTCGTCGTGGTCGCGCTGCTGGTCACCCGCCTCGGCCTCCTCTGAGGACGGGCGCCGCGCCGCGCACCTGGTGGCGGGGTGACCCGCGTCCCTTCCGGAGGGGCGACGAGGAGCCCGCGGAGGTGCCCCGAGGTATGGACACCGGTTCTGCCATACTGCCGAGTGTTCCGTCGCCAGCCGGGAGGCACAGGCCGCCTTTGGATACCAGCCAGCAGCAGCGACCCGGCGGTCCACGCGTCGCCGACACCGCACGGCCCCGGACCCGCGGCACCGACCGCTCCCTCACCCGGCGGGCCGAACTCATCGCCATCGGCCGGAAGTTGTTCGCCGACACGTCCTACGACGCGTTGTCGATGGACGACATCGCCCGACAGGCGCACGTCGCGAAGGGCCTGATCTACTACTACTTCGAGTCCAAGCGCGGCTACTACCTCGCGATCATCGAGGACGCCGTCGCCGGTCTCGTCGCCCGTGCCGGCAGCGACACCGACCTCCCGGGACGCACCAGGCTCGAACGCACCATCGACGGCTACCTGCGCTACGCCGAGCACAACCAGGCCGCCTACCGCACGATCATCAGCGGCGGCGTCGGGTTCGACTCCGAGGTGCACGCCCTGCTCGGCGGCGTGCGGGAGGCGATCGTCGACACCATCGCCGAGGGCGCGTACGGGCGTCGCGACATTCCGCGGGTGGCCCGGTTGGCGCTCCTCGGCTGGCAGTGGAGCGTCGAGGGCGTCACCCTCGACTGGATCGACCGCGCCGACCCGTCCCGGGACGAGGTCCGCGAACTGTTGGTCCGGCTGCTCGGCAGCACCCTGCGCACCATCGAGGAACTCGAACCCTCCTGCCCGGCCCCGCCGCCCCCCGTGACGGACGGACCCGCGCCTCCCGTCCCCGGGGCGCGGACCGGCTGACGGACACCACGAAGGGGCGGGACCCGCGACCGGGTCCCGCCCCTCCACGGTTGCCGTGGCGGCTAGTTGAGCGCCTTGATCAGCTCACCGTTGGCGGTGTCACCGCTCAGCTCCCAGATGAACGTACCGGCGAGGTTCTGCTGGTTCTTGTACGTCATCTTCGTGGCGAGCGTGGCGGGGGTGTCGTAACTCCACCA
This sequence comes from Streptomyces sp. NPDC127068, assembly GCF_042724695.1. Lineage (NCBI taxonomy): Bacteria > Bacillati > Actinomycetota > Actinomycetes > Kitasatosporales > Streptomycetaceae > Streptomyces > Streptomyces sp. NPDC127068. The sequence goes on along the minus strand of NZ_JBHXEN010000007.1, from coordinate 46,384 downwards.
CTCGTTACCGCACTTGGCGTAGGCGGTGCCACCGACCGTGCCGGTCGTCGGGCACTTGGCCTTGAGCACCTTGTAGTCGTCGATGCCCTGCTCGTAGGTGCCCTGGGCCGGGCCGGTGGCGCTTCCGCCGGGCGTCGACTGGGTGACGCCGGTCCAACCGCGGCCGTAGAAGCCGACGCCGAGCAGCAGCTTGGACGACGGGATGCCGAGGCCCTTCAGCTTGGTGATCGTGGCGTCCGAGTAGTAGTGGGGCTTCGGAATGCCGGGGTAGCTGGTGAGCGGCGAGTGCGGCGCGGTGGGGCCGGTCCGCGACCAGGCGCCGAAGAAGTCGTACGTCATCGGGTTGTACCAGTCGACGTACTGCGCGGCGCCCGCGTAGTCGGCGGCGTCGATCTTGCCGCCCGGCGAGGCGTCGGCCGGGATCGCGGACGTCACCAGCTGGGAACCGAACTTGGCGCGCACGGCACGCATCAGGTCGGTGTACGCGGTCCGACCGCTGGTGTCGCAGCCGGCGCCACAGGCGTTCGGGTACTCCCAGTCGATGTCGATGCCGTCGAACACCCCGGCCCAGCGCGGGTCGTTGACCAGCTTGAAGCAGGACTCGGCGAAGGCGGTGGGGTTCTTCGCGGCCTGGGCGAAGCCGTTGGACCAGGTCCACCCGCCGAACGACCACAGCACCTTGATGTGCGGGTTCTTCGCCTTGAGTTCCTTGATCTGGTTGAAGTTGCCGCGCAGCGGCTGGTCCCAGGTGTCGGCGACGCCGTCCACGGACTGGGCGGCCGGGTAGGTCTTCTCCAGGGCCGCGTACGAGTCGCCCATGCCGCACTGGCCGTTCTGGACGTTGCCGAAGCCGTAGTTGATGTGCGTCAGCTTCGCGGCGGAGCCGGAGGTCTGGATGTTGTTGATGTGGTAGTTCCGGCCGTAGACGCCCCATTCGGAGAAGTACCCGACGACCTTGGAGGTGCGCGGAGACAGGGGCTGGGCGTCCGAAGCGGCCTCGCCCGCGGTCGCCGTGCTGGCCCCGGCGAGCAGGCCCGCCCCGAGGACGGCACAACAGGCGGCGGACAGGAGCGCCCGGAAACGGGCACGGGGACGGTGCGAATGTGACATCGACTCACCTCGTGGGGGAGAGGAAAGGGTGGGGGGAAGTGCTGCTGACGTACCGAGTCGGGCGTACGGGCGCCGGTCCCTGGACGCTGGGGGGCGTCGGGTACGCACCGGCTGGGCGCGAACACGTGGGGTGTTCGGGGGGAACAGTAGGAGGACTAGACCAGTCGGGTCAATGGTGCGTACCAAGTTCCACCAGGCTGTTCGAAGATCAGAACCAGTGACGAACTGCCTCCGATCGGGCATACTCGACGCGCCACAGCCACCGGTCGGCTTCGCTCCGCGAACCGGAGCGCCACCCTCGGCTGGGGCAGTGCCGAAACTCCGGGGACCGGGGCTGCGCCACCGGCGTGGAACCCGTGCCGCGGATCTGCCGGAGACGCTCGCCGCACCCGGGCGGGCGCCCCCGAACTGCCCGACAGGGAGGACCGCACATGCCCGACCACGTCCCACCGCCCGTGGACCGGATCGCCCCCACGGACGAGGCCCGGGACCTGTTCTCGCTCGTGCGGGAACTGGCCCGGCGGGAGATCGCCCCGACGGCCGCCGAGGAGGAGGAAGCGGGTCGCTTCCCCCGCGAACTCTTCACCCTGCTCTCCGAGTCCGGACTGCTCGCCCTGCCCTACGACTCCGCCCACGGCGGCGGCGACCAGCCGTACGAGGTGTACCTCCAGGTGCTGGAGGAACTCGCCGCGGCCCGGCTCACCGTCGGGCTCGGGGTCAGCGTGCACACCCTGGCCTGCCACGCCCTCGCCGGTTTCGGCACGGAGGAGCAACAGGCCGAACACCTGCCCGCGATGCTCGGCGAGGGGCTGCTGGGCGCGTACTGCCTGTCCGAGCCCGCGTCCGGCTCCGATGCCGCCTCGCTGCGGACCAAGGCCGTCCGGGACGGCGACGACTGGGTGCTCACCGGGACCAAGGCGTGGATCACCCACGGGGGGATCGCCGACTTCTACACCGTCCTGGCCCGCTCGGGCGGCGCCGGCGCGCGCGGCATCACGGCGTACCTGGTGCCGGGTGACGCGCCCGGGCTGAGTGCCGCCGCCCCCGAGCGGAAGATGGGCATGAAGGGCTCGCCCACCGCCCCGCTCCACTTCGACGGGGTCCGGGTGTCCGACGCGCGGCGCATCGGCGCGGAGGGCCAGGGCTTCGCCATCGCCCTGTCGGCGCTCGACTCCGGTCGGCTGGGCATCGCCGCCTGCGCGATCGGGGTGGCCCAGGCCGCGCTGGACGCCGCGGTCGGGTACGCCGTCGAGCGGCGCCAGTTCGGCCGTCCCGTCGCCGACTTCCAAGGGGTGCGCTTCCTGCTGGCCGACATGGCCACCCAGGTCGCCGCGGGACGTGCGCTGTACCTCGCGGCGGCCCGGCTGCGGGACGCGGGCCGCCCGTTCGGCAAGGAGGCGGCCATGGCCAAACTCCTGTGCAGCGACGCGGCGATGAAGGTCACCACCGACGCGGTGCAGGTCCTGGGCGGGTACGGCTACACCGCGGACTTCCCGGTGGAGCGCTACCTGCGGGAGGCCAAGGTCCTCCAGATCGTCGAGGGCACCAACCAGATCCAGCGCATGGTCATCGCCCGTCACGTGGCCGGCCCGGAGTCCTCCTGACCCCGGGCCGCCCCCGCGCACCTAGCGGAGCGGCCCCGCGGCCGTTCCGCCGAACTGTCCCGGGCGCACCAGGGGCGCGGCGAGCCGTTCCCACTCCGGGTCGGGGGAGCCGGGCAGCACCCGGCCCCCCGCGGCCCACCGGGCCACCAGCGCCTGGTAGATCGGCGGATCGGCGTCCGGCGCCGCCGGCGGCGCACCGGCCGTGAGACGCGCCGGCAGCGGCCGGGGCGCAGGGCGTCGCCGTGGGAGCGGTCGCTCGGCGCGGCGGGCCGGTAGCGCTGGCCGCGGAATCGATTCTTCAGGTGGGGCGACGAGAACGCGGCGCATCCTGCCCGAACTCGGAAGGGTCGAGGTCATGCCATGGCCAACGCCCGGGCGAACACGGCGGTCACCCCCGACGGCGGTCGTGCATGCGTACGACGGTGTCCACGGACGGGGGACTCGCCGTCACGTCCGCCGACCGCTCAGGGGCGCGGGGCGTCGGGCGACCCCGCTCGGTGGGTCCTGGTCAGGGACCCGGTTCCGGCCCGGCGGTCCGCGAAGCCGCGGCGTCGGGAGACGGTCGTGGCGCCCCCGGGCCGGCGTCCGGACAGGGGACGCCGGAGGAACGGTGCGTGGGTGAGGTGGGGGTGCGTCGCGCGGAGGGCGCGGGGCGCTCAGGCCGCGTCGCGCCGCATCTGCGGGACCCGGATGGGGCGCGAGCCCGGCCCGCCGACGTGGGAGAACGGCTGGGTGCGCCAGTTGAGTCCCTGGGGGAGCGTCAGCAGCACGGCGGTGTCGCCGTCGGATTCCGGGGTCGGCTCCTCCTCGCCCGCGGGCCGGGCCACGGTGGCGGGGCGGCCCGTGCCGGCGCAGACCTGGAGGCCGAACGGGTTCCAGGGGGTGGGGCACGTCGCGTGCTCCGGGAGGACGTCCTCGTCGTCCAACAGGGCGATGGGCCGGGCGCAGTCCGGGCAGATCACCCGGAAGATCTCGATGGTGTCGTACAAGTCGAACTCGTCGTCGCCGGGTTCGACGCCCTCCGGCTCGGGCTCGACGACCGGCTGCTGCTTCAGCCGGGACAGACGACCGGGGCGCTTCAGACTCTGCATGTGGGAACTCTCCCCCTCGATGGGCGGGCCGGGCGCTCGGCTTCGGCCACAGCAAGCATTTCCCGTCCGGCCGTGGCGATAATCGCGTCGGATGTCCGGACACCACCAACGGGTTGTGGTGTTCGTCACACAAGCGGGGGAGCGGGGGGTGGAGCGGCGGCCGAACGGCCCGTCGCGTCACCGATTGGTCTCGGAACGGAGCCGAACGCCCTTACGGTATCCCTGGCGATCATCAGAGCTGTAGGTTTCCGCCATGGAGGAGCTGGATCGTCAGATCGTCGAGTTGCTCGTCAAGGACGGGCGGATGAGCTACACCGACCTCGGCAAGGCCACCGGCCTGTCCACGTCCGCGGTGCACCAACGGGTGCGGCGGCTGGAGCAGCGCGGGGTGATCCGCGGGTACGCCGCGGTCGTCGACCCGGAGGCCGTCGGCCTGCCGCTCACCGCGTTCATCTCGGTGAAACCGTTCGATCCCAGTGCTCCCGACGACATCGCCGAACGCCTGGCCGGCGTACCGGAGATCGAGGCGTGCCACAGCGTGGCCGGGGACGAGAACTACATCCTCAAGGTGCGGGTCGCGACTCCGCGCGCGCTGGAACACCTGTTGAGTCGGCTGCGCGGCCTCGCCGGGGTGTCCACCCGCACGACCGTGGTTTTGTCGACCCCCTACGAGGCGAGGCCGCCCAAGATCTGAGCCGACCACCGCTCGGCGCGCCCGGACCGGGTCGCGACGGACCCGGCGCCGCGACGCGGCGGGCCTGCCAGGACACTGGTCGCATGAGCCAGCGCACAACCACCCCGGACCGGGCGCCCGACCCGAGCACCGTCCTGCTACGCGGGGGAGAGATCCACTCGCCCGCCGACCCCTTCGCCACCGCGATGGTGGTGTCCCGGGGGCAGGTGGCCTGGGTGGGGTCCGAGGGAGCGGCCGACGCCTTCGCCGCGACCGCCGACACGACCGTCGACCTGGAGGGCGCGCTCGTCACCCCCGCCTTCACCGACGCCCACGTCCACACCACCTCCACCGGCCTCGCCCTCACCGGCCTGGACCTGACCACGGCCGCCACCCGCGACGCCGCTCTGGAACGCGTCCGGGCCCACGCCGGGGCCCGCCCCGACGACCGGGTGCTCCTCGGCCACGGCTGGGACGCCGCGCGCTGGCCGGACACCCGCCCCCCGACCCGCGAGGAGCTGGACGCCGCCACCGGGGGCCGCCCCCTCTACCTCTCACGCGTCGACGTCCACTCGGCCGTGGTCAGCACCGCCCTCCTCGACCTGGTCCCCGGCATCACCGGCAAGCACGGCTACGCCGTCGACGCGCCCCTCACCCGGGACGCCCACCACGCGGTGCGCGCCGCCGCGTTCGCGGCCGTCACCCCCGCCCAGCGCGCCGGGGCCCAGCGCGCGGCGCTGCGGCACGCCGCCTCGCTCGGCATCGGCTCGGTGCACGAGTGCGGCGGACCCGAGATCTCCAGCGAGGACGACCTGACCGGGCTGCTGCGGCTGGCCGGCGAGGAGCCCGGGCCCCGGGTCGTCGGCTACTGGGGCGAGCGGGTCACGGGCGCCGCGGACGCCGAACGCATCCGCTCCCTCGGCGCGGTGGGCGCCGCCGGCGACCTCTTCGTCGACGGTTCCCTCGGCTCCCACACCGCCTGCCTGCACGAGCCGTACGCCGACGCCCCGCACCGCGGCGCTTCCTACCTCGACGCCGCCGAGGTGACCGCCCACGTCGTCGCCTGCACCGAGGCGGGCCTCCAGGCCGGGTTCCACGCGATCGGCGACGCCGCGGTCAGCGCCGTCGTGGAGGGCTTCCGCGCCGCGGCCGAAAAGGTCGGGCTCGCCCGTGTCCGGGCCGCCCGCCACCGGGTGGAGCACGCGGAGATGCTCACCCCCGAAACGATCGCGGCCTTCGCCGAACTGGGGCTGACCGCCTCCGTCCAGCCCGCGTTCGACGCCCGGTGGGGCGGGGACGAGGGCATGTACGTCGAACGGCTCGGTGTCGAACGCGCCCGTTCCCTCAACCCCTTCGCCGCGCTGCTGCGCGCCGGGGTCGCCCTGGCCTTCGGCTCCGACAGCCCCGTCACCCCGCTCGACCCCTGGAACACCGTCCGGGCGGCGGCCCACCACCGCACCCCGGAGCACCGGGTGTCCGTGCGGGCCGCCTTCGCCGCCCACACCCGCGGCGGCTGGCGGGCCACCGGACGGGACGACGGAGGCGTGCTGGTGCCCGGAGCGCCGGCCGACTACGCCGTGTGGCGCACCGGGGCGCTGTTGGTCCAGGCCCCCGACGACCGGGTGGCCCGCTGGTCCACCGACCCGCGCTCCGGCACCCCCGGTCTGCCCGACCTGTCTCCGGGGTCCGAGCCGCCCCTGTGCCTGCGCACGGTGGTCGCCGGACGGACGGTGTACGTACGGCCGGGTGAGTGATTGGCGGGGTGGCGCGCATCCGGACGGGGGCGCGGTGCCGCACCGCGCGACCTGCGGGTCCTCGGCGCTGACCTGCGGGTTCCCGGGAACGATGCAGGTCGCGGAGGTATTGACAGGGAGCCGCCGGGGCCGGGTAGGTTCGGCCGGGTCCACCACTGGACGTCCGACCGGCGAACGTCCGCGCAGTCGTCGAACGCCGCTGGGTCAGGGGTGGGGCACCGTGCCCGGTGTCCCACCGCTGGGAGCCAGGCCCAGTTCCCGCGCCTCGGGGGCGGGGGAACGTTCCGCCGGTCGGAGGTCCCCCCGGCTCCCCGAGGAGCCCGGGGCCGCGTGGGACCGATGGGGCCCGGCCGCTCAGTAGACAACGGACCCGGTCGATCCGCAGCCAGCGGGTCCCGGGCCGGACCGAAGGGTTGCCGGGCCCCGATCCGTGCCCGATCCGTGCCCCGCGCCGTTCCCACGGCGCGACACCCGGGCGAAGTCCGGCCCTCCGTGCCGGTTGCGGCACAGGTGTACGGGTCGCGCCCACTATGGTGGACACCTGCGTACGACATGCACGAAGGGGCTCCTGTGAACGACGGCGACGCGATCTCCTCGGCCGATGCCGAAGAGCGGCGGTTCGGCCCACTGGGTACGGCCTTGGTCATCATCCCGACCTACAACGAGGCCGAGAACATCAAGTCGATCGTCGGTCGCGTCAGGGAATCGGTTCCCGACGCGCACGTCCTCGTCGCCGATGACAACAGCCCGGACGGCACGGGCGGGCTCGCCGACGAGCTCGCCGCCGCGGACGAGCACGTCCACGTGCTGCACCGCAAGGGCAAGGAGGGGCTGGGCGCCGCCTACCTCGCCGGCTTCCGGTGGGGCCTCGCCGAGGGGTACGGCGTCATCATCGAGATGGACGCCGACGGCTCCCACCAGCCCGAGGAACTGCCCCGACTGCTCACCGCGCTCAAGGGGGCCGACCTCGTCCTCGGATCCCGCTGGGTCCCGGGCGGCCGGGTCGTGAACTGGCCCAAGTCCCGCGAGTTCATCTCCCGCGGCGGCAGCACGTACTCGCGGCTGCTCCTGGACGTACCGATCCGCGACGTGACCGGGGGCTACCGCGCCTTCCGCCGGGAGACCCTCGAAGGGCTCGGTCTGACCGAGGTCGCCTCCCAGGGCTACTGCTTCCAGGTCGATCTGGCACGGCGCGCCGTCAAGGCCGGGTTCCACGTCGTCGAGGTGCCCATCACCTTCGTGGAGCGGGTGCACGGCGATTCCAAGATGAGCCGGGACATCCTGGTCGAGGCGCTGTGGCGGGTGACCTCCTGGGGCGTCACGGAACGACTCGGCAAGCTGAGGTCGCACGGCTCCGCGACCACGCCGAAGAGCGTCGAGCCGACCCCCGCGGAGCGCAGCGGCGCCGGGGCCCCGGGCAACGAGAACCGCTGACCCGCGGCGCGCGGGACCCTGAGCGGGTCCCGCGCAGGATTGTTGACCGTCCCGCTTTATGCCGGGCGCATGTCCGGCCAGGCACACTGGATGCATGACGACCGGTGTACCGACCCCGCCACGCCCCACCCGTTCCCGGCCCGGCAAGCTCCGGAGGATCATCCCGCTGGCCTTCGTGGCCTGGTTCGTGCTGGAGATCTGGCTGCTCACGCTGGTCGCCGACGCGGCCGGCGGGTTCACCGTCCTGTTGCTGCTCGTCGCCGGTGCGGTGCTGGGCGGCGTCGTGATCAAGGCCGCCGGTCGGCGCGCCTTCAAGAACCTCAGTGCGGCCGTCCAGCAGGCCCAGGACGGGGCGCTGCCGCAAAGCCCCCGGCCGGGGGAGGGCAGCGGTCTCGTGATGCTCGCGGGGCTGTTCCTGATCGTCCCCGGGATGATCTCCGACGCGGTCGGACTGCTGCTGTTGCTCCCACCGGTGCGGGGACTCATCGGGCGGCGGACGGAACGCGCCCTGGAGCGCCGGATGGCCGCGGCGGGTGGCGGCGACGGTTTCCTCGGCGATGCCTTCCAGCAGGCCCGGATGCGTCGCCCGGACGGGAAGGTCGTTCCGGGCGAGGTGATCCGGGACCGGGAACCCGCTCCCGAGCAGGACGGGCCGCGCCCGCCCCTCACCCCCTGACGGGAAAAGCCGCGGGCGGGTGCCCTACCTGAAGGGGCACCCGCCCGGAGGCGATGGAGCTGTTCTGTTTTCCCACCTGCACCCCGGACGGGGTCAGGCGGACTTGCGGCTGTCCCGCGGATGAACGGCGATGTTCATCGCGCCGCTGCGGAGTACGGCAAGCCGCTCCTCAAGGACCTCTTCGAGTTCCTCGCGGGTGCGCCGCTCCATCAGCATGTCCCAATGCGTTCGAGCGGGCTTCGCCTTCTTCTCCTCTGGGCCTTCGCCGTCCACGAGGAGTGCTTGGGCCCCGCAGACCTTGCACTCCCACTCCGGCGGGATCTCCGCCTCCACAGAGAAGGGCATCTCGAATCGATGCCCCTTCTCGCATGCGTACTCCACGGCCTGGCGCGGGGCCAGGTCGATGCCGCGGTCCGTCTCGTAGCTGGTCACCACGAGGCGCGTGCCGCGAAGAGCTCGCTCACTCATGAATCGTGCCTCCCGGGCTTGTCGCCCACAGGACAGGTGTCGCTGTCGTCGTCATCCGGTCAACGTCCGGTCGGCGGTAAAGATTCCCGTTCCGGGTTCCTGCGTCGCCGTCGTAGCCGCAGCCTTGTTGACCAATGCAGTACCCACCCGCGCCCGGTTTGTCACATCTGATGAGAGATGTAACCCAACGTTTCGGCTGGTTTAGCGCGCAGTAACGGTACGCCTGGCAGGCCAAAGGCGTACACTACCGCCCTTTGCCCCCGTGCGCTAAATCCGTTCCGGCACCGGATTGCCCGCGTCGCGCACCGCCCGGCGTACCGGAACCCGTGCGAGCAGGAAGAACCCGAGCACGAAGAAGGCGACCAGGGACAGGATCGCGTCCCGATAGCTTCCGGTCACCTGGTACGTCAGGCCGAAGAGCAGCGGACCGAGCCAGGACATCCCGCGATCGCTCATCTCGTACGCGGAGAAGTACTCCGCCTCCTTGCCCGGCGGCACCAGGTGGGAGAACAGCGAGCGCGACAGGGCCTGCGTACCGCCCAGCACCAGACCGATCCCGGCGGCCAGCAGGAAGAAGAAGACGGGAGCCCCGGCCGGGAGGAAGTACCCCGCCCCGAGGATCAGCGTCCAGGCGACCAGCGAGGCGAGGATCGTGCGCTGCGCCCCGTAGGTCCGGGCCAGCCGCCCCATGCCGAGGGCGCCCGCGATCGCGAGGAGCTGGACCAGCAGGACCGCCACGATCAGGGTCGACTGGTCGAGCCCCAGTTCTTCGGAGCCGTACAGCGAGGCCTGGGAGATCACGGTCTGCACCCCGTCGTTGTAGACGAGGTACGCGAGCAGGAACGCGAGCGTCAGCGGCTGCCGGCGCATCTCGCGGAAGGTGGCCGCCAGCTGCCGCCAGCCGGCGGCGGCGCCCCCCGCGCCCCGGGCGCCCGCTGTCTTCTCCGTGCGGCGGTCACGCAGACGGCGCAGCGGGATCACCGTGAAGGCGCCCCACCACACGCCCGCCGACGCCAGGCAGATCCGCACCGCGGTGCTCTCCGAGACGCCGAAGTCGTCGTGCCGCAGGAACAGGACGAGGTTGGCGACGAGCACCAGCGCGCCCGAGGTGTAGCCGAAGGCCCAGCCGCGCGAGGACACCGCGTCCCGCTCCTCGGGGCGGGCGATCAGCGGCAGGAACGAGTTGTACAGGACCATCGACACCGCGAGGGACGCATTGGCGACGACGAGCAGGAGGCCGCCGAGCAGATAGCGGTCGCCGCCCAACAGGAACATGCCGGTCGTGGCCGACGCTCCGGTGTAGGCCGCGGCGGCCAGCAGCGGCTTGCGGCGGCCGGTGCGGTCGGCGACGGCTCCCGCGATCGGCATGACGAGGATCGCGACGATCACCGACAGGGACACCGAGTACGCGAAGAAGGAGCCCGCCCGCACCGGGACGCCGAGCGGGTGCACGTAGCCGTCGGCGTCGGCCGCCGCCTTGGCGATCTCGGTCAGGTACGGGCCGAGGAAGACGGTGAGGACCGTCGTCGAGTACACGGAGCAGGCCCAGTCGTAGAGGTACCAGCCGTGCTGTTCGCGCCGCCGCTGCCCGGCGCCGTCATCGGGATCCGTCCGCACGGCCTCGGCCCCCACCGGCCCCCTCGCTTCCCCGTCGTGCTCCCCGGCGCGGGAGGCCCGTGCGGGGGTGCGCTCAGACCCAGGCGCCCCGGTCCGCGAGGACCGACCGCAGGGTGTCGATGTGATCGGTCATGATGCCATCCACGCCCAGGTCCAGGAGCGCGTGCATGCGTGCGGGGTCGTTCACCGTCCACACGTGCACCGGGAGTCCGCGGGCGTGCGCGGCCCGGACGAAGCGCCGGTCCACCACCCGTACGCCCGCTTGCACCTCGGGGACCTGGACGCACACCGCCGAACCGCGCACCGGAGCCGGCACCCCGTACGAGCGCAGCCGCAGCCCCAGCACGCCCCGCACGCCCAGCGAGGTGGCGAGCCGGGGGCCGCCCAGGCGTCGCGCCCTCGCCACCCGGGCCTCCGCGAAGGAGCTCACGCACACCCGGTCCCAGGCCCCGGTGCGCCGTATCAGGTCCAGCAGCGGCACCAGGGCGGAGTCGGACTTGGCGTCGACGTTCCAGCGCGCCTCGGGGAACCGGGCCAACAGCTCCTCGAAGAGGGGGACCGGCTCGGTGCCGCCCACCCGTGCCCGGCTCACGGCGGACCAGGGCAGTGCGGTGATCGCCCCGGAACCGTCGGTGACCCGGTCCAGGGTCGCGTCGTGGAAGGCGACGAGCTTGCCGTCGGCGGTGGCGTGGACGTCGGTCTCCAGATAGCGGTAACCCAGCTCCACCGCCCGCCGGAAGGCGGTCACGGTGTTCTCCAGGCCGTCCGCGGCGCCCCCGCGGTGGGCGAACGCGAGCGGAGCGGGGTGGTCCAGATAGGGGTGGTGGGGCTGAGGGGTCACTTGCGCAGTATCGCCCGGCCTCCTGCGGCGACGGGAACCCGGGACGCCGGGGCGGTGAAGAGCCGCAGGAAGAACTGGGCCAGCGGACCGATCGCCAGCGCGTACACGACCGTGCCCGCACCGACCGTGCCGCCCAGCAGGAACCCGGTGGTGACGACGGCGACCTCCAGACAGGTGCGGACCAGCCGGATCGACCTCCCGGTCCGCCGGTGCAGCCCCGTCATCAGGCCGTCGCGCGGGCCGGGGCCGAAGCGCGCGGCGATGTAGAGCCCGGTGGCCACGCCGTTCAACGCCACCGCCGCGACCATCAGCGGGATGCGGACGGCCAGGGCCCGGGCGTCCGGCACCAGGAACAGGGTCGCGTCCATCACGAGGCCGATCACGACCACGTTCGAGACGGTGCCGAGCCCCGGACGCTGGCGCAGGGGTATCCAGAGCAGCAGCACCAGCGCGCCCACGACGATCGTGACCGCGCCGATGGTCAGGCCCGTCAGCCCGGCGAGCCCCTGGTGCAGCACGCCCCACGGTTCGAGGCCGAGCCCGGCCTCCACGAGCAGGGCGCAGCTCACCCCGTACAGCGCGAGCCCGCCGTACAAGCGGAGCAGTCGGCGAGGGAGCGGATCGGGGGGAGCCGCCTCGGGGGCGGGGACGTTCCGCTCGGCGCCGGTCGTCCCGGACGGGGGAGAGGGAGGTGAAGTCGACACGAACACGCGCTGCCCCTGAGTGGTGGTAGTGGCCTGCCTCGTGTCACTCTGTGGCGGGGACATCGCTTCGTTCCATGGCCAATTCGAGGAAGGTGGACTGAAGAGCATGGCTCAGTGGACCTCAACGGTGGGCTCGGCCCAGCTCGCCCGTCTGCTCACCTCGCAGCAGACCCGGCCGGCCGGCCCCGGCAGCCGTCGACCACCCGCGTACCGGGCGCTCGCCGACGGAGTCCGTCTGCTGGTGCTGGAGGGCAGGGTTCCGGTGGGCGCCCGACTCCCCGCCGAGCGCGAACTCGCCCTCGCGCTGTCCGTGAGCCGCACCACGGTGGCCGCCGCGTACGAGGAGCTGCGCAACGAGGGCTTCCTGGAGTCCCGTCGGGGCGCCGGGAGCTGGACCTCGGTGCCGGCCGGGAACCCCTTCCCCGCGCGCGGCCTCGAACCGCTGCCCCCGGAGGCCCTGGGATCCATGATCGACTTGGGCTGCGCCGCGCTGCCGGCCCCCGAGCCCTGGCTCACCCGGGCGGTGCACGGCGCCCTGGAGGAACTGCCGCCGTACGCCCACACCCACGGCGACTACCCGGCCGGGCTGCCCGCGCTCCGGGAGATGATCGCCGCCCGCTACACCGCTCGCGGCATCCCCACCATGCCGGAGCAGATCATGGTCACCACCGGGGCGATGGGCGCCACCGACGCGATCTGTCACCTCTTCGCCGGGCGCGGCGAGCGGATCGCCGTGGAGTCGCCCAGCTACGCCAACATCCTCCAGCTCATGCGGGAGGCCGGCGCCCGGCTCGTCCCGGTCGCGATGGCCGAACGCCTCGGCGGTTGGGACCTGGACCGCTGGCGTCAGGTGCTCCGGGACGCGGCGCCCCGGCTCGCGTACGTCGTCGCCGACTTCCACAACCCGACCGGGGCCCTCATCGGGGAGGACCAGCGGCGCGCTCTGGTGGAGGCCGCCCGCGCCGCGGGAACGGTGCTCATCGTGGACGAGACGATGAGCGAAGTGGCTCTGGAACCGGACCTGACGATGCCCCGCCCGGTCTGCGGGTTCGACCCCGCGGGCTCCACGGTGATCACGGTCGGCTCCGCCAGCAAGGCGTTCTGGGCGGGCATGCGGATCGGCTGGGTCCGGGCCTCCCCCGATGTGATCCGCAGCCTCGTCGCGGCCCGTGCCTTCGCCGACCTCGGCACCCCCGTCCTCGAACAGCTCGCCGTCAACTGGCTGCTGCGCGGCGGCGGCTGGGAGGAGGCCGTCGCGCTGCGCCGCGCCCAGGCCCGGGAGAACCGGGACGCCCTGGTGGCGGCGGTGCGACGGGAGCTGCCCGACTGGGAGTTCGAGGTGCCGGACGGCGGTCTGACGCTGTGGGTGCGCACCGGCGGGCTCTCCGGCTCCCGGTTGGCGGAGGTGGGGGAACGGGTCGGCATCCGGGTCCCGTCCGGACCCCGGTTCGGGGTGGACGGGGCGTTCGAGGGGTACGTCCGGCTGCCGTTCACGGTCGGCGGCGCGGTCGCCGACGAGGCGGCGGCCCGGCTCGCGGCGGCGGCGCGACTGGTCCGCAGCGGTGCGGCGGGGGCGAACGGGGCCGAGCCCACGCGCACGTTCGTGGCCTGACCGGACCGGACCGGGCCGCCCGGGTGGTCTGACCGGGGCGGGTCAGCTCTCCAAGGCCGCGGTCGCCCGGCGCGAGGGCACGTCCCGGGTGGGTGCGTCCGACGCGTCCCCCTCCCCGGCGGGCGGAAGGACCTCGACCGCCGCAACTGCCTCGGCCGGGTTCTCGCCCGGTGACGTGGCCTCGGCCGGGGCAGGGGTCGCCGCGGCCCGCTCCGGCAGCAGTGCCAGCACGGCCTGCCGGTGCGCCTCGCTGGTCGCCCCGTCGTACGGATCGGGCGTCGCGGGCACCTGCAACCGCAGCACGGGTCCGTCGCCGAGGCGGGCGTACCCCCGGCCCGGCGGCACCTCCTTGACGGGCGTGGTGTGCGGTGCCGCGCCCAGGACCGCTTCGGTGCCCTCGACCACCGGCCCCAGGGTGACCCGCGCCCGGGTGTGCCGCAGGACCGCCTCGGCGAGTGCGTCGAGCGCGTCGTACTGTTCCGCGACCACCACCGTCACGCCCGCGGCCCGACCGTGCCGCAGCGCCGTCTGGAGCAGGGCCTGCGGATCACGGGTGCCGTCCGCCGCGGCCAGGTGTCCGAGTACCGACGGCCGGTCCACCAGGAGGTACAGCGGGCGCCGGACGTCCTCGGGCGGCGGGCTGCCCGCGCGACGGGCCTCGTGGGCGTCGGTGAGCCGCCGTTCCGTCTCGTGCGCCGCCCACCCCAGCCCCGCGAGCGCGCCGGAGAGTCCGGTCTCGACGGCGAGGACGCCGGTACGGCCGATCAGGCACGCGAACTCGCCCGTCCCGGCACCGTCCACCACCAGGACGTCGCCGTGGGGGAGCGCCTGGAGGGCCAGGGAGCGCAACAGGCTGGTCGTGCCGCTGCCCGGCCGTCCGACGGCGAGCAGATGCGGCTCGGTGGACCGGTGGCCGGTGCGCCAGACGACGGGCGGTTCGTCGCGGACGCCGTCGCCGTGGACGACCGGGAGGGTGCGCTGCACACCGGTGGGGTCGGTGAGGCCGAGCACGAGTTCGCCGGGCGCCGTGACGAACCGCTGCGCGACGATGTCGGTGGGCAGCGGGGACAGCGCGGTGACCGTCAACTCGTTGCCCTCCTCGTCCCAGTCGAAGCGGTACTCGCGCCCGCGCCCCGACTTGCCGTGCAGCACCTGTTCGATACGGGCGCGCGCGGCCGGCTCGCCGTCCGTGAAGTACGCCGGGTAGCGCACCAGGAGGCGCGAGAGGCGGCCGTCGTCGAACTCGAAGGCGCCGAACGCCTGCTCCCAGTCGCCGCCGTGCGCGTACAGCGGGCTGGGGTCCTCGGGGACGGAGAAGTACGGCACCAGCGCCTCGTACAGCGAGGTCAGGCGGTGCACCTGGGACTCGTCGGGGCCGGCGGGGGCCGCGGGGGTCCGGTCCCGGCCGGACCAGGCCGCCGCCGCCATCAGGGTGACCACGGCGAGGGCCGGTCCGTACGGGACCAGTGCCACCACCAGGACCAGGGAGGCGGCGAGGAACAGCAGCCCGCCGCGCCCGTCCTTGGGCGTGGCGGCCCACTTGCGCCGCCCGGCCGCGGCCAGCCGGCGCAGTCCGCGCGCGATCGTGATCAGCGGATGGAGGACGTCGGTGGCGCTGTCGGCCGCCGACCGGGCCAGCTCCCGGCTCCGGGCGATCGGTGCGCTGCCGTCGCGCAGCAGACGGGGGAGGGGGCGCCGGACCACGTCGGTCTCCTGGGGTGCGTGCGAGGGGTGGGTGCGGAGGGGGGGCGGGGAAGTGCGGCGGACCGTCAGAACTTGATTCCGCCGAGGAGGCTGGCGAGGCTCGCCCCGCCCGCCTTGATGCTGGGGGCGATCGCCGTGCTCGCCAGGTAGAAGCCGAACAGGGCGCACACCACGGCGTGCGAGCCCTTGAGGCCGTCCTTGCGGAAGAACAGGAACACGATGATTCCGAGCAGCACGACGCCTGAGATGGAGAGGATCATGGGGTTTCTCCTGGTCGGTGGGGACAGTCACCATGAGCTGTTCCAGGCTCACAGCAGGTATCCGTACGATAAAAGGTGCAATGGGGTGAATTGCTCGATGTTTCGCCTGAGTGGCGTACGTCTGTTCACCCGTCCGGCAGGGGTTCCCCCGCCCACGGTCCACGGGCCCGGCGACCGGGACCGGGCCGGCGGCGACCCGAACGGGCACGCCCGTGACCCGAACGGGCAGGCGCCCGGAGCCGGCGGGGCCGCCGAACGGGGAGCCGCCGTCACCCCCGGGCGCCGCCGCTGAGGCACCCGCAGGGGCAGTACCCTGTCGATTCACCCGTCCGGGGGACCTCTGTGTTCCTTCGGTCTCTTCGACACCGTCCGAGGGCCCACCGGCACCCGTAGGACCTGCACACACCGAGAGAGAGGCACCGTCCGATGAGCGAAGCCCCCGAGCCCGGGGCCACCCCCGACGCCGACGTCGTGGAACTCGCGACGAAGCTCTTCGAGCTGGCCCGCACGGGGGACGCCGACCGGCTGGCCGCCTACGTCGACGCCGGAGTCCCGGTGAACCTCACCAACGACCACGGCCACACCCTCGTCATGCTGGCCGCCTACCACGGGCACGCCGACGTGGTGCGGGCCCTCCTGGAGCGCGGCGCCGACCCGAACCGGCCCAACGACCGCGGACAGACCCCCCTCGCGGGAGCCGTCTTCAAGGGCGAGGACGAGGTCGTCAGGGTCCTGTTCGAGGGCGGCGCGGACCCCGGCACCGGCAGCCCGTCCGCCACGGACACCGCCCGGATGTTCGGCAAGACCCAGCTCCTGGAACTCTTCGGCGCCGGCTAGAGCACCCGCCCCTGACCAGGCGGAACGCCGGTCCGGGAAATCGGTCGCGGCATTGTGAACGCCTGGGTCATCATGACCACGTGATTCATGGACGCGACGGATGGGCAGGTGTTGCCGCACCGCGCGGGCCCTGAACGGCCCGGCACGGGCCACCGACGAGAGGCAGAGGAAGATGGTCTACAGCAAGCAAGAGACGACGGGCGCCCCGACGTGTTGTCGCGTGACCTGGTAAATGCGAATCTCCGGTCGCGTCGACGCTTGATGTGAGGCTGTTTCCCATGTTCGATTCGGGTATAGCGCCCAGTGGCACGTTGCTAGGTCTCCTCCAGAGAGGCCGTGGCGACGGCACGCTCCACGCGCTCACCGCTCCGCGGGCCGACGCGCTCGCGGCACTGAACCAGTGCGTTCTCCACGACCCCCGCCACGACTGGCAGATCGAGAACCGCTCCCTGTACTACGCGCGGCTCTACCTCGACCTGCACGGCGAACTGGACGCCGTCGAGGTGCACCTCTTCCACCCGGAGGACGTCCTCGACACCCGCGACTCCCGGACCGGGCTCGCACTGGCTGTCCTCGGCCACCTCGCCTCCTACGGGCGCCGAGACGCCCTGGACCTGCTGCGGCGGTACGCCACGCACGGCACCAACTGGGCCTGGGCCCTCGACGAACTGGCGCTGCGCGACGACGACGCCGGGCTGCGCGCCCTCGCCGTCCCCGTCCTGGCCCGGTTCGCCCGCGATACCGAGGGCGAGGCCGCGCTCGCCGCCGCAGTCCGCGACGCCTACGAACCACGACCCTGGCGCCTGTGGGCCGACGACCCCCGCGAGGCGGTGGCCGGCCGGGTCCGGGCCGCCGGCGAACAGGGCTCCTTCGACCGCTGGCAGCGCCAACTCGACTCCACCGGGCCGCGCCCCGGCTGGAGCGTGCGCGCGGTCCTCGACTGGGCCGACCAGGGCGCCGAACGCGGCACCCCCCTGCACGCGCCCGCCGCCCGCTGCCTCACGGCCGTCGCCGGCCCGCAGGACCGTCCCGAGATCACGCAAGCCGCACTGAGCGGCACCGACGGCGCCCGCTCGGCCGCCCTGCGCTACCTCGCCGACGCCCACGACCCCCTCGCCCTCGACCTGATCGAAGCGGCCGTCGCCTCCCCCTCGGTGACCGTCGTGGAGGCCGCCGTCGAGTCGTTCGAACGCATGCGCAGCGTTGCCGCCGTGGACCGCGCCCGGGCCTGGGTCCAACGGCCCGACGCCCTGGGGGCCGCCGCCGGACGCGTGCTCGCCTGCCGGGGCGGCGCCCGCGACGCGACCCTGGTGCTCGGCGCGCTCCGGGAGGCGGTGCGGTCCGAAGGCCCGGACGCCGCGACCCTGTGGACCCTCGTGGACGGCGCGGGTCGACTCGCCATCGTCTGCGCGGCCCCGGTGCTGCGCCACGTCTACCGCGAGACCGCCTCCTCCCATCTGCGGGGGCGCGCGGCCCGCGCCCTCGCCGCGACCGACGGGTCCTTCCCGGCCGGGTTCGCCGTCGAATGCCTGTGGGACTGCGAGGAGAGCACCCGGGAGATCGCCGCGCGGCACGCGGAGACCGGTGACGCGCGGGTCGTGGAGCGGCTGCGCAGGCTCGCCGCGGACCCGGCGGAGGAGGACGAGGTCCAAACGGCCGTCCGCAGCCGCATCGGCCCCGACGCCCCGGCCGTCTGAACCCCTCCGGGAACGGGGCGCGGGCACCCCGTTCCCGGACCGACCGCACCGCCGGCGCGCGGTACCGGACGCGGTCGGTCAGCCGTGACCGCGGCGGCGCCCCGCCGGTGCCGCCACGAACCGCACGGGCGTGCCCGGCGCCGCCTGTGCGGCGGCCGGCAGATCGGCCTCCCGGACGACGGCGACCACCGGATAGCCACCCGTCGTCGGATGGTCCGCGAGGAACACCACCGGACGTCCGTCCGGCGGCACCTGCACGGCGCCCAGCACCAGGCCCTCACTGGGCAGCTCGCCCCCGACGGCCCGGTGCAGCGCCGGCCCCTCGGTGCGCAGCCCCACCCGGTTGCTCGCCGGGGACACCCGGTACGCACGCGTGGTGAGCGTGCGCAGCGCCGCGGCGGTGAACCAGTCGGCGCGCGGCCCGAACCGCACCCCCAGCACCAGTTCCCGGCGCCCACCGGGCGGACCCGGCTGCGGTGCGGTGTCCACCCGGGCGACGGGCGGGCGTCCCGGTCCCAGCGGGAGCACGTCCCCCGCGCCGAGCGGCGGTGGCCCGAGCCCGGACAGGAGGTCCGTCGAGCGGCTCCCCAACACCGGGTCCACGGCCACGCCGCCGCCGAGCGCCAGGTAACTGCGCACCCCCGCGGTGGCCGGGCCGAGGTCCAGGACCGCCCCGGCCGGCACCCACAGGGCACTGCCCCACCCGCCCGGACGCCCGTCCACGGTGACCCGGCAAGGGGCCCCGGTCACCGCCGCCAGGACGCCGTGCCGGGGCCGCACCGCACAGCCGGTGACGGTGGTCTCCAGCACGGCGGCGCCCTCCGGGTTGCCGACCAGCCGGTTGGCGAGCGCGGCGGCCGGCGGGTCGAGGGCACCCGAGCGCCCCACCCCGAGGTGGGCGTACCCGGGGCGTCCCCGGTCCTGCACGGTGGTCAGCGCGCCCGGCCGTACGAGGACGACGGCGCGGTCGGTCACCAGGACCCCTCCACCCGGGCCGTCGAACCGCTCACCGGCCCTCCTCCGTCACGAACCGGACGCGGACACCGGGGGAGAGCAGTGCGGCGGGCACCCGTCCGGGGTCCCACAGCGCCGCCTCGGTCGTGCCGATGAGCTGCCAGCCACCGGGCGACGCCCGCGGGTACACCCCCGTGTACGGTCCGGCCAACGCCACCGAACCCGCGGGCACCGTCGTGCGCGGAGTTGCCCGGCGCGGCACGTCGTAGTGGTCCGGCAGACCCGTCAGATAGCCGAAGCCGGGTGCGAAGCCGCAGAAGTCGACCCGGAACGCGGTACCGGAGTGGATCGCCGGCACCTCGTCGACGGACACCCCCCACCACGCGGCGACCTCCGCCAGGTCCGGCCCGTCGTAGCGCACCGGGATCTCGACGGTGTCCGCCGGGTTCGCCCGGGGCGGCGGCACCGTCCAGGTCGGAAGCTGTGCCGCGAGGCCCCGGGGGTCGTCCAGGCCGTCGAGGAGGACCGTGCGCGCCGCGGGCACGATCTCGCGCACCCGCAGCGTCCCGGCGTCCCGGCGGCGCACCAGTTCCGCGTGCAGCGCCTGCGCCGCCGCACCGCTGTCCACCTCCACCAGCAGGGCGCGTTCCCCCACCTCCAGCGGCCTCATGCGAACGCCTCCACCCGCACCCCGGCCCGCTCCAACTCCGCCCGCACCCGACGGGCGAGCTCCACCGCCCCCGGGGTGTCCCCGTGCAGGCACAGCGAGCGCGCCGCCACGGAGATCTCCCGTCCGCCGTGGGCGCGGACCGAGCCGGTACGGGCGAGGCCCACCGCACGCGACACGACGGCGTCCGGGTCGGTGACCACCGCGCCGTCCGTGCCGCGCGGCACGAGCGTGCCCCCGTCGGTGTAGGCGCGGTCGCCGAACGCCTCCGTGACGACCGGTAGTCCGGCCGCCTCGGCGACCGCCAGGAACCGCGAGCCGGGCAGCCCCAGCACGGGCAGGGCGCGGCCCGCGAGGAGCACGCCCTCCACCACCGCGGCGGCCTGTTCCCCGTCGTGGACCACCCGGTTGTAGAGCGCGCCGTGGGGCTTCACGTACGCCACCGCCGCGCCCGCCGCCCGGGCGAACACCTCCAGCGCCCCTATCTGGTACGCCACTTCGGCCGCCAACTCCTGCGGCGGGACGTCCATGGCGCGCCGTCCGAAGCCCGCCAGGTCCCGGTACGAGACCTGCGCCCCGATCCGTACGCCGAGTTCCGCCGCCCGTGCGCACACCCGCCGCATGGTCAGTGCGTCCCCGGCGTGGAACCCGCAGGCCACGTTGGCGCTGGTGACGACGGACAGCAGCCGTTCGTCGTCGGTGAGCGTCCAGCGGCCGAAGCCCTCGCCCAGATCGGCGTTGAGGTCGATGGTGACCACGTGCCCTCCCTATCCTCTTCAGCAAGGTAGAGGATCGTTCAACGATCCCTCCATGCCCGTGTGGACTCGTTCTCGTCGGGGATCGTCGTCCCGCGGTTGTCCCGATTTCCGGGGGCTGCGAGGGAATCCCCGGCATGGCAGAACTGACCGGCCCGGTCGATGACCGGGTGCTCCTCGGCCGGACCAGCACCGCCGAACGGGTCGCGGACGTCCTCCGCGGACGCATCGCCGACGGGTGCTTCCCGCCCGGCACCCGCCTCTCCGCGGACTCCCTCGGCGGCGCGCTCGGCATCTCCCGGACCACCCTGCGGGAGTCCGTCCGGCTGCTCACCCACGAGCGCCTCCTGGAACACCTCTTCGCCACCTACCTGGACGACTCCCGCCGCCGGCTGGTCGAGGCGTACGGGGAGCGGACGGCCACCGAGCCCGGCCCCGGGTGACGTGCCGGAGCCCCGGAGCGCCCCCGTGCCCGGGCCCGGCCCACCATCACGGCAGACCGCCGCGCCCGGGGGCATCTGCGTCGTTTCGGTTGATGTCAGATCGAGGACCTAGGCTGTGCCCCGTGACTTCGCCTGTCTCGACGGAACCCGTTCCGCCCCAGCTCAGCGCGGGGCCGCGCCCGGCCCCGGGCCCGGCCGCCGACGAGGGCCTGGCGCGGCGCCTGCGCGCGCTCGCGTGCACCGCCCCGCTCCACGACCTCGACGCCCGCAAGGCGAACCTCGCGGGGGAGTACTCGGTCTACGGCATGGCCGAGGTCGCGCTGTCGGCGATCGACCTCGTCACGCTGAACATGGACTTCGACACGGGCGCCGACCACGACCAGATAGTGGCCCGGCTCGTGCCCCGCATCGCCGCACAGGCGCCCCGGCGCCCCGCCGAGGAACACGAGCGGGTCGCCCGCTGGGTCCTGGAGAACCTGATCAACGTCGGCAGCGTCGACCGCGGCTTCCGCGCCGTGTACGGCACCTTCGCGACGGACGGCAGCTACGTACGGCGCGACTACGACTTCAAACTCATCGAGGAGGTCTCCGGCTACGGCGGCGGGGTCTACCTCCGGACCACCGACGAAGCCGTCAACGTCCTCGTCGGCGCCCTCGACACCGATGTCACCAGCGCGCAGATCGCCGCCGAGGTCAAACTGGAGGTCCTGATCCGTCGGGGCCGCCTCGCCGACGCGCAACTCGCCGCCGAACAGGCCCGCTACCGCACGGTGCAGTACTCCGAGACGCTGCGCCGCGCCCTCGACGCCACCCGGCGCAACGTGCGCGCCGTCGACTGGCTCCACGGCGTCCCCGACATGATCGACGAAGCGCTCGACCACGTCGCCGACCGCTACCGCCACGAGAACGCGATCCTCACCAACATCCGCAAGGCCCGCGACGAGTCCGAGGACCCCGAACAGAAGCGCCGCGCCGCGGAACTCGTCGACATCGTCAAGGACTGCATCCGCCGTCACACCCAGCTCCAGGCCAGGCTGCTCGAAGCGGGCCCCCTGTTCCGCGCCGAACAGGACCGTCAGGCGTTCGCCCCGCCCACCGCGAGCGCGGGCCTCGACCTGTACGGCCAACTCGTCGCCCCGACCCTGCCGCTGCCCGTCGCGCACGCCACCCGGGTCACCGACGCGTTCTTCGCCCACGGCACCGGCCTGCGCACCCCCGTGTCGGTGCGCGTGGCCGACCTGGTCGACATCCTGCTCACCCCGCCCCTGGAACGGGAGCACCTCGGCGCGGAGATGCCCGAACCCGATCTGATCGCCACCCCCGACGACAGCCGCTTCAGCGACGAACAGCTCGCCCAGGCGATGCGGCTGCTCGACCTGCCCCCCGACGCTCCCCGGCGGCTGTCCGGACTGCTCGCCGAGGCCCGCCGCGGCGGCGACCACGACCTGCCCTACCTGCTCGCCCTGCTCGCCGTGCACGCGGCGAGCCCCGCCGTGGGCACCGCCTACCGCCAGGGCGAGGAGAAACTGCTCTTCGCCGTCGACGACGGCACCGAGCTGGCGGACCCCGAGTTCGGCGGCGCCGACCTCATCGTCGGCACCGCCCTCCTGGACGCCCTGGGCATGGCCGCCGACCGGACGGAGGCCGTGTGAGACCCGCCCCCGCGCCCCGGGCACCGGGCCGCGACCGCACCCCCGGCCGGCCCCGCACGCACCGTGCCTCCCTCCGTTCCACCCGCCCCACCGGCACCACGAACCACCCGATCGAGGAGTACCAGCCGTGAGCGACCACCACGCAGACACCGCCGCGTGGAGCGAGCCGGAGGACCGGCAGCACGCCGCGGCCCCCGCCCCCGTCACCCCCGCGGACACCGCTGACGCCGCCCGGCTCGTCGCCTTCGGACTCCAGCCCAAACTCCAGCCCGCCCGCGACCAGGAGTACGCCGAACTGCTGCGCCGCTACCGCGAGGACCCCGCGTTCGCCCGGCTCGCGGACGCCGTCGCCACCGGCCTCGGCCTGGTCGTCCTGGAGGTGTCCCCCCGCGCGGGCATGGCCGTCACCGCCGCCGAGGACTCCGTCTTCGCGGTCCGGATGGGCGACTACGCCCGCCGCACCGCTGCCGACTCCACCGACCGCTTCCTGCACGGCCTCGCCCACCTCGCCGTCGCCGCACTGGCCTTCCCCCGGCCCGAGGACCTCGTCGACGACGGATACATCGGCAGGGTCACCGTCAACGGCGTCGACGCCTTCGTCCGGCAGGCGTGCCGACGACTGGAGGAGCGCGCGGCGGAGGAGGGCGAGAACACCGACCCCGCGTCCGGCGAGCCCGGCCTGGAGGCCGCTTGGCGGACCTGGGCGCGCCGCAGCTCCACCGGCGCCACCAAGGACGCCCGCAGACTCGCCGGGTCCACCACCGGGATCGTCGCCAAGGCGGTGGCCTTCCTCACCGACTCGGGCTTCCTCCAGCGCACCGGGGACGACGCCGGCGGCACCTTCCGCACCACCGCCCGCTACCAGCTCCAGGTCCGCGACCTGGCGGGCGGCGCCGCGATGGCCGAACTGCTCGACCTCGGCGTGGTCCCCGTCACCGACGGCACCGCCACCCTGCTGCCCGCCGACCAGGCCGACGACCTGGAACTCGTCGCCGACGCCGGCCTCCCGTTCCACTCCTGACCTGACCTGACCTGACCTGACCTGACCGGACGGCAGCCCGTCGTCCCCGCGGCAGGTCCGCCACGATCGCCCCCCACGTCCACGTTCTCGACGAGAGTCCGCCGCCATGTACGAGCTGTCCCGGGTCCGCCTCTACTCGATCGGGCCGGCCGGTGCGCGCTACGCCGACACCGTGCTCGACCTGCGCGGAGTCGGCGCCCCCGTGCCCGACCCCGCCCCCACCCAGGCGGAGTTCTTCGAGGAGGAGCCGGTCGGGCCGCCGCGCCGCCCCGCGCCCGCGGGCGTGCTGTTCCTGGAGAACGGGGGCGGCAAGTCCGTCCTCCTCAAACTGATCTTCTCGGTGATGCTCCCGGGCCACCGCAACACCCTCGGCGGAGCCAGCTCCGGAGTGCTGCGCAAGTTCCTGCTCGCCGACGACTGCGGGCACGTCGCCCTGGAGTGGCAGCACACCCTGACCGGCGAGTGCGTGGTCGTCGGCAAGGTCAGCGAATGGCGCGGCCGGCAGGTCTCCAACGACCCCCGCAAGTTCGCCGAGGCCTGGTACTCCCTGCGCCCCGGCCCCGGCCTCAGCCTGGACAACCTGCCCGTCGCCGAGTCGACCGCCGTCCGCCCGCCCGTCGAAGGAGTCTCCGGAGCCCGGGGCCGCCGCCGCACCATGAAGGGGTTCCGCGACGCCCTCACCGAGGCGGGCAAGGCGTACCCGCACCTCGACGTGCACTGGGAGGAGACCCACGAACGCTGGACGGAACACCTCGGCGAACTGGGCCTCGACCCCGAACTCTTCCGCTACCAGCGCGAGATGAACGCCGACGAGGGCGAAGCCGCCGGACTGTTCGCCGTCAAGAAGGACTCCGACTTCACCGACCTGCTGCTGCGCGCGGTCACCGACACCCGGGACACCGACGGACTCGCCGACCTCGTCAGCGGCTTCGGCAACAAGCTCGGCCGCCGTGCCGAACTCATCGCCGAACGCGACTTCACCGCGGGCTCCGTCGACCTCCTCGGCCGGATCGTGGACGCCGCGGAGACCCGGGCCCGGGCCCGCGACGTCCACGGCGCCGCCGAACGACGCACCCGCACCCTGCTCCGCGGCCTCTCGGCCCGCGCCGCCGCCGAACGGCTGCGCACCGCGGACCTCGCCCAGCGGGTCACCGCAGCCGAGCAGACCGTCAGCGAAGCCGAACAGGGGCGCGCCCGCACCGATCTGATCGCCGCCGAACTCGCCTTCCGGCACGCCTCCCTGGCGCTGGTCCGGGCGGAGAAGGCCACGGCGGCGCAGAAGCGCGAGGTCGCCGACGCCCGTACCCTGCACGCCGCCTGGCAGGGCGCGGAAGCCGTGCTGCGGCACCGCGCCGCCGCCGACCGCTCCGCCAGGGTCGCCGCCGCGATCCTCGAAGCCGAACGCGACGCCGCCCCCGCGCTGGCCGCCCGCGCCCGGGCCGCAGCCGACCTCGTCCGGGTGCTGCACACCGCCGCCGAGGAGGCCGAGGCCCTGGCCAACGAGGGCGAGGAACGCTCCACCGCCCTCCAGGAAGCGGGCGAGGCCGCCCACCGGGACGCCACGGCCGCCGCCACCGAAGCCCAGCGCGCCCGCAGCGAGGTGGGCCACCTGCGCCAGCGCCTCGCCGAGGTGGAGCAGGAGACCGCCGAAGCCGTGCGCGCCGGCTGGCTGGACGACACCGCCCCGGACGCCGACCCGGCGCGGGCCGCACTCGCCGCCAGCGATGCGGAGAAGTCCGCCGTCGCCGCCTGGGACACCGCACGGGAGTCCGCCCGCCGGGCCGCCGAACGCGCCCGCGAGGCCGCCGCCGCGGAGTCCCGCGCCGAACTCACCGCCGCCCGCGCCGCCGACGCCGCGCACGCCGCCCGCCGTGACCACGAGGCCGAGCAGCTGACCGTCGAGGCACTCGCCGCCGAGGAACGCCTCACCGAACTCCTCGGCCTGCCCGGCGCCCCGCCCCGCCCCGGGGACGCCCCGGGCGTCCCGCAGCCGCGCCGGGCGCCCTCAGCGCCGGTCGGCAGCGAGGCTCCCCGCCGCCGCGCGGGCGGTGCCGCCGCCCCGGACCCGGACGAGGACGCCGCCTCCGGCACGACGGGCCCGCTCACGGTCGAGCAGCTCGACCACGTCGCCGACGATCTGCGCGGCCTCCTGGACGAGGGCGTGACCGCGGCCGAGCGGCACCTCTTCGACCTGCGGACCGCCGCCGCCGACGACTCCCGCATCCTCGGCGCCCTCGGCGACGGCGGACTGCTGCCGCCCGGCCCCGACGTCCTCGCCACCGTGGAGTTCCTCGGCGAACAGGGCATCCCCGCCCTCCCCGGCTGGCGCTACCTCGCCCAGGCCGTCGACCCCGCCGACCACGCCCGGGTGCTCGCCGCCCGCCCGGAACTCGTCGACGGGGTCGTCATCACCGACCCCGACACCCACGCCCGCGCCCGCGAGGCGCTCGCCGGCGCCGCCCTGTTGCCGCGCTCCACGGTCGCCGTGGGCACCGCCGCGGCCCTGCTCGCCCCCACCCCGCCGGCCGGCGCCGCCGAGGACGCCGCCGACACCGCGGTGTTCCTGGTCCCGCCGAACCCGGCCATGCACGACGAGCACGCCGCAGACGAGGAACGCCGGGCCCTACGGACGCGCGCCACCCGGCGGGACGAGGAGATCAGGGCCCTCGCCGCGCGCCTCGGCAAGGACCGCGAACTCGCCTCCCGCCTCGCCTCCTGGCGCACCGGCTGCCCCGCCGGCCGCCTCACCGAACTCGCTGACGCCGCCCAGCAGGCCCGGACCTTCGCCGAGGAGGCCGAAGCCGAACTGGCCGAGGCCCGCACCGAGCGCGCGGAGGCCGAGGAGACCGCCGCCGAGGCCGCCCGGGTCCGCGAGGAGCGCCAGGAGACGGCCCAGCGCGCCCGCCGTGCGGCCGACGCCCTCGCCGGTCTTGCTTTCCGGCTGCGGGAACGCGCCGCCTGGCAGGTGAAGGTGCGCGAGCTCTCCGACGAGGCCGTCGAGTCGGAGGCCCGGGCCCAGCACTGCCTCGACCGCGCCCGCGCCGCCGACGAGGACCGCCGCGCCGCCCAGCGGGCCGCCGACGACGCCCGCCGCACGGCCCGCGCCCTGCGTGCCGAACGCACCGACATCGCCGGCGCCCCCGAGGACCCCCAGGAGCAGGACGACAGCGCCCCGGCCGCACCGAAGGCATCGCTGCCCGCGCTCAGGGAGGCGTACCGCGCCGCTTCCCAGGTGTACGAGAAGGTCGGCGTCGGCGCCGACCTGCGGGCCGAACAGGCCCGGGCCGAGAGCGACGAGAGCGCCGCCCTCACCGAACTCGACCGCCTCACCAACAAGGTCCGCGCCCGGGCCGAACAACTCCTCCAGTCCCCGGACGGCGCCGACGGCCCCTCCCGGCAGGCCGCCGCCGCCCGCGCCGAAGAACTGGTGCAGCTGCTGGAGAACCGGGTATCCGCGGCCAGTGAGCAACTCGGGCGGCTGCGGGGCGACGCGGAACGCCTCGCGCCCGAGGACGCCGAGGCCCACACCGAGCTGCCCGACGCCAAGACCCCCACCAGCGTCGACCACGCCCAGATCCTGCTGCGCGCCGCGACCGCCGACCTCGCGGCCCGCACGGAGGCACTGCACCGGGCCCGCGACGCGCACGGCGAACTGCTCCGGGCCCACCGCACGGCCCAGGACGCCGCCGGGGGCTTCGACGAGACCGCGGCACTCCTGCGGGACCTGCTGCGCGACCACCACGACGACGAGTCCGCCGCCGAGGAGGCCGAGCCCTACCCGGGCAGCCTGGACCAGGCCCGCACCGCCGCCGCCGAGACCCGCCGCTCGCTGCGCGGCTGCGCCACCGACCTCTCGGCGGCCGACGGCGCCGTGCGCGAGGCCAGCGACGTCCTCGTGCGGCACGCCAACTCCACCCGGTACGAGCAGGTCCGCACCCCGGCCCGCCAGCAGATCCGCGAACTGCCCGCCGCCGCGCTGCCCGAGCACGCCCAGAAGTGGGCCGACGCGTTCGCGCCCCGGTTGCGGGTGCTCACCGACGAACTGGCCCAACTGGAGCGCAACCGCGACTCGATCGTGGACCGGCTACGCGGGCTCGTGGAGTCGGCCCTGGCGACCCTGCGCTCGGCGCAGCGCCTGTCCCGCCTCCCCGAGGGGCTCGGCGAGTGGTCGGGGCAGGAGTTCCTGCGCATCCGCTTCGAGGAGCCCGACCAGGCCACCCTGGTCGAACGGCTGGGCGAGGTGATCGACGAGGCGACCCGTGCCGCCGTCCGCAAGAACGCGGACCTCCGGCGGGACGGGATGTCCCTGCTGCTGCGCGGGGTGGGGGCCGCCCTGGAGCCCCGGGGGATCGCGGTGGAGATCCTCAAGCCGGACGCCGTCCTGCGCGCGGAGCGGGTGCCGGTCGGACAGATGGGCGACGTGTTCTCCGGCGGCCAGCTGTTGACCGCGGCGATCGCCCTCTACTGCACGATGGCCGCGCTGCGCTCCAACGACCGGGGCCACGACAAGCACCGCCACGCCGGCACCCTGTTCCTCGACAACCCCATCGGCCGGGCCAACGCCACGTATCTGCTGGAGCTCCAGCGCGCGGTGTCGGACGCGCTCGGGGTCCAGCTCCTGTACACCACGGGACTCTTCGACACCACGGCCCTCGCGGAGTTCCCGTTGGTCATCAGGCTGCGCAACGACGCCGACCTGCGGGCCGGGTTGAAGTACATCAGCGTCGAGGAGCACCTGCGTCCCGGACTGCCCCGGGCCAGTGCGTCGGACGAGGGCGTGCACGGGGAGATCACCGCGACCCGGATGTACAAGCGCCCGGCCCCCACGGCCTGACGCCCGGTGCCCGCGCCGCGCAGGGCGGCGCGGGCACCGGGGCCCTCACCAGGGCTACGAGTGGGACAGCTGCTCCGGCCGGCCCCCGCGCCGCTCCTGGCGCGCCCGGGCCCGCTCGGCCCGCCGCTCCTGCTTCCCCACCCGGCGCCGCTCGCGCCGCAGGGCCCGCGCCGTGCTGCTGGGCGTGGAGACCACGCCGTGGCGCTGCTTCCACACCTGGCGCGTCACCCAGACGTCGAGCACGCTCCAGGTGGCGACCACCGTGCTCAGGATGCTGCTCAGCACCATCGGGAACGCCAGCCACGACTCGGCGAGCGTGCAGAAGAACGCCACCATGGCCTGGATCAGGGTGACCGATACGATCAGTACGGCCCGCACGGCCGCCGTGCGCACCGGATCGGCCATCCGGTACCGGTGCGCGGGTTCCTCGACCCACAGGGGTTTGGGGCGGGGCGATGTGACCCCCGCCGAGTCGTCCACCCGATGGACCCGGGCGGTCGCCCCGACTCCACCGTCCGCGTCCGAACGCTCCACCGGGGTCTTCCACCCGGTCGGCGTCCGCCGCTCTGCCGTCTTCATGACCTCGTCACTCCCCACCGTCCACGGGTCCGTCCGCCGGTGCCGCAGCCGTCGACAACCATGTCGTGCCCGTCTTGCTCTGTTTTATGCCGCCCGACGGCGGCGCGGGGCCGTTGTGACCACACGGTGATCCGGCGGCCCGCTCGCACCCCGCTCATGAACGCCGGCTCCCCTTCGCACCGGCCACTTCGAAGGCGTCACCCCGCGCCCCGCCTCCGTAAGGAAGACGCACGAGTGCACGTGAAGATTCCCGCATACCGTACGTTTCCAGCCAACTGATCTCGCTGAGCGGAGGGATCGGAGGCGGAGACGTGTGCGCCGGTCTGGGCGGCAATCTCCCATCATAGGTGGACAACTGATGATGTATCGCGGGTCCCGTCGGGAACAATTATCCGGACACGTCTTCGAGAAGTGGCTACGTCAGTAGTAGGCTCACGCCGTTTCTTGACGCGCCTGTTTACCCCCGGCACGGGGGTTCGAAGTAGGGGGAGGCCATGCGCTTTCGCGGGAGATCGATCCGCCGGAAGATCGTGGCATTGTTGCTGGTGCCGCTGGTCTCGCTCACCGCGCTGTGGGGCTTCTCCACCGTGATCACGAGCCGTGAGGCGGTCCAACTGCTGACGGTCGCCGAGGTGGTCGACAAGATCGGTTATCCGATCGAGGACATGGTCCAGGCCATCCAGGAGGAGCGCCGCCAGTCCATGGTCTACCTCGCGGACGCCAGCTCCAGCGACGCCCTGACCGATCTGCACCGCGTCCGGGAACGTACGGACGAACTCGTCGCGAAGGTCCGCAAGAACACCCGGGCCTCCGGTGTCGCCGACGACCTCGACGCCGAGTCCCGCGGTCGCCTCACCGCCCTCCTCGAAGCCCTCGACGGCATCGAATCGGTGCGGCACGCCGTCGAGGAGGGCACGGTCAGCCGGACCACCGCCCTCGACCTCTACAACCTGTTGATCGACCCCAGCTACGCGCTCGTGATGACCGTGCACGGCCTGGACGACCCGGAGATGGACAAGCAGGGCCGCGCCCTCGTCGGCATCGCCCGCGCCCGCGAACTCCTCTCCCGGGAGGACGCCCTCCTCGGCTCCGCGCTCGTCGCCCGCAGCCTCACCCGCCACGAGATCCGCACCATCTCCGACCTGGTCGCCCAGCGGGAACTGCTGTACGAGGTCAACCTGACGCTGCTCCCGGCCTCGGAACGCGAGCGCTACGTCAACTACTGGCACGAGGACGAGACCGCCGCGCTCCGGGTCGCCGAACAGTCCGTCGGCGCCGCCGCCCCCGGCGTGCCCACCATGGTCTCCGCGGGCGAGTGGAACGAGGCCACCGAGGGCGTCCTCGACAACCTCGCCGACCGCAACGCCGCCGCCAACGACCGCTACCAGGACCGGGTCCACCCCATCGCCGTCGGGGTCATCGCCCGGGCCGTCATCGCGGGCGTCCTCGGTCTGATCGCCCTGCTGTTCTCGGTGTTCCTCTCCGTGCGCATCGGCCGCGGACTCATCCGCGACCTGCGCCAGCTGCGACTGGAGGCCACCGAGGCGTCCGGCGTCCGGCTCCCGGGCGTCATGCGGCGCCTCGCCTCGGGCGAGAAGATCGACGTCAACACCGAAGCCCCGCGCCTCGAGTACGGCAAGGACGAGATCGGCCAGGTCGGACTCGCCCTGAACATCCTCCAGCGGGCCGCCGTCGAAGCCGCGGTGAAACAGGCCGAACTGCGCCACGGCGTCTCCGAGGTCTTCGTCAACCTCGCCCGCCGCAGCCAGGTCCTGCTCCACAAGCAGCTCACGCTGCTGGACGCCATGGAGCGTCGCACCGAGGACACCGACGAACTCGCCGACCTCTTCCGCATCGACCACCTCACCACCCGCATGCGCCGCCACGCGGAAGGTCTGGTGATCCTCTCCGGCGCCGCTCCCTCCCGCCAGTGGCGCAAGCCCGTGCAGCTGATGGACGTCGTCCGCGCCTCCGTCGCCGAAGTCGAGGACTACGAGCGCATCGCCGTCCGCCGACTGCCCAGGATCGCCGTCACCGGCCCCGCCGTCGCCGACGTCACCCACCTGGTCGCCGAACTCCTGGAGAACGCCACGGTGTTCTCCCCGCCGCACACCACGGTCCAGGTGCACGGCGAGTACGTGGCCAACGGCTTCACCCTGGAGATCCACGACCGGGGACTGGGCATGACCTCCGAGGCGCTGCTCGACGCCAACCTCCGGCTCGCCGAGACCCCGGAGTTCGAACTGTCCGACACGGACCGCCTGGGTCTGTTCGTCATCAGCCGACTCGCCCAGCGCCAGAACGTCCGCGTCGCGCTCCAACCGTCGCCGTACGGCGGCACGACCGCCGTCGTGTTCCTGCCCGACGTCCTGCTCACCGACGCGGCGCCGGACGGCGACACCGACGGCGTCGGGGTCCGCGCCGGACGCGTCCTCGCCGAGGCCAGGACGGGCGGCCGTGCCGCAACCCCGGCCCAGGGCACCGGAACGCTCCCCGGACTGCCCGCCTCCGTCCTGGACGGCCCCGCCGAAGTGGCGGCCCCCATCGGCTCCGCCGACGACATCGAGGTCTTCACCGGCCGACTCGGCGCCCCGGACGACCACACGCCCCCGCCCGGACGGCACCGCGCGCCGGACGAGTACCGCGAAGCCGAACCGGACCTCCAGCGCCGCCGCGCCCCCAAGCTCGTCAGCTCCCACGGCCGCCCGGTCGTCGAAGCCGGAGCCCGCACCCCCGAACCCGGCGCGGAGCGGACCACCGCACGCACCGGCCCCGGCACCCCGCCGGACCTCCCGCGCAGACGCCGCTTCCCGGAGGCCACCACGAGCACCCCCGCGCCCGGCGGTGACGCCGTACGAAGCATCCAACCCCCGGCCGGCGACGCCACCGCACGCGGCGGAGCCACCCTGCCCCGACGGGACCGCACCCCCACGGACCGACGGCGCCCCGCCCCGGACGGTCCCACGGCGGAGCCCCCGACCGGCGGCCTCCCGCGCCGGGTCCGCCAGGCCAATCTCGCGCCCCAGCTCAGACAGGGACCGGACCTGCGCAGCGATCGCACCCGACCGGCGCCCGAAGAGCGGGACGCCGACGAAGTACGCAGCCGCATGGCCTCGCTCCAACGAGGGTGGGCCCGCGGCCGCGAAGAGAACGCCGAGGGCGACACCGCCCGGGGCGGCACAGCACACGGAACCACATCTGAGGGGGACGGTCGATGACCGCACCACAGGCCAACGGCCACATCGCGACTGGGGAGAACTCCGACCTCAACTGGCTGCTCGACGAACTCGTCCAGCGGGTCGCCAGCATCCGGAAGGCGCTCGTCCTGTCCGGTGACGGCCTGCCGACCGGTGTGTCGCAGGGACTGACCCGGGAGGACAGCGAGCACCTCGCAGCGGTGGCCTCCGGTTTCCACAGCCTGGCCAAGGGCGTGGGCCGCCACTTCGACGCGGGCGGCGTCCGCCAGACCGTCGTGGAACTCGACGAGGCGTTCCTCTTCGTCACCGCCGCCGGAGACGGCAGCTGCCTCGCCGTCCTGTCCGACGCGGACTCCGACGTGGGTCAGGTCGCCTACGAGATGACCCTGCTCGTGAAGCGGGTCGGCGCGCACTTGGGGGCCGCTCCGCGCACCGAACCGTCCCCTGGCGGGTAGTGGGACTGCATGAGCGCAGACGGTCAGGGAACCCCCCACTGGTTCGATGACGACGCCGGCCCCGTGGTACGTCCGTACGCGATGACCCGGGGCCGCACCACCAGCGCCAACCAACACCGCCTCGATCTGATCGCGGTGGTGCTCACCGAGTCCCACGTAGCCAACCCGGAGGCCGACCAGTCACTCTCCCCGGAACACGTCGACATCATCGAACTGTGCCGCGACACGCCGCAGTCCGTCGCCGAACTCGCGGCGGAACTGGACCTTCCGATCGGCGTGGTCCGCGTCCTGATCGGTGACCTCGTCGAAGACGAACTCGTGCACGTGACACGCCCCGTGCCACCCGCCGAGCTGCCGGACGCGAGTATCCTGCGCGACGTGATCAGCGGCCTGAGGGCCCTCTGAGCAGCACGGCAGCGGGGAGAACGACGTGACGGGCTGGCAGTTCTGGGTCGACCGCGGTGGCACCTTCACCGATGTCGTCGCGCGCAGGCCCGACGGGAGCCTCGTCACCCGCAAGGTCCTCTCCGCACGGCCCCGCGACCCCGCGGGACCCGGAGGGACCCCCGGCGACCCCGGCCCCGGGACCCCCGACACCGACGCCGCCGTCGAGGGCATCCGGCTCCTCCTCGCCGCACACGCAGAAGCAGCAGTGCACCCGGAACGAGCAGCGCACCCGGAACCCGCAGAGCGTCCGCAGCACCCCGGACCCGCCCCGGCCGCGCCCACGATCGCGTCCCTGCGCATGGGCACCACCGTCGCCACCAACGCCCTGCTCGAACGCACCGGGGAACGCACCGCCCTCGTCATCACCCGGGGGTTCCGCGACGCCCTGCGCATCGGCTACCAGGACCGGCCCCGCATCTTCGCCCGCGAGATCGTCCTGCCGGCCCCGCTCCACGAGCGCGTCATCGAGGTCGACGAACGCGTCACCGCCCAGGGCCAGGTACTGCGCCAGCCCGACCTCGACGCCCTCGAAGGACCGCTGCGCGCCGCCCGCGCCGACGGCGTCCGCGCCGTCGCCGTCGTCCTGCTCCACAGCCACCTGTACCCCGAACACGAACAGCGCGTCGGTGAACTCGCCGCCCGCATCGGCTTCCCCCAGATCTCCCTGTCCAGCGAGGTCAGCCCCCTGATGAAGCTGGTCCCCCGCGGCGACACCACCGTCGCCGACGCCTACCTCTCGCCGGTGCTGCGCCGCTACGTCCAGCGCCTGGGCGAGGCACTGGACGTGCCCCGCGGACGCCTGCTGTTCATGCAGTCCAACGGGGGACTCACCGACGCCACCCGGTTCCGCGGCAAGGACGCCGTCCTGTCCGGACCGGCGGGCGGCATCGTCGGCATGGCCCGCATGTCCGAACTCGCCGGCCACGACCGCGTCATCGGGTTCGACATGGGCGGCACGTCCACCGACGTCTCCCACTACGCCGGCACCTACCCACGCGTCCTCAGTCACACCGTCGCCGGAGTGCGACTGCGGGCCCCCATGCTCGACATCCACACCGTCGCCGCCGGCGGCGGCTCCGTCCTCCACTTCGACGGCAGCCGCTACCGCGTCGGCCCCGACTCCGCCGGCGCCGACCCCGGCCCCGCCTGCTACCGCGCCGGGGGACCGCTCACCGTCACCGACGCCAACCTGATGCTCGGCCGCATCCAGCCCGACCACTTCCCCCAGGTGTTCGGGCCCCACCGCGACCAACCACTCGACGGCGCACTCGTCCGCCACCGCTTCGCCGCGCTCGCCGCCGAGATCACCCGCCGCACCGGCGACGACCGCACCCCGGAACAGGTCGCCGAGGGATACCTGCGCATCGCCGTGGCCAACATCGCCAACGCCGTCACCCGCATCTCCGTCCAACAGGGCCACGACGTCACCCGCTACGCCCTGACCACCTTCGGCGGCGCCGGGGGACAGCACGCCTGCCGGGTCGCCGACGCGCTCGGCATCCGCACCGTCCTCGTACCACCCCTGGCGGGCGTGCTGTCCGCCCTCGGCATCGGCCTCGCCGACCTCGCCGCCCTACGCGAACAGTCCGTCGAAGCACCCCTGGCCCCGGCCACCACCCCCCGGGTGCGCGACACCGCCGACGCCCTGGAAGCGACCGCCCGCGCCGAACTGCTGGCCGAAGGCGTCCCCGACGCGGACGTTCGCGTCACCCGGCGCGCCCACCTGCGCTACGACGGCACGGACACCACCCTCGCCGTCGACCTCGGGGAACCGGACGCGATGGCCCGGGCCTTCGAGGACCGCCACCGCGCCGTGTACTCCTTCGCCCTGGACCGCCCGATCGTCATCGAGTCCGTCTCGGTGGAGGCCGTGGGCCCCACCGATCCCCCCGACCTGTCCTGTCTCGCCCCGCCCGTCACCGCCCCCGAGCCCCCCGCCGAGGCGACCCTGCACACCGGCGGAGCCTGGCGACGGGCCCCGCTGCACCGCCGCGCCCGCCTGTCACCGGGCCTCGTCGTCACCGGACCCGCACTGATCACCGAGGACGGCGCGACCACCGTCGTCGACGACGGATGGCGGGCCACCCCGCACCCGGCGGGCCACCTGGTCCTGGAACGCACCACCGCACCCGAGGACTCCCGCGCCGGCACCACCGCCGACCCGGTGCTCCTGGAGGTCTTCAACAACCTCTTCATGTCCATCGCGGAACAGATGGGCGCCCGGCTGGAGTCCACCGCGCAGTCCGTCAACATCAAGGAACGCCTCGACTTCTCCTGCGCCCTCTTCGACCCCGAGGGCGACCTCGTGGCCAACGCCCCGCACATCCCCGTCCACCTGGGATCGATGGGCACCAGCGTCAAGGAGGTCATCCGCCGCCGTGGCCGCACCATGCGCCCCGGCGACGCCTACGCGGTCAACGACCCCTACCACGGCGGCACCCACCTGCCCGACGTCACCGTCATCACCCCCGTCTTCGCCCGCCCCACCGACGCCGACGCCGGAGCACAGCCCCCCGGGGCCCCGCTCTTCTTCGTGGCCTCGCGCGGACACCACGCCGAGATCGGCGGCACCGCCCCCGGCTCCATGCCCGCCGACAGCCGCACCCTCGCCGAGGAGGGCGTCCTCTTCGACGACTGGCTGCTCACCGAGGACGGCCGCTTCCGCGAGGCGGAAACCCTCCGCCTGCTCACCACGGCGACCCACCCCTCCCGCGACCCCGACACCAACCTCGCCGACCTGCGCGCCCAGATCGCCGCGAACCACAAGGGCGTGGACGAGGTCCGCCGCGTCATCGACGACTTCGGCCTCGACGTCGTCCAGGCGTACATGCGCCACGTCCAGGACAACGCCGAGGAATCCGTCCGCCGGGTGATCGACACCCTCCGGGACGGCGCCCACACGTACGAGACCGACTCGGGCGCCGTCATCCGGGTACGGGTCACCGTCGACCGCGCAGCCCGCGCGGCCACCGTCGACTTCACCGGCACGTCCCCCCAGCTGACGACCAACTTCAACGCCCCGTCCGCCGTGGTCGTCGCGGCCGTGCTCTACGTGTTCCGCACCCTCGTCGCCGAGGACATCCCCCTCAACGACGGCAGCCTGCGCCCCCTGCGCATCGTCGTCCCACCCGGCTCGCTGCTCGCCCCGCGCCCCCCGGCCGCCGTCGTCGCGGGCAACGTGGAGACCTCACAGGCCATCACCGGCGCCCTGTACGCCGCCCTGAACGTCCAGGCGGAGGGCTCCGGCACGATGAACAACGTCACCTTCGGCAACGACCGCCACCAGTACTACGAGACGATCGCCTCCGGCTCCGGCGCCGGGGACGGCTTCCACGGAACGTCCGTCGTCCAGACCCACATGACCAACTCCCGGCTCACCGACCCGGAGGTCCTGGAGTGGCGCCTGCCCGTCCTCCTGGAGGAGTTCTCCGTCCGGCACGGCAGCGGCGGCGCCGGTCGCTGGCACGGCGGCGACGGAGCCGTGCGCCGCATCACGTTCCGGGAGCCCATGACCGTCTCCACCCTCTCCCAACACCGCAGGGTCCCGCCCTACGGTCTCGCCGGCGGTGCCCCGGGCGCCTGCGGCACCGACCGGGTCGAACACCCGGACGGTACGGTCCTGCACCTGGACGGCAGCGACACGGTCGCCGTCCGCCCCGGCGACGTACTCGTCATCGAAACACCTGGCGGCGGAGGATACGGTCCCCCGCCGCCCCACACCACTGAGGCAGGAGACGAATCCGATGGTCCTGGGGCGTACTGAGCGGGGCAAGGCCCCCATAGAACCCGTCACCCTCAAGATCCTGGTGGCGGGCGGCTTCGGCGTGGGCAAGACCACCCTGGTCGGCGCGGTGAGCGAGATCAAGCCACTGCGCACCGAGGAGACCCTCAGCGAAGCCGGCCGCCCGGTCGACGACACCCACGGCGTCGAGGGCAAGAACACCACCACCGTGGCGATGGACTTCGGCCGCATCACCCTCCGCCAGGACCTGGTGCTCTACCTCTTCGGCACCCCCGGACAGGACCGCTTCTGGTTCCTCTGGGACGAACTGGCCACCGGGGCGCTCGGCGCCGTCGTCCTCGCCGACACCCGCCGCCTGGAGGACTGCTTCGCCGCCGTCGACTACTTCGAACGGCGCAGCATCCCCTTCATCGTCGGCGTCAACTGCTTCGACGGAGCCGACCGTTACCCCGCCGACTCGGTGCGCCAAGCACTCGACCTCGACGACTCCGTTCCCGTCGTCCTGTGCGACGTCCGGCACCGGGATTCCGCAAAGGAAGTCCTCATCGAGGTCGTCGAACACGCCCTGACCGTCGGCGAGGTGACGCGCCAGACCGCCACCACCTGACGGGACCGGGCGCCACCGACCGTCGGGCACCTCCACACGACGGTCGGCGAACGACGCACGAACGACGAAATTCGGCCCCGGGCGGCAGAACCGCACACCCCCGAACTGCGTCCGGTCTTATCGGTGGGGTTGGCCGGGACCGACGGGGGTGGTTCCGGCCAACCCCACCGCACGGTCCGACGGCCGTACCGCCCGCACCCGGGACGGCGCGCCGTCCGCCCCGGGCGATCGGATACAGTCCGCGCGTGTCCGATTCCCAGCACCACACCACCAACCCCGTACGGGACTCCCACTGTTCGAGCTGTGGCGCCCCCTTCGCCGCCGAGGCATCCGGCTGGCCCAGGGGGTGTGCCACCTGCGGCACCACGACGTACCGCAACCCCCTGCCCGTGGCGGTGGCCCTCCAGCCCGTCTACGACGATCAGGGCACCGCCCTGGTCGTCATCACCCGCACGGTGGCCCCCGCCCTCGGCGGCATAGCCCTGCCCGGCGGGTTCATCGACCACCACGAGGACTGGCGCGAGGCCCTCGTCCGGGAGCTCAAGGAAGAGACCGGCATCGACGCCGCGGCCAGGGACGTGCGCATTGCCCACGTGCTCAGCGCACCCGACGGGTACCTCGTCCTCTTCGGAGCCCTCCCCGAACGACCCGCG
This sequence comes from Streptomyces sp. NPDC127068, assembly GCF_042724695.1. NCBI lineage: Bacteria > Bacillati > Actinomycetota > Actinomycetes > Kitasatosporales > Streptomycetaceae > Streptomyces > Streptomyces sp. NPDC127068. The sequence continues at coordinate 8,296 of NZ_JBHXEN010000007.1, read as the reverse complement.
TCCGAACTGCCCCCCTCCGTGCCCACGGACGAGACGGAAGGGTGGCACCTGCTGCGCCGCCCCACGGAACTCGCCTTCCCCCTCCACACCCTGGCCGCCAAGGCGTGGTTCGAGGGCCGCCACGGCTGAGCCGGTCCGGCTCACACCTCCCGCAGCCGGACCGGATACCCCACCGGGCCACCGCCCTCACGCTCCACGACCACCCGGTCACCCCGCCACCGCGTGGTGAAACGCTCCACCTCGGACGCCCCCCACCCGTCACCGGCGTCCGCCACCACCAGACCGCCTCCCGTACCCCCACGCATGGGAGGCCACACCTCCAACTCCACCCCGCCGTCAGCCCCGCGCACCGGCACCACCGCACCCGCCCGCACCAGGACCGGCACCCGCGACAACGGCGCCGCCACCCGCACCCGCCCCGGCCCCGTGAACGCCACGCCACTCACCGCGTCGTACCAGGTGCCCGCCGGCAGCTGCACCGCCCGCCGGTCCACCCCCGGCTCCACCACCGGCGCGACCAACAGGGCGTCACCCAACAGGAACGCGTCCCCGCAGTCCCGCAACGCCCGGTCCTCCGGAGCACCCCACCACAACGGACGCACGTAGGGCGCCCCCGTGCGCGCCGCCAACTGCGCCAACGTCATCAAGTACGGGGCCAACCGCCGCCGTTCGAGCAGCACCGCCCGCGCGTGCTCCACCACCTCCTCGCCGAACGCCCACGGCTCCCGCCGCCCCGCCCGCAGCGCCGAATGGGTACGGAACAACGGGAGGTGCGCACCCAACTGGAACCACCGCAGGTACAACTCGGGAGACGGACTCCCCGTGAAGCCCCCCACGTCCGGCCCGGAGTACGGCACCCCGCACAACCCCAACCCCAGCACCAACGCCAACGACGCGCGCAACCCCGGCCACCCCGTCGCCACGTCCCCCGACCAGGTGCCCCCGTACCGCTGCATCCCCGCCCAGCCCGACCGCGAGAACAAGAACGGCCGCTCCGCCGGACGCAGCCGCCGGACCCCCTCGTAGGCAGCCCGCGCCATCCCCAGGGCGTACACGTTGTGCGCCTCCCGGTGGTCCCCGCCCCGCCCCTCCAACGCGTGCCGCGCCGACCGGGGCAACGTCCGCTCGCCGAACGCCGCGAACGACACCGGTTCGTTCATGTCGTGCCAGAACCCCGCGAACCCCTGACCCAACCGCTCCCCGTACCAGTCACCCCACCACGCACGCACCCCCGGATCCGTGAAGTCCGGGTACACCGACTCACCCGCCCAGACCGTGCCGACCACCTCCCGCCCGGTCGCGTCCCGCACGAACGCCCCCACGGCCCGCCCCGACTCGAACACCGGGTTCCCCGGCTCCGCCTTCACCGCCGGATCGACGATCGACACCAACCGCACCCCGTCCGCCGCCAGCTCCCGCGCCAACTCCGGCAACTCCGGGAACCGCCGCCGGTCCACCGTGAACACCCGGTGCCCGTCCAGATGGTCGATGTCCAGGTGCACCGCGTCCAACGGCAACCCCCGCTCCCGGTACCCGGCGACCGTCCGCCGCACCTCGGCCGCACTCCCGAACCCCCACCGCGCGTGCTGGTACCCGAGCGCCCACCCGGGCGGCACCGCGGGCGCCCCCGTCAACGACACCCAGGTGTGCAGCACCCGGGCCGGCGCGCCCACCACCACCCAACACCGCAACGGCCCCCCGTCACAGCGCAGCTCCACCGTCCCCGGCCGGTCGTGCCCCGACCCGTCCCCCTCCTCGCCCTCCTGGAGCGAGACCGACCCGTCCCACGTCGTGTCGTGGAAGACCAGGTGCGTCCCGCCGTCCGCCACCACCCACTGCACGGGCATCGTGATCGACAACGGGTCGTCACCCGGCCCGAACGAACCCCCCGGATCGGTGTTCCACAACCGGTACGTCCCGTCCACCAGCCGCGGCCCCGCCGCCCGCCCCCCGAGCCCGAAGAACCGCGCGTCCGCCGCCACCTCCGCCCGCTGCACCCACCGCGACACCCCGCCCCCGGCCGACTCCCACCAGCGCGGCGGCTCGACCCGGCGCAGCACCACCCCGCCCGGCGTACGGACCTCGATCCCCCCGTACCGCGACACCGCGACCGTGATCCGCTCCGACACCACCCGCCACCCACCGTCCTTGTCCGGCTCCAACATGACGCGCGGATCGGCCTCCGGCGCCGCGCCGCACAAGGCGTACGACGGCTCGGGACCGGCACCGTCCCAGCCCCAGAACACCGCCCCCGTCACCGTGACCAGCAGCCGCAGTTCCGAACGGGCGAACCGGATGACACCCCCGCCCGGACCCGACGCCACGTCCGTCACCGCTCCCGGCACCCGCGCCCGCTCCGCCCCCCGCGGCGCCAGGGCGGACGCGTCCACCCGCCGTCGGCGCAGCGCCGCGCGCACCGCACGCAGCCCCAGCGACGGTCCCCCCGCACCAAGTGCCTTCACCGACCGCAACAGGCCACGACCATCCATGACGATCACCCTGCCACCGCGCCCACGGGCAACGTGGCGCGTTCAGCCCCCGTTCACCCGGGACACCACCACTCCTCACCGGCGCGTCCCGCCCTGGTGCCCGAGTCGATCACATGGCATCGTCCCCCTCAGCCGCCGAGGCGCACACCACCCACCGTGCGCCGAGGACGCCCACACCCAGCACACGGCAGGGGAGCACCGACCATGTCCTCGTCCTCAGCGAACACCCCACCGCTCTGGCAGCCCGACCGGCGGACCGTGGAGTCCGCCCGGATCACCCGCTTCCAGACCTGGGCCGCCGCCCACCACGGCGCCCCCGCCCACGGCGGGTACCCGGCCCTGCACCGCTGGTCCGTCGACGCACTCGACACCTTCTGGCAGGCCGTCGCCGAATGGTTCGACGTCCGCTTCACCACGCCCCCCACCCAGGTGCTCGGCACCCGCCGGATGCCCGGCGCGACCTGGTTCCCGGGCGCCACCCTCAACTACGCCGAACACGCCCTGCGAGCCGCCGCCGACCGCCCCGCCGAACCCGCCCTCCTCCACGTCGACGAGACCCACGGCCCCGCCCCGGTGACCTGGGCCGAGCTACGCCGCCAGGTCGGCTCGCTGTCCGCCGCGCTGCGCGACCTCGGGGTCCGCCCGGGCGACCGGGTCAGCGGCTACCTCCCGAACGTCCCGCAGGCCGTCGTGGCCCTCCTCGCCACCGCCACCGTGGGCGCCGTGTGGACCTCCTGCGCCCCCGACTTCGGCGCCCGCAGCGTCCTCGACCGCTTCCAACAGGTCGAACCCGTCGTCCTCTTCACCGTCGACGGCTACCGCTACGGGGGCAAGGAACACGACCGCACCGACACCGTCGCCGAACTCCGGGCCCAGCTGCCGACCCTGCGCGCCGTCGTCCACGTCCCCCTGCTCGGCACCCCCGCCCCCGACGGCGCCCTGGAGTGGGCGGACCTCACCGCCGACGACACCGCACCGGACTTCGCCCCGGTCCCCTTCGACCACCCCCTGTGGGTGCTGTACTCCTCCGGCACCACCGGACTGCCCAAGGCGATCGTCCAGTCCCAGGGCGGCATCCTCCTGGAGCACTACAAACAACTCGGGCTCCACTGCGACCTCGGCCCCGACGACCGCTTCTTCTGGTACACGTCCACCGGCTGGATGATGTGGAACTTCCTCGTCTCCGGGCTCCTCACCGGCACCACGATCGTCCTGTACGACGGCAGCCCCGGACACCCCGACACCGGTGCCCAGTGGCGCATCGCCGAACAGACCGCCGCCACCTTCTTCGGCACCTCCGCCGCCTACGTGATGGCCTGCCGCAAGGCCGACGTGCACCCGGCCCGCGACCACGACCTCAGCCGCGTCCGCTGCGTCGCCACCACCGGCTCCCCGCTGCCCCCCGACGGCTTCCGCTGGCTGCACGACGAGTTCGCCGACCGCGACGGCGGCCTGTGGATCGCCTCCGTCAGCGGCGGCACCGACGTCTGCTCCTGCTTCGCCGGCGCGGTGCCCACCCTCCCCGTCCACATCGGCGAACTCCAGGCACCCGGCCTCGGCACCGACCTCCAGGCATGGGACCCGCAGGGGCGACCCCTCCTCGACGAGGTCGGCGAACTCGTCGTCACCCGGCCCATGCCGTCCATGCCGCTCTACTTCTGGAACGACCCCGACGGCCACCGCTACCACGACAGCTACTTCGACACCTACCCCGGAGTCTGGCGGCACGGCGACTGGATCACCCTCACCCCCCACGGGTCCGTCGTCATCCACGGCCGCTCCGACTCCACCCTCAACCGCCAGGGCGTCCGCATGGGGTCCGCCGACATCTACGAGGCCGTCGAACGCCTCCCCGAGATCAAGGAATCCCTCGTCGTCGGCGTCGAACGGGCCGACGGCGGGTACTGGATGCCGCTCTTCGTCCACCTCGCCCCGGACACCGCCCTCGACGACCGACTGCGCGCCCTCGTCACCCGGACCATCCGCGAGAACCTCTCCCCCCGCCACGTCCCCGACGAGATCATCGAAATCCCCGCCGTCCCCCACACCCTCACCGGCAAACGCCTCGAAGTACCGGTCAAACGCCTCCTCCAGGGCACCCCACTCGACCGGGCCGTCAACCCCGGCTCCGTCGACCGCGTCGACCTCCTCGACTTCTACGTGGAACTCGCCGCCCGCCGCCCCTGACCCCGACCCGAGCACCGATGTCAGTCCCTCCGGTTACGGTGAGTGAGCATCGATCGACCGTGCCCAGGGGGAACCATGACACCGACCGACCACCACGCCACCACGAACGAACGGATCCGCCGCGAGATCGCCGGCACCCTCGGCCTCCTCGCCGACGCCGCGGACTTCACGGCCATGCGCCGCTACCGCAGCTTCACCTTCGACGACCACCACACCTACCTGCGCCACACCGAAGCCGTCCTCCGCGCCCTCGACGCCCGGGGCCAACACACCAGCATCGCCCTCTTCGACCCCGAGCACTACGCGTCCTACTGCGCCCGCACCGGCATCGACCCCGACACCCGCGCCTCCCGCACCCGCTTCACCGCCGAACTCGCCGCCACCGGCCCCACCGTCCCCTACGACGGCCGCCCCCTCGCCGAACTGCTCCCCGACCTCCTCGACGAGACCGCACGCCAGGCCACCTGGGAGTACGCCACCCACCTACTCGCCCGTGCGGGGGAGTGCGCCACCTGCGGCGAGGACATCGGCCGGGCCGCCTTCGCCCGCGCCTCCGACCTCCTGCTGCGCATCCTGCGCTCCGCCCGCCCCGGCGCGCACCACCTCGTCGGCAGCGTCACCACCCCCGCGGAAAACCTCCTCGGCGTCTTCCGGGCCCGCAGCGACGCGACGGGCCTCACCGAAGCCGACGAAGCCGCCGCGGTCGAACTCGCCACCGTGCTCGCCACGGGCTTCGCGACCCGGAGCCCCGGCGGCCTCGTCATGCGCACCACCACCCCGGGGCACGACGACCGCGTCCAGGGCTGGCGCCTCGTCGACGACGGACTCGCCCCCCTCACCGCGGCGCAGGTGTTCGACGCCTACTGCACCGACGCCGTCTCCGGCGAACCCGTCTCCCCGGAATCCGGCGTGGACTACTGCGCACCGCCCGACATCGACGGCATCGGCCCGGGCGCGAGCGGCCACACCCACCACTGACACCCGGCCCCGTCACCGGGGCGCCCGCACGGCGGAGCGCCCCGGCACCGACTACTCCCCGGAGAGCACCGCCTGCGCCGCGTTCCGCGCGTCCTCGGCGGTGTCCGCGGCCCGGGCCGCCGCCGCCGCGCGCTCGCACTGCGCCAGCGTGTACTTGGCCAGCGCCGCCCGTACGTACGGGATCGACGCCGAGCCCATCGACAGGGAGGTCACGCCCAGCCCCGTCAACACGCACGCCAGCAGCGGATCGGCCGCAGCCTCACCGCACACCCCGCAACTCTTGCCCTCGGCCTTCGCCGCCTCCGCCGACAGCGCCACCAGGTCCAGCAGCGCCGGCTGCCACGGGTCCTGCAACCGCGACACCGCACCCACCTGCCGGTCCGCGGCGAACGTGTACTGCGCGAGGTCATTGGTGCCCAGCGACAGGAACTCGACCTCCTGGAGGATCGAACGCGCCCGCAGCGCCGCCGAGGGGATCTCCACCATGGCACCGAACTTCGCGCGCAACCCCGCCGCACGACAGGCGTCCGCGAACGCCTTCGCATCCGTCCGGTCCGCCACCATCGGCGCCATCACCTCCAGATACACCGGAAGTCCCTCGGCTGCCCTGGCCAGCGCGGTCAGCTGGGTGCGCAGCACGTCGGGGTGGTCCAAGAGGGACCGCAACCCCCGCACCCCCAACGCCGGATTCGGCTCGTCCGCCGGGGTGAGGAAGTCCAAGGGCTTGTCCGCTCCCGCGTCCAGGACCCGGACGACGACCCGGCCCTCCGGGAACGCCTCCAACACCTGCCGGTACGCGGTCACCTGCTTCTCCTCGGACGGCGCCTTCGCGCTGTCGTCCAGGAACAGGAACTCGGTGCGGAACAGCCCGACCCCCTCGGCACCGGCCTCCACCGCCGCCGGCACGTCCGCCGGCCCGCCCACATTGGCCAGCAACGGAACCTTGTGCCCGTCGGACGTCGCGCCGGGACCGGTCGAGGAAGCCAGCGCCGCCTTGCGTTCCTCCGCGATCGCCGCCAGCGCGGCCCGCTTCTCGGCGCTCGGCTCCACGAACACCTCCCCGGTACTGCCGTCCACGGCGACCACCGCGCCTTCGGCCAGCTCCCCGGCGCCCGGCAGCGCCACCACGGCGGGCACCCCGAGCGCCCGCGCCAGGATCGCGCTGTGACTCGTCGGCCCGCCCTCCTCGGTCACGAAGCCCAGGACCAACGACGGATCCAGCAGCGCCGTGTCGGCCGGCGCCAGGTCCCGCGCGATCAGCACGTACGGCTCGTCACTGTCCGGCACACCCGGCATGGGCACGCCCAGCAACCGGGCGACGATGCGGTTGCGCACGTCATCGAGGTCGGCCACCCGCCCCGCGAGGTACTCGCCGGCCCCCGCCAGCAGCGCCCGGTACGAGGCGAAGGCGTCGTACACGGCGCGCTCGGCCGTGCTGCCCACCGCGATCCGTCGCTCGACGTCGACGATCAGCTCCGGGTCCTGGGCCATGAGGGCCTGCGCTTCGAGCACGGCTTGGGCCTCGCCACCCGCGAGGTTGCCCCGCGCGTTCAGATCGGCCGCCACGGCGTCCACCGCCTGGCGGGCGCGCCCCTGCTCCCGCTCGGCGTCCTCGGTGGGGATCTGCTTCGCGGGCGGTTCGAGGACCGCCGTGCCCATGTGCCGTACCTCGCCGATCGCCACACCGTGGCTCACGCCGACGCCCCGCAGCGTTGTTTCCATCTCACCGTCTCCGCGTACAAGCGACGGGCCCGCCGCCGCGATGGTTGTCTGCCTGTCGCCGTTACTGCCAGTCGAAGAGCGTGTCGCCCACCTTCACGTCACTGCTCTCGTTCACCGACGACAGGGAGTCCACCATGGCCTCCAACGCCACCACCGGGCACACCGGAGACTTGCCGGCCGCTTCGACCTCGGCGGGGTTCCAGCGCACGACGGCCTGACCGCGCTGCACGTTGTCCCCCTTGTTCACCAGCAGCTCGAAGCCCTGACCGTTGAGCTGCACGGTGTCGATGCCCAGATGGGTGAGCACGCCGTGCCCCTCGTCGTCGACCACCACGAACGCGTGCGGATGGAGGGAGACGATCACTCCGGAGACGGGAGCCACCGCCTCCGCGGGCGTCCGCTCGGGATCGACCGCGGTTCCGGGGCCCACCATGGCACCGGAGAAGACGGGATCCGGCACCGCGGTCAGTCCGATGGCACGGCCGGAGACAGGGGATGTCACACGGGTCATGGGCAAGCCTCCCAAGGCTCGGAGTCCGACGGCGCCGTCACCCGTCTACCCGGGCACAGCGCACTGTTCAGCAGCGTAAGTCATAAAAAGTCCGAGTTCCGTGCGGGCGGAGCCGGGTGGCGGAGGCAGGGGTGCACCCTCGATTTGCCCCCGCTGTCAAGCCCGCTGTACAGTCGTAACCCTGCCCGCGAGCAACGCGAGAGTGTTGTGGAGTCGGGCAGTCTCCATCAAGTCCTCTTCTCTCATCTTGAGATCAGAATTTCGCATGCCTGCGAGAAGCTGGTCAGGGCGAAGAAAAAGACCTGATAGAGTTTGAAACACCGAAGGGAAGCGCCCGGAGGAAAGCCTCAGCCGAATGGCTGGAGTGAGTACAAAGGAAGCGTCCGTTCCTTGAGAACTCAACAGCGTG